>CAMYNX010000006.1 GCA_947259875.1 uncultured Gammaproteobacteria bacterium | reverse complement strand
ACTTCAATCGCTGTTTCTCTTGTTGCCTGTTTGTTGGCAACACCAGGGGCTTACGGTCTAAATCTCGACATTTCGGGTGTCGGCCACATGTCTGTGGATGGCGCCGACAACGGCGTCGAAAGCAGCACGTACGTGGCAAGCAACTCTTCCCGTCTTGGCGTCAGTGGCGATCAAGATCTAGTTGATGGATTGATGGCTGTATTTCAGTATGAGACCGGCGTAGATCTCACTGGAAGGGGTGAAAATGACGGTAACGGGGGCTGCGGGGCTGACGGCACTACATGCGACGGTCAGCTGTTCACACGGACCCGGGACGCCTTCGTCGGAATGTCGGGCGGCTTCGGCAAGCTGGTCCTGGGCCGTTTGGGCGGTTTGAACCAGTGGGTCTACGACTACAATCTGTTTGGTGACCAGGTCGGCGACCTTGGCAACATCTGGGGCGGTACGGGTCTATTTGGCCGCATCGACAACACCATCCATTACGCAACCCCCGACATCAGCGGATTCAAAGCGGCGCTTACGTATGCCCCCGAGGAAGGCGTCGACGATTCTAAGGTCTACGTGGTCAAGGCGGACTACGGCACCGGCGGTGTGAAGGCCGGCGCCGCCTATATGAGCCAGGGGACCGGTATGCCTGATGAACACACCGCATTTGCGCTGACCGGGAGTTACAGCGCCGGCAATTTCAGTGTTGGCGGTGGTTATCAGGATGAATCGGATATCGGCGGCGTACCGGGCAACGACCGTGATGGTTTCACCATAGGCGCGAGCTTCAACATCGGCAAGGGGGCGCTCAAGGGCCAAGTCACCAAGACAAGCGGGACCCCTAGCGAGTCCGATGCTACCCAATGGGCCATCGGTTACGACTACCACATCACCGACAACGCGACCGTTTACATCGCGTACGCAGAAACCGACAACGATGCTACCGTCACCTTTAGTGCGAATGATTACGGCCACGGTGACAATGTCGGTGCCGGGGCGCCTGGCGCCGATCCCAACACCATCTCCCTCGGCTTCGTGTATAAGTTCAAGGCCAGAGTATGGCCCCGATAGCAAAGCGAGAACTGTGTTGATCTTGCTAGTTTAGAAGCGGTTGGCGGCGATTGTTGGATGTGTTTGCGGCTCGCGCATATCCCTCGGCGCCACGCCCCTTTCTGCGGAGTGGTCCGCAATAAGCCATTCGCATTGGTCTCAACGGTCCCAAATAATCATCCATTATCGCCCCGAGAATAATTAATTCTCGGGGCGATTGTTTTTGATCGCCAAGGCCTGGGGCTTATTGTGGGCGCCGGGAGATTAGGTTTGCGACTTTCCCAGCCAGTTTGTGTACTATCTTCATCTTATGTCGTTTTTGAATTGGCGTGACGAGTTTGCAGTCGATGTGTCCTGGTTGGATGAAGAACACGGGATGATGTTCGATTTGCTGAACGAAATTCATGCCAGTGTCCAAGCCGGGGAAAAACACTTCCGGCTGCATTATCTACTGGATCGCCTGGTCTCCTGCACGGAATCGCATTTCGCCGAGGAAGAAAGAAAAATGCTGAAGCTTGGCTATCCCAACTACGAAAACCACCGGTTGCAGCACAAGGTCCTGCTCAACGAGATCCGGCTTCTGCAGACCGCGTACCGCGAAGATTATGTATCGCTCTCGTCAGAGGCATTAGCGCATATGAAGTCCTGGTTGACGAACCATATCGCGGGTATGGACACCCATTTAGCAAGGTTCATGAAACGACTTCAAGACAAAGATCCCAATACCAACGATCCAGCAGATCTCTAACGCGCGTATTCAATAAGAACGGTACACGGACACGTAAGTAGGATTATCTATGAGAGCCATCAATCCGAGGAGGTAACATGAGGAGAAATACAATGGTCGCACTTGCGTGGGCCGCCCTTACCGCCGCGTCTCCTTTGGGTATCACGGCCGAGGTCGATGAACTGCCCCGTGTCGTGCAAGAGATGGTCGCACCGCCGTTCGTTCCTGAACACGACAATTAGTCACCGGCGGCCCCAAGGTCGTCCAGGTGCGCCTGGTTATCGAGGAGAAAAAGATCGAGATCGACGACGAAGAAACCGAGGTGTGGGCCATGACCTTCGGCGGCACCATACCCGGACCATTGATCGTCGTACATCAAGACGACTACGTGGAAGTCACTCTGGTCAATCCCAGCACCAACAGTATGATTCACAATATCGACTTCCATGCCGCTACCGGCGCGCTGGGTGGCGCCGAGTTCACCAGGGTTGGGCCCGGCGAGGAAGCGGTTCTCCGTTTCAAGGCGACCCGGCCAGGCGTATTCGTCTACATCTGCTGCGCGCCTGGTGGGGTTCAGGGCTGCAGCGCCCCCGGCGGCGTCATGACCCCATGGCACGTCATCTCCGGAATGAACGGCGCAATCATGGTGCTCCCACGCGCCGGACTGACTGATCAAAACCGCAATCCTATCCGTTATGACCGCGCCTACTTCATTGGCGAGCAGGACTTTTACGTGTACCGCGAACCTTCGGGCGAGTACCGCACTTACGAGACCGCGGTGCATGCGCTGCGCGATATTGTGAACACCATGCTCGGACAGAATCCCAGCCATGTGGTCTTCAACGGCGCGGCCGACGCCCTGGTCGGGCGCAACGCCCTCAAGGCCAAGGTCGGAGAGACCGTACTCATTGTTCACGCCCAGGCAAACCGCGACACTCGGCCGCGCCTGATCGGCGGACACGCAGATTTCGTGTGGCCCTACGGCTCCTTCAACAATCCTCCGTTTACCGACGTCGAGACCTGGTTCCTGCCGGGAGGTTCTGCGGGTGCGATGGTCTACACCTTCAAGCAACCCGGGCTGTATGCTTATGTGAACCATAACTTGATCGAATCGTCACTCAAGGGAGCGGTAGCGCAGATAAAGGTCGAGGGCGACTGGAACGACGACCTCATGTTGCAAGTAAAACCACCAGGCCCCATTCCGAAGTGATAATCCCGTCAATCGAAACCATTCAGCGACGGGAAACCTTCAGTGTAACAATGATTCGATTCCGCCAGCTTGCCCACCTACGGAGAGCCGACATGAGATACCGCGTCCACCTCTGGTTTGTCTTGTCCTTGGCGGCATGGATGCTGCCTTTCCATGGCCTCCAGGCCGCCGGCGCGCAACAGGATGTCGCGCTGATAATACGCCTGATGGGATACAACGGCGGCATCCATAACTTCAAGAATTACGTCCTGCGCGGAAGGCAGGAGTACTACACGGCTGCACGGGAAAACTTCGCACAAATCCTTGAGGTCATCCCCCGACTCAAAGACAGTGCGGAGCTAAATCCCAAGGACCAAGAGGCCCTAGACATCGTCAAGGCGGTGGTGGAATCCTACAATACGACCCTTGATCGGCTCGCCGGGCTGCGGGCAAAGGGATGGCGCACTGAAGACATCGACCGCACGGTGATCATCGACGACACTCCAGCCAAGGCGGCGCTGGATGCCCTGCGTGGCAAATGGTCCTGGAGCGACGTTGAAGAAATGGAGTTCCAACTCGGTTACGGCAAGGCGATCCATAACTTCAAGAACTATCTTCTGCGTGGCCAGGAACGGTACCACACCGATGCGTTGCAAGATTTGCTCACCGTGGATGCCCTCATCGCGCGCCAATCCAGCTTGTCCGAGCTCGCCAACCCACGGTTGGCGGCGCAAACAGCGGTCGACCGCGAGGGCAAGATCGCGCGCCAAGACCAAGATGCCTATGACCGGGCAGTGCGGGACACAGAAAACGGCTTCCGCCAGGATCGGGCGGCTCTGGAAGCGGTGGAGCGTGTTGCTCGTTCATACCGCAACCATCTGCAGCTGATAAACAAACTGATTGCTGCGCAACGCTCGGTGCAGCAGATCGATCAAGTGATCAAGATTTACGACATCCCGGCTAAACAGGGGCTTGCTCGCCTGCGTCAAGCGGGGTCATATCTGTTGTCGCCGGCGACACGCGGCTTCGCGGACTAATCGAGCGCGAGATCATAAGCATCGCATTACCGCTTAGTTGCGATGGTCTCATCTCCATCACGTAGCTCCTGCAATAGTCACACTAGCAGAGCGTTTGGCGAATAAAAAGCAGTCATGTCTGGGACCATACCAAAACTATTAGCTGATTGATGTGATTTGCGATCTTCGGTCGCATGGTTGTCTTTAAAAGGTCTCGCCAGCAGAACGAAGCCACAGAAGATCTTAACGATAGATTAGGCACCTTCTCATTTCAGGTCAGGAGTGAAAAAATAACCGTTTGTTTTCATGCCGGCCGTTCGCCGATAAGATTCATGTTTGCGGACCACTGCCGACTTCGGCTCGGAGGAATGATGAAACCGTCCTCTATCCTATTCTATGCGCGACAATTCCAACGTCTTAAACAAGCGTTGTCGAGGATTTAGAAAAAATGCGAACGCGTCAGGTCTTAATAGGGGCCGTCGTCTCCTTGCTGCCGATTACGCCGGGCTGCATCGACCAAGGGGTCAGCTTCTCGAAGGATGTGAAACCGATATTGGACGAACACTGTCTACCGTGTCACCAGTCGGGGGAAGAAGGTTATCTTGTAAGCGGATTAAGCGTTAAAAGCTACGACGATTTGATGAGGGGAACGAAATACGGTCCGGTCGTCATGCCGGGTTACAGCTTCTCGAGCACATTACAGATACTGGTTGAGCACAAAGCGGATCCCTCTATCAACATGCCCAAGCGTCAAATGCGGCTGACTCAGGATAATATCGAAATGATCGGTACATGGATTAGCGAAGGGGCGCAAAATAATTGATTCCCGGCGACGTTCAGTATTATCTCTCATTAAATGGAAAGGACCGCCACGGGAACCCCGGTAAATTAATAAGAGACCAACTAGAGGACGAAGGCCACGGACATGCTAGAAGCAAAAGCATTACGCATCGGTAACACGAAGCGCTTGATTCGGGGTTGATGTTACGATTTGGTGATGTAAACGACACGTCTGACCGCTGAATATTTCTCTAATCCCATGAACCGGCAACATCGAAACACGCAACTGCCACAAGCCATGGCGTAACACGGCTAACGGTTTATGGGGTCGGTAATCCCCAGCGACAGCGTTCATCATTATTAACTACGGCGCGCGCGGAATCGATTTAATCGGCCACCTCAAAGGAAAGACCCTTTATTCAGCTCAGAATAACCTAGCCCCGATGTCACCGACACGAGCGGTGTCCTGGTTGTTGACCAAGATACTGCGAAATGGAGGGTGGCACATTTCTTGTTTAGTAGTTTTAGTGAACGTACGAGAGTCGCGTACTTACAAGAGTCAGATTCAGCTTAGAGAGGGCAACGTTAGCGATAAAACAGTTACATTAGATCGGCGTATTACTGGCAACGCCGTTTGTGTGCCTTGCAGTGGATGTCAGCGCCTGGTATTTGACCAAGTTGTTCACTCCGATGGCGAGGGTGGTGTTGTTGAGCGGCGCTTTCATGGGGCTCTCTTTCGCCTTCATGTGGGTAGTTTCCATGTATCAGCTGTGGTTCGGGGGTGTCCCAGCACCGGTCGCGGAGCGTAATGCTGATGCAGATCTCAGCAAAAACGTAATTGGCTGAACGAGCAGTTCCATCATCCCAATCACCCGCCATAAGTCATTCGATCCTGCTTAGCGTGTCCTTTAATTCTCCGGTTGGTGCACAACTAACACCTGGAGTGATAGTGTTCAACTACAATAGATGTGGAGTCACGTGCGAACCGTCACGTTAAGATGATCTCAAGGCGCTCTACTACACAGTCCAGACATTCGCCTCAGCGGGCCGCGCTGTTGAGTGTTTTTATCATTTTCTTACACTCCAATTTTTTCCAAACCGCCAGCGCGTGCGGTTGGTGGGGTGATGGTGAAGGAGATGATGACGGAGAGGTAATTGTAGTTGGGAAGGATGGAAAACCATTGGTGGCAGAAGATACTTACTCTGACGCAAATCCGGCCCAACTTACCCGGATTGCCAACGCGCTGCGCCGCCAAGCCAAGAACTCCATTGATTTGCTCGAGGCGGCGCTGCTGTATCGTCGAGCTGCAGAAACAGGATTTGTGCCTGCCCAAAATAATTTAGCTGCCATGTATGAAAAGGGTATGGGTGTGCCAGTAAATCTGCTGGAAGCGGCTCGCTGGTATCAATCAGCAGCGGAGGCCGGATTGGTCCATGCACAGCACAGCTTTGGCGAGATGCTTCTGGACGGGCGAGGCGTGGCAGAAGACACGTTGGCTGGAACCTTTTGGGTACAACGCGCGGCAAATCAAGGACACAAATCGGCGTGTATCCATCTGGTTCAGATGTATTGGAAGGGTATCAATGTTCCCCGTGATCCAATCAATGCCCTGGTGTGGGCTATTCGTGCCGAAGCCTTAGGTGAACCTAAAGCGCCCCGACTTAAGAAACAGATTCTTTCGGCGCTATCCGCACAGGAAATCGAATCGGCGAACACGACTGCGCACAAGTGGCAGCCTGAACGAGAATATCTCCCCGATGCTACTTCCGATCGCCCTAAATAAGTAACAGGCCAGCCCATGAACAGGGGGTTGCGTTCGTTCGCCAAAAGGCCTGCTAAAGTTCTCCCCCGGTTACCCGTTCAAACGGCAACCCTCAGAATCGTCTATGATCACTGCGGTCAAATAATGTGAGGAAACACATCGCCTGTTTCTGTACATGTTCAGCGATTCACCGGGAGGGTATTGCAGTCGTTTATCCCGCCTTTGATTGTGGCGGAATCTAGAACGGACCAAATTGAAATCCGTGCCGACCGGGCCAACCGTTGCGAATATACTTTAAGTTATCTCGGGATTCTTAACCATCCTGGTGATCGGTATGGGTATATGACGCCGAATATCTTTAGCAGCGGGAATCCATGTCGCCATTGGATTACTACAGCCCTTTATCCAGTATGAACATGCTGAAAATCGAGTGACTCCGCGTCTAGGGACCGAGGCAAGTTGGAACCGCTTCCGCGCTGGCGATGCGCGTCTTTCCAGCGTATAACCAGGAATAGTCGCTTGACACCTTGGCGCAATATGCAGGCTAGCTGCCTGTCCGGTTCTAGTCCAGCTACCACCGACGGTGGCTGTTTGTGGCCTGTTAGGGTGTGCTGCCCATTGATTGATAAGCACCGACTCTGGTACACAGTGCTCACAAATCTTGCTTAGACGTTTATTTTCGATGCCTGTGTTTGTCATGTTATTGGCCCTGTGCCTGCCGGCGCCGGTGTGGGCCCAAGGGGCCGTAATCATCAGCCATGCGATTGCCATGCATGGCGAGCCGAAGTACGCGGCGGACTTTCGCCATTTTGATTACGTCAATCCCAACGCGCCCAAAGGCGGCACCATTCGCGTCGCGGATCAGGGGACTTTTGATAGCTTTCACGGATTTGTCCCCAAGGGCAATGCTGCGGCCACTGGATCGGTGGAGACGCTGCTGACCTCCAGCGCCGACGAGCCGTTTACCGAGTATGGACTTATCGCCGAGACCATCGAGTATCCTGAAGATCGTTCTTGGGTCATTTTTAAGCAAACCGATCACCGCCGACGATGTCGTGTGGTCGTTTGAGACCTTGACTACCAAAGGGTTACCTCAGTATCGCTTTTACTATGCCGGTGTGGCGGGGGCACAGAAGCTGGGACCGCGGCGCGTCAAATTTACCTTCACCGAAAAGGGCAATCGCGAGTTGCCGCTGATCGTCGGACAACTGCCGATCCTGCCCAAACACTATTGGGCCACAAGGGACTTTGCGAAGACCACCCTCGAGCCGCCTTTGGGAAGCGGCCCGTACCGTATTGCTGACTTTGAGGCCGGCCGTTATTACGTACGCGAGCGCGTCGAGGATTACTGGGGGAAGCACCTGCCGGTCAATATCGGCCTGCATAATTTTGACCGCATCCGCGTCGCCTTCTACCGCGACGACACCGCCATCCGGTTGGCCCTCAAGTCCGGTGACATCGATTTCCGGGAAGAGAACCAAGCCAAGGCATGGGCGCTCGACTACGACGTGCCCGCGGTCGAAAAGGGCTGGTTAAACAAAAAACTGATCCGCCATCAACTACCCACCGGCATGCAGGCGTTCGTGATGAATACCCGGCGTACGGTGTTTTCAAATATCAAGGTGCGTGAAGCCTTGGGCTATGCATTCGATTTCGAATGGACCAACAGGAACCTTTTTTTCAGCCAGTACACGCGCACTGAGAGCTACTTCTCGAATTCGGAGCTCGCGTCGCGCGGACTTCCCGAGGGCGAGGAACTCGCGATCCTCGAGCGCTACCGTGATCGCTTACCCGCACGCGTGTTCACCTCGCCGTACCGGGCCCCGGCCACCGACGGCAGCGGCTGGCCGCGGGAGAATCTGCGCCGCGCCTTCGCGCTGCTAAAAGAAGCGGGGTGGATCGTGCGCGACCTCAAGCTCGTTAATCGCGACACCGGCGAGCGGATGCGCTTCGAAATCCTGCTGGTGAGCCCGGCATTCGAACGCATTGTGCTGCCGTTCGTGAGAAACCTGAAACGGCTCGGCATCGACGCCCGGGTGCGGTTGGTGGACCAAACTCAGTACATCAACCGCCTGCGCAGCTTCGACTATGACATGTTCATCTTCACCTGGGGTCAGTCCGAGTCGCCTGGCAATGAGCAGCGTAATTTCTGGAGCTCGCCCGCCGCCGGCAACCCCAGTAGCCGAAATTTCGCCGGCATCCAGAACCCAGTCATCGATGAGCTGATCGAACGAGTGATCGCGGCGCCGACGCGGGAGAGCCTGGTGGCCCGCACCCGGGCCCTCGATCGTGTGCTGCTGGCCGGCTTTTACGTGATCCCCCATTGGCACATACGCGCCGACCGGGCGCTGTATTGGGACAAGTTCTCACGCCCCACCACCCCCACCAAGAGCGGTGTGTTGACCAGCCGCTGGTGGCATGACACTGTGAAAACCGCAGCGTTGGAACGGGCCATGCGTGCCGATATCTCATTGACCACTGCCGAGACCGATACCGGCCGGCCTGGATTCGGCGCCGCGGCGATGGTACTGGCCGGCCTGCTGCTGATCGGCTACGTAGTCCGCGTATTGCACCAAGGCGGCGGAAAGAACGGCTAACAATATGTTTGGATTAATGATTGTGATCAATGCCCGATTTGACGTTTTGCGCCCGAGGAGACGCCTATCCCGGCGTTGGCTCGGTCTCGAATGCCTGGACTTGCGCTTCAATGAACGCATAGCTACGGCTATGCATATCGCTCCAGCACTGCAACTACACCAGCACAAGCGCGGCGCTTGTCCCCGCACAGCAGGGGGTTCAGGCGCCCGATCCCTTCGCCACCATCCGGGATCCTTGGTGCAATATGCAAACTAGTGCTGCGGCGCGCGTGGCGCACCCGGGGCCTGTGACGCCATGACCGCGTACCTCATCCGCCGGTTGCTGCTCATGATCCCGACGCTGTTCGCGATCATGGTGATCAACTTCGTAGTAATCCACGTCGCGCCCGGTGGACCGGTGGAACAGATCATCGCCCAACTCACCGGACAGGGCGCCGACATCACCGAGCGTGTCACCCGCGCCGGCACCGGCGAAGCCACGGTACGGCCCGATCAGACCGCGACCTCAGTCGGCAAATACCGCGGCGCCCAGGGCCTCGATCCCGAATTCATCAAACAGCTTGAGCGGCAGTTCGGTTTTGACAAGCCGTTACATGTCCGCTTCTTCGACATGATGAAGAATTATCTGACGTTTGATTTTGGCGAAAGCTTTTATCGTGACCGTAAGGTAATCGATCTGGTGATCGACAAGATGCCGGTGTCAATTTCGCTCGGTCTGTGGACGACGCTGCTGGTGTACCTCATCTGCATACCGCTGGGCATCGCCAAAGCCACCCGTGATGGCAGCCGCTTCGACGTGTGGACCAGTGTTGCGATTGTCATCGGTACCGCCATCCCGAGTTTCCTGTTGGCGGTGTTTCTACTCGTATTGTTTGCCGGCGGCAGCTATTTCGACTGGTTCCCGCTCGGCGGCCTGGTGTCCGAGAACTGGCATGAGCTATCGTGGCCTGACCGTATTCTCGACTATTTCTGGCATCTGGCGCTGCCGATCACGGCGATGACCATCGGCGGTTTTGCCACTTTAACCATGCTCACCAAGAACTCGTTCTTGGATCAGGTCCATCAGCAGTACGTCATCACTGCCCGCGCCAAGGGGTTGAGCGAACGACGCGTGATGTACCGGCATGTGTTCCGCAATGCGATGTTGATCGTGATTGCCGGATTCCCGGGGGCGTTCGTCGGTGTCTTGTTCACCGGGTCGCTGCTGATCGAGATCATCTTCTCACTGGATGGGCTCGGCCTGCTGGGATTCGAAGCCGCCTTCAATCGCGACTATCCGGTGATGTTCGGCACGTTGTATTTTTTCTCCTTGTTAGGCCTGATCATGAACCTGATCGGAGACCTGATGTACACCATTATCGATCCCAGAATCGACTTCGAGGCACGCGAGGTTTGACGTGGGTCAACAGGATTTGCGTCAACCTACCTTTCTCGGACTGAGCGTGACGCCGCTCACCCGCCGCCGTATCGACAGCTTCAAGGGCAATAAGCGCGGCTACTGGTCGCTGTGGCTATTTCTGGCACTGTTCCTGATCACCTTGTTGGCCGAGATCGTCGCCAATGAAAAGCCCATTCTCGTCTATTACCACGGCGAGTTCTTCAGCCCGGTGTTGCACGCCTATCCCGAGACCACCTTCGGCGGCGAGTTCGAAACCGAAGCCGACTACCGCGACCCGTTCGTGGCCGAACGCATCAAGCAACAGGGCTGGATGCTGTGGCCACTCATCCGTTACGACCACCGCACCGTGGCCTGGGACCTGGCGACGCCCGCCCCGTCGCCGCCGGACGCCGAACACTGGCTCGGCACCGACGATCAGGCGCGCGATGTCGTCGCGCGGCTGATCTATGGCTTTCGCATCTCGGTGTTGTTCGGCTTCAGCCTGACCGTTATCAGCGCCGTGATCGGGGTCGCGGCTGGCGCGGTACAAGGCTACTTCGGCGGCTGGCTGGATTTGTTGTTTCAGCGTTTCATCGAGGTGTGGTCCGGGCTGCCGACCTTGTACCTGTTGATCATCCTGGCCAGCATTGTCGAGCCGAACTTTTGGTGGCTTTTAGGATTACTGCTGCTGTTCAGCTGGATGGGATTCGTCGGCGTGGTGCGCGCCGAATTCCTGCGCGCACGTAATTTCGATTACGTGCGCGCGGCCCGGGCACTCGGTGTGAGCAACGCCGTGATTATGTTCCGCCATGTGCTGCCGAACGCGATGGTCGCGACCTTGACCTTTATGCCTTTCACCTTGGCTGGCTCGGTAACGGTTCTGACCTCGCTGGATTTTCTCGGCATCGGCCTGCCGCCCGGCTCGGCCTCATTAGGCGAGGTATTGGCACAGGGCAAGGCCAACCTGCAGGCACCGTGGTTGGGACTAACCGGGTTTTTCGTCATTGCGGTGATGCTGAGCCTGTTGATTTTTATCGGTGAGGGGGTGCGTGACGCATTCAATCCCCGCAAGACAATCGGATAATCCGATGAACGACGACGCGCACAAACCGCTGTTAATGGTCGACGACCTGTCGGTGAGCTTCCGCTCCACCGGGGGTGATACCGTCGCGGTGCGCAACACGTCGTTTCGTATCGACGAAGGTGAAACCGTAGCATTAGTCGGCGAGAGCGGCTCAGGTAAATCAGTGACTGCGTTGTCGATCATGCAGCTATTACCCTACCCGACCGCTTACCACCCCGGCGGCAGCATCCGTTTTCGGGGCCAGGAGTTGATGCACGCGGACGCAGAGCGCATGCAGCGCGTGCGCGGTGACCGCATCAGCATGATCTTCCAAGAACCGACGACCTCATTAAATCCGCTGCACAAGGTCGAAAAGCAGATCAACGAGACCCTGATCCTGCACAAGGGATTGACCGAGACCCAGGCCCGCTCGCGCGCGCTCGAGCTGATGGAGCTGGTGCAGATCCGAGACCCACAAAGCCGGCTGCACTCCTACCCCCACCAACTATCCGGCGGCCAACGCCAACGGGTGATGATTGCCATGGCGCTTGCCAACGAGCCCGATTTATTGATTGCCGACGAACCTACTACGGCACTCGACGTCACCATCCAGGCACAGATTCTCAAATTGTTGAAGGACCTGCAGCACCAGATGCACATGTCGATGCTGCTGATCACCCATGATCTCAACATCGTGCGCAAGATCGCGGACCGTGTATGCGTGATGCGCGACGGAGAGATCGTCGAGCGCGGGATCACCGAACGTTTGTTCACCGCCCCGCGGCACGATTACACCAAGGCGTTGCTCGCCGCCGAGCCGTCGGATCTCGCCCCGCCACCGGATCCCAATGCCCCCGAGGTGATGCGCTGTGACAGCGTGCGCGTGTGGTTCCCGGTGCGCCGCGGGGTGCTGCGCCGAACCGTCGACCACATCAAGGCGGTAGACGATGTCTCGGTAAAGGTTCGCGAGGGTCACACCGTCGGTGTGGTTGGCGAAAGCGGATCGGGTAAAACGACCCTCGCCTTGGCGTTGCTGCGCTTGATCGGCAGTCGCGGCGCCATCTGGTTCAACGATAAGTCCATCGACGGTATGCGTAACAAACAACTCAAACCGCTGCGCCGGCAGATGCAGATCGTGTTTCAGGACCCCTACGGGAGCTTGAGCCCGCGCCTGTCGATCGGGCAGATCATCGCCGAGGGACTAGAGGCGCATGGCATCGTGTCATCCGCCACGGAGCGTGACGCGCGTGTGATCGCGGCGTTGGAGGAGGTCGATCTGGATCCCGAATATCGTTTCCGCTACCCCCACGAGTTTTCTGGAGGCCAGCGCCAGCGCATCGCCATCGCCCGCGCGATGATTCTGAAGCCGAAGCTGGTGGTGCTCGACGAGCCGACGTCGGCCCTGGATCGGTCGGTGCAGGCGCAGATCATCGAGCTGCTCAGCGCCCTGCAGCAACAACATGGCCTGGCGTATCTATTTATCAGTCATGATCTCAAGGTAGTGCGCGCCTTGAGTGATGATCTGATCGTATTGCGCGAAGGCCGTGTGGTGGAACAAGGGTCCGCCACCGCGATCTTCGCTAACCCCAAACAAGCGTATACCCGCGCTCTGCTCAAGGCCGCGTTCGATCTGGAAGCGGTCGAAACCGCCGACCTCGCGCAGTGACTGCGGTGATTCCGCCGCGGGCGAAGATGGTACTGTCAACTTAAAGTGCCCGGCGTCGTTAAGTTTATAGAAAAATCTTGTTCAACATCTAGAGGACGCACGTCGCCTCCCGCCACGCCTCAAACGCTCGGCCACGAAACGCCCGATAGTGGATAGCGCGGATCGTATGACGTCCAAACCTAAACAGGTTTAGAACGACACCCTGGACAGCAAGGAATCGTTGCGCCTGAGCAGTTGATTTGAATCGGCGCATTTGCCGCTCACGTTGACGTGTGGGTTCGTGAGAAACCTCGGCTCGATTGTTTTCGTATTGTTCGGTGCTATGCGCAACAGACGGCATCACGTCACGATGGGCAGCAGAGTAGCTCTTAAGTTTATCCGTGACCATCCGCCTAGGCGATTGCCCTTGATGCTTAAGCATCTTAGGAAAGAAGCGTTTTGCAGCCTGCTTATTGCGTCGCTTCTGTACCACGATGTCGATGCTGTCGCCATCTTGGTCCCCGGCACGATAGAGATAGTGACGCTCACCGTCGATGCGCACGAAGACTTCATCCATGAACCAGGTATCTCCGCATCGCCCGGCCTGGCGGCGCAATCGGTTAGCATAACCGGGTCCGAACTTATTGCACCAGCGTCGAACCGTCTCGTAGGACACCACAATGCCGCGGTCCGCCAGTAAGTCCTCGATGTCACGATAACTCAGGCAGAAACGGTAGTAGAGCCAGACTGCATGCTGGATGATGATTGGTGGAAAGCGATGTCGGCGGTAAACTGAATCTTTCGTTTTCATTGACTAAGTGTGCCAAACCAGCGGTTAATGTGACAGTACCCTCATATCCCTTGCGTCCCTGGCCATTTGCCCCTATAATAGTGGCAAGTTGCCAATCAAATCGTCTCGAAATCCAATGGCCACACCTACTCAACATGTCTCAACACAGGATTTTTACCAACGAATTGGCACCGCACTTGGTATCAAATCGGTGCGATCGGATGCGGACCTGATTCACTGTGTTGAAGCTCGACTTCCCGTCCGCACCATCACGGCCTTAATCAAGGGGGGGCTGACTGAAGATGAGATTTATTCACTGATTATTCCGCGACGCACCCTCTCACACCGTAAGACCAAGCGCGATCCTCTGACCCGCGAAGAATCCGACCGGGCGGTGCGCGTAGGACGCGTTCTGGCGTTAGCGGAGGGTGTATTTGGCAAAAAGTCGAAGGCGTTATCCTGGCTACGCAAACCAAAACGGCATTTCCAAAACCGCCCTCCTCTCGAGTTACTCAGCACGGATGCCGGCTCACGCGCAGTCGAGGAATTGCTATACCAGATTGACTATGGAATGGCCGCCTGAGGCGGAATGCGCCTCTACCGCATCAGTAATCACACCAGCCTAGATGGTGACGGCGGTTTACGCGCTTCGGGCCGGTGGCATACCAAAGGACGACCTGTGGTGTATTGCGCGCCCAGCCCAGCCGTTGCCGTATTAGAAATTCTGGTGCATCTAGAAGTCGATGCGGAGGATTTTCCTTCCCGCTATCAACTACTGACGATCGACGTCCCCAACGTTGTCTCAACGGCCACCGTAGAGTCGAACGCGCTGCCGGGAAACTGGTGGCGGGACCCTCCAATTACACGCGCCATCGGGGATAACTGGCTTCAGACAGGAAAAACCGCCCTGCTTGCGGTACCGTGTGCGATCGTTCCCGAGACCACCAACTACCTGCTGAACCCCGAACATCCAGACAGTCCCAAGATACGGATTTTAAGAATTGCGACATACCACCTTGACGAAAGGCTTCGTCGTTAGCCTTGCCAAGGTTGTGCGTTGGAAAACGTGACCGAAACGTGACGCTCTCCAGCCAATTTGTGTCCATTCAGCTTTGTCAAGTTATTGGCACTGCGATATTCGATCTCGGTATGCCCCTAGTTTTCAACAAGCAGTCGTTACTTCCTGCCACATTGAAAACGACTGCGCACGAAACGCGCGATAATGGCAAGCGCTCAATAGGTGACGTCCGACTCTGAATAGATTGTGGACTTGAGAATGAACGGCCAGGAATTGTTGTGCCTGCCCAGATGATTTGAAGCGCCTCATCTGCCGTTCGCGCTGTCGAGTATGCTGGTGTGATGCTTCCGCTCGATTGTTAGCGCGGCGTTCCTGGCAATGCACGACGGATGGCATGATTTCTCTCCTCGCCGCACCGTAGCTTTTACGCTTATCGGTGATCATCCGCCTGGGTGATTGGCCTTGTTCCTTCAACATCTTACGGAAAAAGCGCTTCGCTGCCTGTTTATCTTTGTGCTTCTGTATCAGTATGTCGATGACATCGTCGTCCTGATCTACTGCGCGCCATAGATAACGGCGCTGACCTTGGACTGTGATGATCGTCAATTCATCCATATACCACGTATCCCCGAGTCTTCCTTGTCGTCTTCGAAGCTGCTTTGCGTAGCGTGGACCAAACTTCAGGCACCATTGGCGGATCGACTCGTATGAGACGATGACACCTCGCTCGGCCAGCAAGTCTTCGATATCGCGAAAACTTAAACAAAAGCGATGGTAAAGCCACACAGCATGGCTGATAATTTCATGCGGGAAGCGGTGACCACGATATCTTGATAATTTATTCATGTCGATATTGTGAACGATCACCACTCAACTTGACAAAGCCAACACCACTTTCAATCATAACTCCTGATGAATTTCCGGTCATACACTAAACTTGACGATAGCTCTAATTGCGAACGACAGTGGTTAAATATTGTCGGCGGAGAAGTCGAACGACATCCTTCTACGCAATGAGACTTTCGTAGGGAATCTTCAAGCCCTCGTGCAGCTTCTTGATCATTGCTAACGTTAGTCTTCGCTTTCTACTCAGCACCTCAGACACACGCCCACTCGTCCCAATATATGGTTCCAGATCTTTACGCGACAAATTTTTCTGCTCCATTAAGAATTTAATAGCCTCGATAGGATCTGATGCGGGGATCGCATAGTGTTCATCTTCATACTTCTCAACGAACAGCATCAAGACATCTAGCTCATCACCTCTTGGCGTATCGGGTTTTGCGCCCCATAGCTCCTCAATACGCTTTAACGCACGGTTCAACTCGCGGTCATTCTTGATAGGCTTTAGTTTCATTACGAACCTCAAATATGCTCAATATCCTCGATCTCATCATATTCTTTGTGTGTTCCCACAAAGCGAATAAGCATGCCATGCCGAACATAATCCATAAGTACTACGATTCTGTACTTGTTACCACATATATTAAAAACAACACGGTTGTTCTTTAGGATGCTTGCATTGCGTAAATCCGCTCTATCGCGACTGGGTCGAAGATCAGGTCTTGGCCCCCGTGCCCCATCGCCAGTACGTCTTTACCCTGCCCAGAATCTTAAGACCCCACTTCAAATACCGCCCATTCCTGGGTGAATCTTGCCGCCTGATCGGGCAGCTTCTCAGCGAGTGTTTTCGCGCCGCACAGCCGGATGGCGGACCGGCGTTCATTTTGTTCGTACAGACCCGAACGCATGCGCGCTTGGCGCCACAGCGGATTCTACACCCACAACGGCGTGCGGCTGCGCGCCCGCGATGCCGAGGGTCGCAGGCAACTGGCCCGGTACATGATTCGCCCGCCCCTGGCGCTTAACAAGATACAGTATGTCGAGACCAGCGGCACGGTGATCTACCGCGCCAAGATGCACGCGACCCTGAAACGAAACTTCCAGGTGCTACCGGGCGCCAAGTGGCTGCAGCTGCTGATTCAGCACATCCCGGACAAGAACGAGCACGCCGACCGCTTCCGAAAGCCCACAATCGAGATCACCGAGCCGGACACCGACCTGCGGCTCAGCGCCCGCGCCGCCTGGGCGAAGCTGATCTATCGCGTGTACGAGGTGGACCCCCTCACGTGCCCAAGGTGCGATCACGAGATGCGGGTGATCGCCCTGATCCAGGACCCATCGATCATTCAGCGGATTCTTGAGTATCTTGGGTTGTGGGATCCGGAACCGGTGGCGCGGGACCCGCCGCAGGACGCAGACCCGGCCGAGGCGCCCCACTGGCCTGCCAAGGCCCAGCTTCCCCTGGAATACGTTCCCGTTCCCGACATCACCTGAGCGCTGTCGCCGCCACCGCTCGGCCAGCGGTGGCTTTCGCCACAGTGTCTCGTCAGCGAGCACCTCCTTGACCGCGCAAACGCTGTGATCGGCGTTGACGTCGCCCATGTGCGGGTGGATGATCACCTCCACGGGCCCGAGCGGAGCGTTTTATTGCGGTGCAGCGCAATGGGATTTCCTATCCCTCGGATATTTGAAATAATGTCTTTTCGGGTGCTCGAACGACCGGAGTTGGGCGTTGAGGGCGGATGGCAGCAAAGAGAAGGTTCGTCCCCATGCGGCGATTCCCGGCACATGTCGTCGCCGGTGCGATGCAGACAGGCTTGATATCCGTGAAACGGCGGAGGATGATCACCGCTGACCGTATGGATGGATCAGATCCTTACGGTACAGCTCGTGCGAATTTGTACCCATCGCACTGACCCAGCCAGGAGGAGGAAAACATGAAAGTCGGAGATGTGACTACGCAGCATAACGAAGAGATGTTGGCCTGCCGCTCTGACAACAACCTCGAAGAAGCGTCGTCGCTATTAGCGGAGCACAACATCGGCGTCCTGCCGGTTCGCGACGGTGCGGGCGGACTGCTAGGGATACTGTCCGAGCGCGATATTGTCCGAGCCGTTGCGCAGCATGGATCGGCAGCGCTTGCTCTCAGCGTCGAGGACCTGATGACCAGGGACGTGGTGGTGTGTTCGCCGCACGATACGGTGATGAATGCTATGAAGTTGATGTCGGAACACAATATTCGTCATCTGCCGTTAATTGAAGACGGGATCCTGAAGAAAGTCATCAGTCAACGCGACCTCATGAAGGCGACTCTGAAGCAGATCCGATTGACGATGCGGTTCGTAGATGATTACGCGAAGTCGAATGTGTAAATCGAGCGTGTAGCAGCCTCATTAGAACCTTGAACAAAGGAAAGAACAAAACAAAAAGAACAAAAAGGGTCGGTTAGAACAAAAGGGGTCGGTGACAATTGAGAATCATTAGCTTTATCATTTGTCACCGACCCCTTTTAGATCACCGAGCCGGACACCGACCTGCGGCGCAGCGCCCGCGCCGCCTGGGCCAAGCTGATCTATCGGGTGTATGAAGTGGACCCCCTCACGTTGTCCCTCCTGTTAATTAGATCGGCAGAATTACGATACACATTTTCGCTAACACGATTCATGCGACTAAACGTGTGTATCGATGATGAAGGCCGCCAACCTGCGGGAAAGCGAAAATGTTTCCGATCTCGGACGGTTCAACCGGTCTTGTATTAGGTGGATCTTTGTTTAAGGACAGGTGAGTTCGGGAACTATGGTAGTAGACGGGGTAAGCGCGCAAGATGCGACATAGATGACGTGCGTTTGCGACTTGGAAATATGCTGCAGCGATGTAGATGAATTCTGCTGGCATTTTGCTTGGCATGAAAAGTTAACTTGTCAATACCATCAAATTATATAAGCTGGTTCTTTGTTGTTGTAACTAAGATCAAGGGTATTATAGAAAGAGGTACTCCATCTTCGTTTATACGAGCTATCTCCTTCTAGAAAGTCATATTCGCGCAGTCCACATTCAATAGAGTACTTTAATACCTCGCATAACATTTGGCTTCCTACCTCACGGTCCTTGTACTCCCAAAGCCATCCCCCTTGGTATCCCCAAACTTTATTATCAAATATGAAGTCATACTTGGTAGCGACGACTACTTCCCCCACGCGTAGTCTGCCAAGAATGAGTCTATTCAAAGAAAAAAACAGGTGAGCTATTTGTCTGTGGAATTCAAGAAAAACACTGTCTATAGGCTTGCGCCAACGGAGATTATGGAGAAATGCAAATTCGTAAAAAAATCTATTAATCTCACCTGCTTCCCTAGGGAACTCAATTCTAATTTCACCCGATCGGGATAGGCGTCGTTCATTGTATTCCACTTTTTTTCGGAATTTCCTACCCTTTAACGCAAGATATTCCTCCCAGCTTGAAGACATCGTAATGTATCGGCAAATACGAGGAGGGGATCTTTGGATCTGGACCCCTTGCTGAGAAAATGCTTGGCATATCAATAAAAAATTAGGTGATTCTTCCGGTATGACTGCAAAGCAAATACATCGCCATTTCCCTAAAATACCAAGCTCTACAATTTTATTGCAAAGTGCCGGGGTAACTTCGCATTCCAGACCGTTGACTATAATGAAATCTAGATACTCACCATATGCTTTATTCTGCCCGAAAAATTCGAGTCGAGGAGACCGGCCCCTACGTACTACTAGTGGTGCAATACCGCACGGCACATCATTATAGTAAGCAAACAATACCAGCAGCTTGAAATCAGAATGGTAAATTTCCCACCACGTTTCAATCCATTCCCAAGTTAAGAATACTGACTTAGTCCAACTCTTCGCGAGCAGCCTGTTCCAGGTGGGAGAAACAACCTTTAACGCGGTGATATCCTCTATAACGTCGATCTTAATCAAGCCTACACTCTTCCTGGCACTGGTATTTTAGAGTATGAAGTCTTTGTTGCATCGATAGGAATTACTGTTTCAACACAGCTATATTCATATACGTCTTCTGAACGCCTTAGAGCATTGTCTTCTTCTCGTATTAGCAGACTCTCTGGACATTACGTCAAATTTTGTAAGATCTTTGACGCGCTTGTAACGTAATTGAAGACTAAGAAGTATCTGGATTTATGTCGAGGAGTTTATCCTCCTGTAACTTACGCAGAGCTTCTTGTATTTCCTTTTCAATACGGTGCCACTTCTCGGGGTAACTGGATTTCAGTAATTGGGAGATTTCTCTGACAGTGCGTTCTCCATTGCATAATTCCATCACGATTGCAGCCGAAGAGTTGATGTATCTGACTGTACCGTCGATAAGGCGAATCAATCTTTGGTGCTTGTCCGGATATGATACTGACTCTATGGCACCTAATACCGGTTTGACAAAATTTGGATCCTTATAAATATCCTGCAAACCCACTTGCGCATGACATTCTGTTCGCATGTAGCCTGGCCAGTAGGCATCTAGCGTTGTGTCATCGATGCAAATATGGCCGTTATTTTTCTCGAAGTACGCCAACAGCTTTAAGTATTCGATGCACCAGTCATTACCAGCATCCGCTAGAACTTTATACATGTGGTTGGCACGTACAAGAACACTAGCATCCCACTTGAAATGGTGAACAATCGCGGCACATTCATTACCTGGGTAACGCATACCATCAAGTGCGTAGTGATGTCCTTCTTTAATGCCAATTTCTGCCCGCGCCAGTACAACTTTTGGGGCATCATCATCTAGAATCTTTCGCGTAAGACGCATTCCAATTGGAAAGCAATCCCAGATGTTTCCGGTGTATTCAATCAGTTTCCCATCAAACCCGACGCGATCCAAAAATTGCCCTGTGACATAGTCATAGTTTTGCGATTCACATAACGAAACAACATCTGGGAGAGGCATAGAAAATTCATGAAATTCATCCAGATCAGCGATGATCACCCAGTCATCTTTATTGCAGTGCTCGCGCGTAACATTGATATATCGTGACCTATTGTCAATAGACACCCCCTGGTAAATCTGAGCAATCTCAGCGGGGTGGTCTTTAATCGTTTTAGATATCCTTTCGAGAAATCCGTCAGACCATTCATCTCTCAGATGGACGCTTAGCAGGATGCGGGATACACCGAGATTTGAGTAGTAATCCAGGTTTGCCTCAAGCAATGTGACGTCGGGTCCGACAGGGAGGTAAAGAGCGACCGGTTTCATTGCCTGCCTGCTTCCACGAGAGTCTAAATAGCCGCTCATTGTATCTCGCCCACTGAATCAAGGGGAGCACATTGAAGTCATGAATCTGGCGATTTACATATCAGAGGAGCTAACATAGTATTAAATAGTTTGCAGATAACGATTCACGATTTACGGGAGTAGCATGTCAGACAGCAAGAAGCCTGATGATTCGGAAAGAGCTGGTAAAAACACCGAGTCAGAGAGTAACGAGGACCGGCGCAAGAGGCTGAAACAGATCTTAGCCGGCGGTGGCATGTTCGTCGGTGCGACCACGTTACAGAAAGAATGGACCAAGCCTGTCATCGACTCGGTCATACTCCCTGTACATGCCCAGCCTTCGGCTCTCAACGGTTCATATTCGACACCTATCAATGTTTTCGGTGTTACAGATCTACTGGAGTATCTTATCCCGCAGGCGCACGCTGGTGGTTTAAGTTTCGCGGTTTGTATAAACGTGGTTAATGGTGTGGCAAATGTACAAGTAATAATCGAATCCGACTGGTGGTTGTATACGGGTAGTGCAGCTCTCAACTTCTTTATGACAATGTCACCTAACCAGGCTAGTGGTGGTAACCACGATGTAAGTGTAACAGGTGCCTACGATGAAACAGCAAATAAGATCAATGGCGCGGTAACAATAGACGGTGGCACACCGACGAGTTACGAGGCAACTCCTATTACCGGCACTTGTGCACTAGATCCACCAATAGATCCACCGCCGCCAACCACACCACGATGATTTGAAAGCATCTGTGTGACAATATAGCGGGCTACCAACCATGGTAGCCTTTTGTTATGGACTGTAAGTAAATCGTGATTTCCAAATTAATTGGAACATGAAAATCCTCCTGCCTTCCTCGTTAAAACCGACCCGTAAGGGCAAGTGGCTGATGCATTGGTCCGATGACCAGTTGATTGCCCATCCACCGGGAAACATGAGTGGGCTCGCCCTCAATACAACTGCAGCAATCATCTATCAGCTCTGTGACGGCTCCAGGTCGTTGAAGTTTATGGTTGAAGAGCTTTACCAGGCAAGCCATGAGACTGCTGGCAAGCTGGACATGGTGCTTTCAGATACCATCAAACAGTTGTTCCACCGGGGACTAGTTGAACTAAAACCCACGCTTCTTAGGCCTGTATTAGGCATGGGTTTCACTGGTTTTAATGATTCGTTCGATATCCATGACAATTTCTTTCTGAATCTCTTTTCCGAATGGGTCGATATTCTGATTGTCACACCGGACGAACAACCGGATATTCTCGTTGTCAGCAGCTGCAAAACAGACGGATATAAAAATTCACTAGCAGTTTTATCTGTTCTTCTCGATGAAACAGGCAACGGCGATGCAACGGGTTTTGATCTTGTATTTACAACCGACATTGGACGGCTAAAACATGCCTCCTCGGCGATCATCCTACCGCCGAACTTTCAGGTAACACCCCGACCCGAAATCGGACCACAAGACCGACAGCGTATCGGTGAATTGTTCTCCCCCGGTTCACATGAAACGACCAAGGTATATGTACCCGACAAAACGGTGAGGAAGAAACTCACCATTGGTATGGCAACTTACGATGACTATGATGGCGTCTACTTCACAGTGCAGGCGCTCCGTTTGTTCCATCCAGAGGTAACAGATGAAACGGAGATCCTAATTGTCGACAATAATCCGAACGGAGTATGCGCCAATCACCTGCAGACCCTCGCAGAAAAGGTAGAGGGATGTCGATATGTAGCCAATAACGAGATTCGTGGAACAGCTGTTAGGGATTTCGTTTTCCGTGAAGCGTGCACCGACTACGTCATGTGCATAGATTCGCATGTATTTATCGAGTCGGGCGCCATTCGCAAACTGATCGAGTACTTCGAGGCCAATCCAGGATCACCCGATCTACTGCAGGGCCCATTGTTAGATGAGGACATGCGAAGTATATCGACACATTTTAATCCGGTGTGGAAGCAGGGTATGTTCGGTATCTGGGGATTGGATGAGCGCGGACTGGACCCAGATAATGAGCCTTTTGATATCCCGATGCAGGGAATGGGCCTTGCGGCATGCAGAAAAACTGCCTGGCAGGGCTATAACCCCCGTTTCCGCGGCTTCGGTGGCGAGGAGGGGTATATCCACCAGAAATTCCGCAATGCCAAGAGCAGAACGCTTTGCCTACCCTTTCTGAGATGGATGCATCGTTTTGCCCGTCCTAGGGGAGCACCTTACGACAATCTATGGGAAGATCGTATCCGAAATTACCTAATCGGATTTGAGGAAGTTGGACTCGATACTGATGATGTATGCGAACATTTTAGGGAGTACGTCAGTGCAGAAACGATTGGACGAGTACTCGAACAAATTTCTAATGAGCAGAACAACCCATTTGATTTTTTTGAAGCAATCTACTGCATCAATCTAGCAGGTGAAAACGAGCGCTGGCTGAGCCTACAAAGACGCTTACAACGACTGGGGATACTGCACAGGATTAAGCGCTTCGAAGCTATTGAAACCTCGGAGTCACACCACGTCGGCTGTGCCCTGTCACATCGAAAGATTGTCGAGGAAGCCAGGGATAAGGGATATCGTAATGTTCTGGTGCTGGAAGATGACGTCATGTTCCATGAAAAGACCCTCGATTACTTGCGCCAGAGCATAACAGAACTCAAAGATAAGAAATGGAATGTGTTTTACCTAGGGGGTATGAGGTGGGGCAAAAAGTACAGCAAGCTACCACAATGTAACTTCCTAGATCGTCCGCAAGGGATGACCTGCGCACATGCGCTGGCATACCATTTCTCTTTCTATGAGAAGCTATTGAATGACTTACCTGCTGCAATAGAAGACATGCAAGAGTGGGTCAAAACACATGCCGCGATTGACAAGTATCTACCCAAGCAACAGGGACTCGTTGTTATGTCACAAGTGGTCGCTACCCAAGCTACTATTCTCAAGGAGGAGGATGAATGGATGCGTGATGACTATTACTGAGACACATCACGTAAACATTGCAGCTTTGCGGATAACGCGGCAATACGCGGTAGAGTACAAAAATGAGCAATATACAAGACGGTAGGATCAAGGGTGAATCATCAACGTGGACTGGGAAATCAGTGATTGTCGCAGCCCATCCAGATGACGAGGTGCTGTGGTTCAGCTCAGTTCTGGAGGAAGTCGATCATGTTATTTTCTGTTACTCAGACGTGCCAGGAAACCCGAAACTCACTGATGCTCGCAAGATATTTGCAAAAGAATACCCGCGGGACAACGTAACATACCTTGGATTTTATGAAACCGGCACGCTAAACAGTGCCAATTGGAATAATCCTGTCATATCCGAATACGGTCTTGAAATACTGCAGCATGATTTATCCCCGGCAAGCTATGAGACTGTTTTCCCAAAGCTGGTCAGCAGATTGACGGCTGAACTTGCTACTTACGAGACTATCTTTACCCACAATCCGTGGGGTGAGTATGGCAATGAGGAGCATGTGCAAGTCAACCGGGCGGTACAGGCGGCTCAGGCATTGCTTGGTTTTGATTGCTGGTTTCCAGGCTGTGTCAGCATGAAATCGCACCGACTAATGAGCAGTTATGAATTTTGTGATGCAGAACTAGTTACATGTTCCATCAAACAGGAGACAAGGGACAATTATATCGAACTTTATATGCAGTATGGATGCTGGACGTGGCATGAGGATTGGGAGAAATTCGAATACGATTACTTTTATAAGAACATCTCTCTGCATGAAGGCGTCAAATCTGTTGAGCGGGGCCTGCTGATGAATTGGGTCAAAGATGATGAATATACCAGAAGGTTAGGCAGTATGATGAGCACGGATATGCTTGAGGTGAATGCCAATTGTGTATTACCCAAGATCATGCATGGTTGTTCTCTAGTGACATCCAATGATTGTTACCGCGCGTCTGTTTCAGGGTCACGTGGTGGGATAACACTTAGTGAGTCGGCGGCAATGATTTTAAACTTATGTGATGGCAGGAACACTGCCTCAGAAATAGTTAAACTCATCAGCTACATGTACAACATAGAAGAGTCCGCGGTCCGTAAGGATGTCCTTAGCTGCCTGATCGACTTAAGAAAATATGGCCTGTTATTGTTAAATATTGACTCGTCCAAAGCGTTGTCTAACACATCAGCGCCCGTAGCTAGTACCTCCTCAATGTGAGGAGTCATGATACCGAAAATCATTCATCAGATTTGGCTCGGCCCTTTGGAACCGCCCATTGATTGGATCGACACCTGGCGGAAGGCACATCCCGACTGGGAGCACAGGCTGTGGTCAGAGAACGATTTCGACTTTCCGCTGAAATGTCTTAGACAGGTCTTGTTATCACCGACATATGGAGGGAAGGTAGACATACTTAGCTATGAAGTGCTGCAGCGATTTGGAGGAATTTATCTTGACGCAGATTCAATTTGCCTTCGCCCTCTTGATGGAGAGCTACTAGACAAGGATTTTCTTATCGCCTATGAAAATCCGGTGGCGCGCCCAGGCCTTATTGCACATGGTGTGATGGGTTGTAGTCCTGCTCATTCAATAATAGATGATCTGATTGATTCGATATCCATACTTTCGCCTGCTCAGATGAGTGGTTTCGATTATGTTGTCACAGGGCCTGAATTAATTACACGTGTAATGATGAAGCATAAGAGCGTGTATGTTATGCCAAGCTACTATTTTTTTCCTTATCACTATACAGGTGAAAGATGCTCAGAAGCACAGTTGGCAAAGGCTTACGCAGTGCAGATTTGGGGAAGCACGGATTATGAATCTGATGTCATTCAGTGTGTTAGAAAAAAGTATGGGTACAATGAGCGGGCATATTGTGGAGATCGTGTGGTAGAGCATATGCCAACGGTCCTAAATGCCGTATTAAGGCAAAATAAAAATTATGATTTACAGAGCCATGAAGAAGGCTATTTCCTCTCGGGTGAGAGTAACTTCCGCGGTTACAAGTTGAATAGGTCGGCGACTCTGGCATGGGCGCTCTGCGATGCGGAATTAACCACTCAGGAGATTATTGACCTAATATCCAGTGAGTATCCAACTAATACCGTGTCGGTACAGCACGATGTCTATGATGTGATTTGTGAGTTCATCAAGATGGGGTTCATAGAGGTCAGCTGGACAATCCACATCAAATCTACCAGGCGTAGCGAGAAAAACGCTTCGGGTTGATTACTTCCGAATGGCAGTTGGACGAATTCCAGCGCGTCAGTCGTTATCCAAAGTTACGCAAATTTCCAAAGCCCTCTGAAGCGGCTAACATGAGTAATGGATTGCGATATCAGGCACGGGCGCTTGCAGAATTACCGGAACTGGACGAGCCCGTGACCCACACGACAACTCGCTGCTTGCGATGGCGGTTGCAAGTCAGGTGGATTATCTTGTGTCGGGAGACAAGCGGGACGTGCTAACCCTTAAGTGGAAAAATGGGGTCTGCGGTCAGAGAGCAATTTTTGTTAATATAGCGACGATTGGAATTTCGGGGAATTTCGGGGACAGTTTACATAATTGTGGATTAATTCTGGGGACAATATCGGTAATTGTGATTTCCACAATTCGGTAAACTGTCCCCAGAATTGACAGAATTGAAATCAGAATTCGCCGAGGCGTTCTTCTTTACTGTCATCCCGACAAGCGCAGCCCCCTGCTGTGCGGGGACAAGCGCGGAGGGATCTCACCCTGTCTACCTTGCCACCAGCATCCAACATTGTCAGACGCCGCGGTCACGCTCGGTACGACCAACAGCAGGTCAGATTCTTCACTGCGTTCAGAATGACAATGTGGAAGTGTCCAACCGAGGCGTTTTCCTTTCCTGTCATCCTGAAACCGTGAGCGGCTGAAGGATCTTAACGTGTTCGATGATAGTGCCGAGTTTGGCAGGGTAGGATTCTTTACTGCGAGTACATGCAGCACAAGAGGTGTATGGACCGGAACCTGATAATCGAAACAGGCTCGAAACGACCGTTCTATTTCGGCGCAGCACGATGCAAGTTCCTATCCCTCGTTTTGCCAGTGAACATATCTGGCAGTAGCTCGAACGGTTTGGCCTGCTGGTTAGGGATATTGAGAACATTTACCTACAGTTTGAAGCCCTGGATGAATCCGCCATGGACGATTTGTTGGGCCATTCGGTCAGTTACCGAGTAGCCTTAGGTCCCCAGGCAGGTCGCAAAGTCTTCACCCTGCAAACCATACCCGCCAAGGATAACGCTAATAGAGGAGACAAAAAACTTGCCAAAGCGTCTGGTTTCTCAGTGCATGCCGGAGTGGCTGCGCAGAAAATTTGCGCTGATGAGGAATTAAAGACCCACATCACCGAAACCGCTTACCATACGGTATTATCGGCGTACTCCTGGAAAGCATGCAGCAATCACTACGTCGACATATTCAGGAGTCTGCTATCGGAATGATCCGAAGCATACAGCGAGCAGTCGGGATAATCTGCAATTAGCGGTTTTCGAGCTGCAGGTTATTTTTGAATGCCAGTTTGAATTCATTGCAATCATGACCCATACAAAAATAAAACAATACATTGAAGTTCCAGAAGTGCCGGACCTGTCGCTTTTTGGCAAAGTCGCCTACATTGTAAAATCAATGATACTGACGCTGCCATTTATCGTGGCTGCGAGGATAAAAAATGGATTTGGTTTGGCAATTAGATGGCGATGTTTTATCTGGGCGGCAAAATCGTATAGTGCCAATAACGATGCAAAAATTCTGTTCGACCTCCTGTTTCGCCCACTCGATTCAACCCGGTATTTCGAAATGGAAATTGCGAACACCTGGTCCGCTGAACTGCATCCTCAGCATTGTATAGATGTCTCCTCTCCCAAGCTTTTTCCTTTGATGTTGCTGTCCGCGCAAGAAATAAAAAGCCTTCAGGTCTGTAATCCGGACGTGGGTGACTTACAACATACCAGGAGCTTCCTGGCAGCTTTTGAAGACGACGTCATCGAAGTTACCTATCACAGCCTGAGACTGAAGGAACTGGTGAAGGAAGGATTAACGGGAGATTTGGTAACGTCCATCTCTGTGATGGAACACATTCCGGATGAAAACTCTTTTGAGGATCTGTGGAAACTCGTGTCGCCGGGTGGATACCTGTTTGTTACTCTGCCATGCGCTAAATTTTCGTGGGATCAGTACATCAGTTCTTACGATTATGGTGTACTCGAACAGGGGGATACTGGCTATACATTCTGGCAACATTATTTCGATCAGTCTGACGTTGACGCACGGATACTTCGCGTATGCGGGGAGCCGGTTAAAAGTTGTATCTGGGGAGAGAAACGAAAAGGGACGTTTTTTCGCAATACAAGCCTGAAACGGTGCACCAACAATTACCCCTACTGGAAGGAACCATACTATATGGCGCGGGATTACGGAATTTTCGAGACTATAGAAGCACTTCCAGGGGAGGGAGTTGTGGCATTACTGTTCAAAAAGCCCTTGGACTGATTATCCGGCTTACCCGATTGAGATTTGATTACTGTTGACAGTATCTGAAAGTTTTCTATCTTCGATTGTATATTTCATAAATCCCCCAATCCGTTAAAACGCACTAGAGATTTTGATCTTTCCAACCTGACTACAAAATGGCGATAAATGGCAAACTAAATCGGGAGGCTCTGCTTAAAGGTAATATTCTCTGGAACTTATTCGGCTCACTGGTCCCGGCGTTTGCGCAATTCATTTGCATCCCGTTTTATATTAAAGCGCTGGGCATCGCTTCCTACGGCATGATAAGCCTTTATTTCTTTCTAAATACAGCGATACTTGTATTCGATCTTGGGCTAATTCCTGCGGTCAATCGTGCCCTGGCGAAAATACGATCTTCAGGATCCGATCCAGGCAAATGTGCTGCCACAATTTCCACCTTTCAGACAGCGGGGCTTGTGCTTGTGACCAGTGGCGCTATCACCCTGTATCTAATTTCAGAATTGCTCACTGAGCAGTGGTTAATGGAAAGCGGCGAGACGGCTTCTAAAAATCTTCAGGTGATACTTCTTTTAGTTGTTATTCGCTGGTTTATCTTATTCTACGCTTCGGCGGGTCAAGGGCTAAAAAAGCACATTGCGGTCAATATGACTAATATCGTGTTTTCTTTACTGGCAAGTGTCGGCGTATTGTTTTGGATTTTCTTGCACGGCAACCAAATTGATCTGTTTTTTCAATGGCTGCTGATGGTCACCGCAGCCCACTTGGCTGTCATCTTACTAGTTGTCTGGCGACAGTTATGGAGAGCCTGGACGACAGTATTTTCCATGCAGATAATTACCGAGTATTGGAAATTTGGCGGCCTGATGGTTGCCCTGTCAATCATTGGGATATTTATCACCATGACAGACAAGTGGGTTGCCATTTATACGGTCAGTATGCACGAATATGGAAAATACGGTGTGGCAATGAGTTTGAACGCCATTATCACGATCGTTATCAGTCCAATCTACCTGGCCTACTTTTCGAGATTTAATCGTCTTATTGAGGACAAGGACGCTCTGCACAATGCTTATTATGCTGCGGTTCGCTTTATGATATTGCTTCTAATCCCAATCGGCTTTTTTGTCGGAATTTATTCTTATCAACTGCTTGAGATCTGGACCAGGGATGCTGCATTGGCAGCAGATCTTGCATACGTTGTCAGGGTGTACGCATTTGCAACTGTCATGAACGGTATAATGCACATACCTTTTGCCATGCATGTCGCGACCGGGCGATTATTACCAGCCCTTTACCTAAATATCGGTCTGCTGCTAACGACAATTCCTCTTACTTACCATCTGTGCCAGATTTACGGTATTTCAGGCGCGGCAACCGCCTGGTTCGTCATCAACGTCATCTACCTGGTAACTGGTTTTTATATTGCTTCAAAAACCTTCTTCACCTCGACATCAATTTCTCTTTATATTGAACCCTTGGCGTTGGCAATAGGGGTCAGCGGGCTATTGTTTGGTATAAGTAAACTGGTATTGACAATTAACCAGGCTGGGAGTCTACCTCAGATCGCGGTGTCACTTATATCTTTAGCAGCTGTGATAGGGTTTCTGCTGCTCAGTAGCAAGAAATTCAGAGTGGCCCTTTCGATGGCGTTTGAAAATAATTAGTGTTAAATATTCCCGGTTACTCAGATTTTCCCGCCACTACAATATCCTGAAAGCCAACATTGGTTTCTCTCTCTCACCAGTTTCCGTACTCGACAGGTTCAATTACCGTAAATCCGATATCCGCATGCATCTGACGAATAGTCGCTTCATTGAATGCCACCGCAGCTTCTGGCTCATCTTCCTGGGATGACATACCGTTTTCGATGGGCTAGACAAACTTCAAAGTACTTCGATTGGCAGCGATTAGAGCTTCCGATTATGGAGTAAGCAAACAGAAGGTGGCAAAACAGCGCCCGCCTGGCCGAAGTACTCGGTAAATCTCTTTCAACTAGTTTTCGATTTCATCACTCAGCATGTGTGTGAATACTGATGTCAGAAAAACAAATCTAAATTTCTCGTTTGGAAACGGAAACTCATACTGTTCTGCAGTGTACTTGCCGTTCGGGTTATAGTGGGAATTGAACAGATTTGCATGATGAAACTAAAAATTGCCGTGCTTTACGGATATCGTATCAGAACACTGGCGAATAGACTCTTTGACAATATCAAATCTGTCATAACTCCCCCATCGCTTAATATTGTTTTCAGCGGTATTGCCATTCTGCCTACCCCACACCCCACACCCCACATCAAGAACCCGGTCATCTTTGTTCAGCCCGCCTGCGTCAGTTAGAAGCTGTGGCAGAGACTCGCCGATTTTATGAAAATCGCTTCGCGAAAATTCGTTCGAACCAACGTTCATCATCCGCCTTGGCGGCGTCATGATGTCTTTCCTGCCGAGCAGGCGATCCAACAGATCCAACACCTCCCAGGCGACTTTCTACGATAAACCGCGCAGTTTTTTAGCGTACTTTCTAACTGATTTTTGCAAAAGTTTCATTATCCTGATTGTTGAAAGCGAACGCCAAAGTCAACAAGATCTACCAACTCCTGACAACAACGGTAATTCAGTACTATAGCGATGTGAAAAATCCAATGCGATGAGAAATTTGGACGGCCTTTTGATCAACAGCGGCCGGGGTTACAGATAAAGATTCCGATCAGTTGATTAGATAGTCATTTCTCTGTCCGCTTCAAGCCACTGTGTATTCCATCTCAAATCCCTAGTTTTAGCGGCTAATATGTCCCCGCTTTGTTACTGCCGTCGGCAGCAATATGGTCCTCAATCAGCCTGACAACAAAATCACCAAAATTTCGAGATGGTTGCCATGCTGTCAGACGCTTCAGCTTTTCTGGATTTCCAATCTTCACCGGTTGACGTCTTTGCAACAATTCCGGATTTGAAACCACATACTCGTTCACGTTCAGCCCAAAGTAGTTAAACGTGATACCAACAAACTCTTCCACGGTATGTGCTTCACCACTGGCCACTATGAAATCCTCCGGCTTGGCCAAAGCCAGGATACTGCGGAAAGCACTTACATAATCCGCGGCATAGCCCCAATCAACCCGACTCGACAAATCTCCGATCTCCAGCTGCTCTTCACTTCCAGCGGATATACGCATGGCAGTATGAATAACCCTTGTGGTCAAAAAATGCGCCGGACGGAGAGAGGATTCGTGGTTGTACAGAATACCTGCTGAAGCAAATACACCCTGTCTGGCCCTGAACTCTCGGCACAACCACATCCCCTGGGCTTTGGTAATACCATAGATTCCCTGGGGCCGTAACGGGGTGAGTTCATCCTGGACCTCACCATCTTCACCACTAAAAACAAGCGAAGACGATGCGTAGAATAGTTTTGACTTTGAATTCAAGTTAACGATTGCGGAAAGGAAATTCAGTAATCCGGTAACATGAACTTCCTGGGATCTTAGGAACTCAGAATGAAAACCGCTCAGCTCACGGATTCCTTCCGAAGAAGTATGATGTGCTGCCAGATAGTAAATCTCTTCTGGTTGGCACGCTCCCACTAAATCATTAATTCGATCCCTGTCCGCTAAATTTATAGAGCTGATTTCATACGGTTGATCATTTTTTCGAACCCGATCCCGGCTGACACCAATAACATCGCAGCCACTCCGCTGCAATTGTTGAGACAAGATCGTTCCATCCTGACCGCTGTCACCGACAATGATTGCGCACCTGGTCAAGCTTTTATTATCTAAATAATCTCTATTTCCGGCATCGGAAAAATTAGTTTACCGCCTGCGGCGAGATACTCCGCCTCTCGCTGAACAATTGAATTCCGAAAATGCCACGGCAGTGCCAGCATGTAGTCTGGCCTCATTTGCCTGACCTCTTTTTCAGACATGATAGGAATATGCGTACCCGGAGTATACGAACCAAATTTGTCGGGATTAACTTCGGCAATACACGGAATGTGTTCAGGCGTCAGGCCACAAAATTGCAGCACAACATTACCCTTGGTTGATGCGCCATAGCCCATTACCTTCTTGCCATCACTGTTCAGATCAAGAATCAAGCGCCGCAAATCTTCCCGGTGCTGGAACACGCGTTCTTCAAATTGTCGAAACGGCTTGGGTGTATGCAATCCCATTCTATCCTCTTGTCCAAGCAGCCAGTTGATCAGAGTGTTGTTGGGTTGCAGGCTAGATGACGTACGCGCCGCGGTCACAGCAAAGCTGCCACCATTTACTGAATTCATTTGAACATCAACAACTTTCAGATCACAAGCTTCCAATAGCGACTTCACTACGCCCAACGAATAGTACTCGAGATGTTCATGGCAGACAGTGTCATAGGAATTCATTCGCAACATTGTCGGCATATAGCTTTGCTCAAAATGCCAAATACCGTCGTGATCGAGAATTTCGTATATGTCTCTTACGAAATCCATTGGCGATTCAAGATCATAGAACATGGAGATGGATGTAACCACTGCTGCATTACGATCGGGAAACTTGTGTCTGTAAGAATCTGCGCTAAAGAATTCGGGAATCAATTCAATTCCCTGCTCATAAAACTCGATAAATTTTGTCCCGGTTGGATCAATACCAACTCGTTGCAACCCCTTATTACTATACGCTTTCAGTAGCGTTGCATCATTGCTGCCAATGTCGACAACAATATCTCCTCTTTTCAGTGATCTTATCCGCTCAAGATGATTCACTTTCTGCTGCAAGTGAGAAACCATGGATTGGTTCAATCCAGACCGATACCCATAGTTGTCACCGTACATTTCCTCCAGGTCATAGGTGTGTTGCAACTGCAATAATCCACTATCCGGACACCAGACCAGTCGAAGAGGTCCCGCGGTCAGTTTTTCATCCGGACTCCTTGGAAACACACCTGTCAGAGCCTGGGTTCCCAAATCCAGTACGCTTATCAGATTATTGCTGCCAGAAATCCGGCAGGCCTGAATTTCACTGTATTTCACTACGACTTCTCAAGGTGGGAGTATTGAAAACTGGAGTTCGTCTGTTCTGTCCACTTAATAGTGCTGAAACATGCTCCAAAACGAGTTCCGAGTATAAACCAACTGCTTAATGAGTTGGAAAACAGATACAGATTATGTATCTACCGAAGATACCAAACAATCCAGTTTGCCGTTGCGTCCGGCCATGCCATCACGCACTCCCTTGATGATCATTTTTCTGTGCTGCGCATTCTCCGTCGCAAAAAACCCAAAATAAACAAAGGTAAACAGAAGTTTAGACAGGTTAAGGAGTCTCCATCTGATAGGTGTATAGCGCTGCTTTTGCAAAAACAGACTGTTCCTGACTATGTAGTAATGCCGTAATGGTGACCTGTAGGGCAAGGAACGGTTACCAAAAAACCAGAAGGTCTCATTATCGTCACCCATTTCATGAAACATCTTTGCGGTAAATACACCAAACAGCTTATATCCCTTGTGCTTTGCCCTGAAACACCAGTCTGTTTCCACATGATCGATAAACAGCTGTTGGTCAAACGGGCCAACCTCCTGCCAGGCCGTCACCGGGATTAATGAACCAGAGCTATTGACCTGATCACACTGCGTGACTGCCTGCCCGGTACTGTTTTTTCTTATCCGGGTTATTGTCAGGAAACGAAATTTGTGAAACCCGTATTCAATTTCTGTCCTGGGATCGACAAGTTTTGGACCAAGTACACCTACGCGGGTATTATTTGATTGAAGCTCTCGCGCAACGTCAACAAGCGTATCAAGACACTGATTATCCGGGACGCTGTCATGATCAAGGAAAAACAGAAACTCAATATCCTGACTTTGTTCCAGGGCGACGACTGCGCCAAGATTTTGCGCGTTGGCTATCCCGGTATTGTTTTCAAGGCTACGCAGAGTCAATCTTTCAACCTCCTGTTCAAGAATTTCCAGGCGTTGCAAGATTTCCTTGCTAGATCCGTTGTCAACAAAGACGATACTGGAAGCGGCTGAAAGCGCCGAAAGCTGTCGTCTGAGGAGGTCAATATCGGGATTGTATGTAACCGTAATCACCGCGGTATTGGTCAACATTGCCCCGCCCCCGGTTACTTTAGTCGCAGCTCATAAAGCGACACCGCATATCGCTTGGAATCACGATTCATATACCAGATCAGCATCCGCCGCAGCAGAAGTTCTGGGATAAGACAAACCAGCAACGACCTGAATAGAGCTGTAGTTCCGGCAACACTCCTGATCGAGGTCAACCGACGGAAATTTATATTGCCTTTTGCTCTCTGCACTAGCAGGAATCGCATGGATTTCAATGGTTCCACCGCGGATAGACAGGACTTTGCCCTGGTTGAGAGTGTATCCATCCCCCAGACCAGCTGTGGCCATTTGCGCGCCCATATTTCCAGCCCTCTCTGGGTCCATTGAGCATTGCCATATCGAGTCAGCATAAATGGATCAGCCTTGAGGAGAATCTTTAAAGGCAGATTCTGCTGAAAAATAACAGCAAAATGAATAAACTCAAACCCGTAATACTTTTCACGCTCCCGTTCGAACCACAATTCACGTCGTATTACAACGCAACCAATAAAGGTAAGATAGTTGCCGCAGCGTATTGCCAGCTCACTCATTTGCTCGCCGTCAAGCTCAACATCATCATCAATTGGTATAGAAAGGTCAGAAAGAACGTTACACAAATCCAGGTCCATAACTGTGGAATTGAGTATGATCAGCGAGTAACTGGAGGTTTGCAGACTGGTCAGGATTTTTGCAATCGCATTTTTGGTAATCGGGTCGTCGTCACTTAGCAACCAACAATACTCTCCACTGGCCGCCTCCACGGCTAAGTCATAATCTCGGTCTACACCACCTTTTTCGCTAAGCCTGAGATACTTTATTTGCGAATATCGGCTGCAAAAATGGTCCATCAACTGAGGCGTTGCATCGGTAGATGCACCATCCGCCACAATGATTTCTACCTCATTAGAAAGCTGGTCAACCAGCGCATTGAGGCTCTCACGCAGGTAGGGCGCCCTGTTATAGGTGGCTATGCAAACTGACAACTTGCATTGCCCAACGTTCAAGTCGCTATCCTGTATTGATAAATTTCCTGACTGTTACCGTGGATGAGAAATGAAATATTCAGCAACAGTTGCCGACTGAAGGTACGTGCCTTGATCTTGCCTGACAATACAAACTTTATTCGACCGATGCGACTTGCCATCGAGTTATTTAATTGTGCGCCGTACTTCCTATAGTCATCCGTAACCGTTTCGCCCAAACATTCGAGGGCACCGTTAAACTGAGATACTACACTTTTGATTCCAGCACCGCCGGCAACTTCCCGTATATGCTCAACAATCAATTTTCCAATGCTGGCCACCCCCCTTACATTCTGCAAATGCTGACGATAATGGATTGCAGGATGGTAATCGTAGATAATTTTTCCCCCCGCCATAGTTGTGATCAGGTATAACCACCAATCGTGCATAATCATATTATCTGAAATCTCAATTCCCTGTATCAGGGATGCCGCCGCCGCATTCATCACGGCGGTATTGCCCGCGACGCAGTTCTGATAGACAGGCTCGGCAAATTTGTTTGCCGGGGGATTACTCCATGTTCCCAGTGGTTGCATTTGCTGATCAGATAATTTTAACGCCGAACAGTACAACATCGGCATGGAAGCATTCATTGGTTCAGGCGATTGCGAATCCATAAGGTGCGTCACGGCGCGAATCAGCTTGTTGTCGTCCCACAAATCGTCCTGATCACAGAACGCCACGTAAGTAAGATTGTCAACCATATTTAACAGGGTAATAAACGATTTTGCCGGGCCAAGTCTATCCGAACCGTAGTGAACCAGCACATTATCGATCCTTGAAATTTCCTCCAGATAGTCCCTGGTGCCATCATCAGAACCATCGTCTCGGATAATGAGGCTGACATTCACTCCGGTCTGGTTTAAAACGCTTTCAACTTGTTGTTCAATAAATCTGTCGCCATTGTACGTCGACATCAGTACCGTAACGTGAATTTCTGGCATGCGCTTACAGGAATCCTGACATTGATCCAGCGGCAACTATAAACCAAACTTATTGCTGATCAATACGTGTCAATAACTTTCAACCTTGAACAGGTTGACAGGAATCGCCCTTCAGCCAGCCGAAACCAGCAGACTTGACGCGTTATTCAAACACGATTCGTCCCCCTTAACCGCTGCACGGATCACTTCTCCGGCGCCATACCTGCCAGCAAGGATTTCCTGCGCCAATAGATTCTCTAGCTGATTTTGTATCACCCTTTTAAGTGAACGAGCGCCGTATACAGGATCGAAGCCCGCTTTAGAAAGCTTGGCTAGAACCTCGTAAGACAACTTCAACTCCATATCCCTGCTCTTTAGTCTTTGCTGCAGGTGCTCAATCTGTATTTTTGCGATTTCAACCAACTGATCGCGTTCCAGAGGATGAAAAACAGTAATATTGTCGATACGATTGAGAAACTCCGGCCGGAAACGTGCGCTGACCGTTTCCATCACCGCATTTTTCATCGCATCCTAATCATTGTTGACGTCATTTCCTGGATCATTTGTGAGCCAAGGTTCGAGGTCATGATAATCACCGTGTTTCGAAAATCTACCGTGCGCCCCTGGCCATCAGTCAAGCGACCATCGTCGAGCACCTGCAACAGGATATTGAATACGTCGGCCTGGGCTTTCTCCACCTCATCCGGGAAAATTAAGGAGTAGGGTTTACGCTCCGTGACCATCTGTCATGCGGCTATCATCCAAAACCTGGAGAAGGATATTAGACACATCTGCGTGAGCTTCCTCCACCTCGTCCAGATCACAGGCAGGCAGGGTTTGCAATGTAAGCACCTTTCGGCCCTGTTGCGGGCCTACAGCAATACGGTAGGTTATGGAATGCCCCAGCAACTGATTCATCACTTCATCATCCCTGTCATCCAACGTCAAATAGCTGTTCTCGACATCGCTTTCCAGCAACCCCTGGCGCTGCAAATAGCGAGCCATACGCTGCGCAATAGTATGAGCAAGTCGTGTAAGCTCGTTCGCTGTCGGTGCCTTCACCTAGCGAATTTGGGCAGCAGAGCTGACCCGAGTCACGGCCAAGACTGGTGAAGTGACGCTTATTCAGCGTTTCGGCAGTGCATTGAATCTCAACATTCACTTTCGCATGCTTTTCCTCGATGGCGTCTACGTCGCAGACCACCAGCCTCCGGTGTTTCGCCGTATCAGGCCGCCCATTCCCATGGCGCTAGCTCAACTCGTTAAAACGATCAGTGAACGTATCGGGCAGGATCTCGAACGGTTTGGCCTGCTGGTTCGGGATATTGAGAATATTTACCCACAGTTGGAAGCCCTGGATGAGTCCGCCATCGACGATTTGTTGGGACATTCGGTCAGTTAGCGCATAGCCTTAGATCCCCACGCCGGTCGCAAAGTCTTCACCCTGCAAACCATACTCGCCAAGGATAACGCTAATAGAGGAGACAATAAACTTGCCAAGGCATCTGGTTTCTCCTTGCATGCCGCGGTGGCTGCGCAGGCCCACCAACGCCAGAAGTTAGATCGGTTGTGCCGATTATATTTCCCGACCGGCCGTATCCACTGAACTTCATAGCCCGTCTCGCCGCATTAGTACCCAAACCCAGATCCAACCTGACCTGGATTCACGGGGTCTTCGCCCCGAATAGTCGGTTACGAAGACAAGTAACCCTAAAAGCACTCTCCAGAGTAACCACGGTAAGCAATAAAAAAGTCGCTTGTCCAACAACGCTCCGCCATGACTGGTTTTCGCTCCTGCAAAACCGGCATACATGCCATCCATGGCAACGACATGGGCGAAATGATTGAAACGTGTATTTCACATCGACATCGTAACTTGCAGTCAATTTGGCGGTGCCGTCAACGTCATTGCCTGTATCGAAGACCCAGCAGTCATTAAGCGAATATTGGGTCATCTGTAAAATCACAACACATCGGCGCAACCCAGACCCCATCCAGTAAGAGCACCTCCAAAAACAACTCACACTCGTCCCCGACATCGCCTGAGCGCTGTCGCCGCCACCGCTCGGCCGGGGGTAGGCGAGAAGCCAGGTAAGCGGCGGGCCACCACGGTGTCACGTCAGTGAGTCCCTCCCGTGGCCGCCCAGAGGCGGCGATCGATCTTGCCGACACCGATGGACCGGCAACTGATTATCAAAACAGGCTCGAAGCGACCGTTCTATTGCGGCGCAGCACGATGCAAGTTCTTATCCCTCGTGACTCACAGGATGACTGGACGGTTGATGAAGCAAGTAAAAGAGAAAGGCTAATCAAGACGGCCTGCCTTGCCGAGCGCAGTCTCGGCGTCTAAATCACCTTGGAAAAGGTGTGTGCCTCACCCTCATTATTGAGATAGTGATCGAACGTCATGCAGATATTTCGGATCAGCAAACGACCCTTGGGTGAGACCTCGATGTGATGGTCTCCCATGGTGAGCAATTCATCGGCCGCCATTTTGTTTAATGTCTCGATCTCCGGCGCGAAATAAGCTGCAAACTCGATGTCAAACCGATTCTCGACGTCGCGGGTATCCAAAGAGAAATGACAAATGAGTTCGCCGATGACATAGCGCCGCAAAAGATCGTCCTTGTTCAGTTCAATACCGCGAAACACCGGCAATTCATCTTCGTCTAGAATCGCGTAGTATTCATCCACCGTACGAACGTTCTGGCTGTAGGTATTCCCGACGCTTCCGATACCGGTCACCCCCATAGCGATCAGGTCACAGTCAGAGTGTGTGGAGTAGCCTTGAAAATTACGATACAGCTTGCGTTCACGCTGAGCGATGGCTAGTTCATCATCAGGCTTGGAGAAATGATCCATGCCGATATAAACGTAGCCGGCATCCGTCAAACGCTCTATCGTAAGCCGGAGTATCGCCAACTTCTCCGACGCCGCCGGAAGTTCCTCCGCGTTGATTTGACGCTGGGTCTTGAAGCGGTCCGGTAAGTGCGCGTAATTGAATATAGATAGTCGATCGGGATCGGCATCGATGATACGGTCGATGGTACGGGCAAAGGTCTCACGGCTCTGGAGAGGCAGACCGTAGATCAGATCGACGTTGACGGACTTGAAGCCCACGCGCCGCGCCGCATTCATGACCTCGAGGGTTTGTTCCTCGGTCTGAATGCGATTTACGGCCTTTTGTACATCCGGCTCAAAGTCCTGCACCCCCAGGCTCAGGCGGTTAAAGCCGATTTGCCTCAACAACGCCATGGTTCCGGCATCTGCCTCCCTGGGATCGACTTCGATCGAATACTCCCCCTGGTCATCCGTACGTAGCTGAAAATGATCACCCGTCACTCGCATCAGCTCTATCATCTGCGCGTGACTCAGGAAGGTCGGTGTGCCCCCGCCCCAGTGCAGCTGGTCGACAACCCGATCATGATCGAATAACTCGCTTTGTGCACCAATCTCGTGATGCAGATGAACCAGATAGGGAATCGCCCGTTTTCGATTCTTGGTGACGATCTTGTTGCAGGCGCAATAGAAACAAACCGTGTCACAAAACGGAATGTGAAAATACAGCGATAACGGCCGGGCATTGATACCGACATTGGTCTCGCGCGCCCGCTCACGATAGGCATCGGCGCCAAACGACTCGTGAAACTGCACCGCCGTGGGGTACGATGTGTAACGCGGGCCGGACTGATCGTAACGGCGTATCAAGACCTCGTCGAATTCCAGGCTTTGTAATCGAACTCCAGTCATCATGGACTCATATCGCTATTGCGGTCTCAGTGAATCGATATCTTGCAAGCATGTCCTGATCCGTGTCGCCGGACCACGCCCGCTAAAACACCCGTTGGCTTCCCTCTAGGTTCTGCCGGCATCTGCGGATTATCGTCAGGCAGGATGATTATCTATTCGTCTATTGTAGCCCGTTTAGTGCTGGCGGGCCGCTGGTTTTCGACTATTACGTTTAGCCCGCATAGTGCACCACGGCGGCCCTGGGAATCGGAATCGAAGCCAACGACAGCAGGCGGGATGCGCACCGTTAGCTGATGCTACGAATCGGGATAACGAGTTTCAGCGTTGCCGGCACCCGCGCATGGCCATCCATGTCATCATTTTGCCGCCATCTTGTGACCCCCGAGTCGCGCATAGTAGCGCCCCAGGCCACGCAGATCCTCGTCCGTCAGCCGGCCGATGAGATCGCACATGCTGTTATAGACGTCACGGGCACGATCCCGCTGTGCAAACAATTGCATCGTCGCCAAGAAATATTCGAACTTCTGGCCGCCGATGGCCGGCGTATCGATGGGAGCTCCCTCGCCACGTACGCCGTGACACGCCGCACAAGCAGTAATACCCCGTTTCTGGTCACCGCGTTCCACCAATTTTAAAATCTCCTCCGGCGCTTGAGGCTGAGATAAGTCTGGCGCAGCAGGCTCCAGTGATGCATACCACGCAGCGACATCTGCCATGTCCTGATCACTTAGCCGGCGCACTCGGCGTCTCATCGGATTGTGATTGCGCGGCCCTTTCGCCTTATAGTGCTGCAACTGTTTATAAGTATAGGCCGGCACCTGTCCGGCCAGATTTGGTATACCGGGTTCAACCCCGATACCGTCTTCGCCGTGACAATGGCTACAGCGTTCTGCAATCTTTTTGCCCCGCTGTGTATCACCGCTCTCCACCAGCTTTTGTTCCACTACAGTCCACAACACACTCGGATTCGGCGGCATCTTGGTGGACTGCGCATAGACACCGCCAGCCCAACAGATGAGCATGGAACCGATTGCCGCGCGCGAAGACTTCATAGTTATTCTCCCTTGGAAACAACGAGATATCTCATCTTTTCGGCCGTGCCTGGGATCGTAAATGACTATATAAGAGTATATGAAATATCGCAACATCGGGCGTCACAATATCGTCCAGCCTCAGTCCGTTCGCAATATTCGCGCCCCGTACATCGCCACGACCATTTTTTCGAATCCTTATCACCTGTTCTCGGGCTCGCTTATCACCGCGTTTCACGCGCTGCCGGCACCACCGACGAGCCCGCCGTGACACATCGCAGATCCGGCGTACTCTTCACCACCCGCTGCTGCTGCGCCGATTGCCACTCTCCGAGTGCAGCGCGTGCTTTATCGGCGAAATGATCTTTGGATTTTAACAAGTGCAGGTAGGTACGCATGGAACCGATCGCCGCCGGCGTGTCACAGAGACTTTCCAGTGCGACCGCTAGTCCATAATAAGCGTTCGCCTGTTGTGGGTGAAGCTCGATGGCGGAACGGAAAAAATCCCGTGCCACCGCATAACGTTGCTGTCCCAATAATGCAAATCCCATGTTGGCATGGGCCTCGGGCATGTTTGGCGCCAACTGGAGCAGCCGGTGCAGCGCGGTGACCGCGTAGTCATAATTCCTGGCGTGCAGCATGAATTTGGCTTGTTCAAACCGCTCGGCAATTTCTCGTTCACGCATTACCCGCGCATGGGCAGTCTCGGCCGATTGAGACGGCTGGCTGCGTGGTTGCGACGGCTTTGGTGCCAGCCATAAGCCCTGACCGGACGCAAACGCGAGCACCAGCCCCAATGTGATCACTGCTACGCCGGTAACCCAAAGCGCCTGGAACCTGACATCCGCGTTGCGTTTCATAGAATCCCTTGGTGTGGCGCCAGGCTCAGGAATGGCACGCCGAAAAACGTCAAAAATGCAATCACAAATACCCCGATGATCATCCACCAACCGGCCCATAGCGGAAGTTGGTAGGCGACACGTAAATGCAGCGAAACCCCAATCGTCAACCAGGTGATGAAGGCCCATGTCTCGAGGGGGTCCCAGGCCCAATATCTGCCCCACGCATCCTGCGCCCACACCGCCCCCGCGATCAGCATCAA
>CAMYNX010000005.1 GCA_947259875.1 uncultured Gammaproteobacteria bacterium | reverse complement strand
TAAGCGCAAATTTGTGTCCCGATTGCTCTTGAGTTCGTTGCCTGCCCGTCGATCTTTCCAAACTGCAAGTCGGGCGCATTTGTGTCGCAATTCCGCACGATCGTCACGCCTCTCATAATTGCGACACGCCGAGGTGTAAGACGAGGTTCGGCGCTCAACTATCTGTATTACATCCGTAATTTGGGTGCGTGCGTAACAAGCACGGTGTTGAGATGTGCGACATGGTCGGCTTGTGCGGCGATAACTTGGATGATTTGTTGTTTAAAAACAGATTGTTATGTAATTGGCACATTCTTTGCGGGCTTTTTATGCGACACCATGCGTCCCCGCAAGGACGAGGGCGAACGACGCACGCGGTGGTGCAGGTGTTCAAGGGTTTTCGAATAATGTAGCGATCAACAAGTTGAAACACTGGGGTGGAGTACGATGAAACGATACACAATGGCGGCGGCGGCGGTATCGTTGGCCCTGCTTGGCACCACTGCACTGGCGGCGCCGAACATAGCTAACACGTCGCAAAAGGGCAGTCTGTTGGTGTTTCCCGAAATCCAAGCCGGCGGTGACGCCGGTGAGCTCTTCGATGACCGGAATACCATCATCCGCATGACAAACGACAACACCGGCAATATCCAGGTGAAATGCTTCTATGGTGAATTCACCGACCAAGAGGCCTTTGATACGGTTGATAGTGAAAAAAAACTGGTAACCCAGGGGAAAAAGCCGACCGTTGACTTTGAGTTTACATTGACGCGAAATCATTCCGTCTTTTGGGAGGTCAAAGATGGCGACGGCACGAAACAGATGCCGGACTTTCCAGACGAAAGCGACGTATCTGATGCTGGTCAGCTCATTTGTTGGGCGGTGAGGGACGCGAGTGACGGACAAACGCAGGTCAAGTGGAATCATCTTTTAGGGACGGCCACGATCATCGATCCGGGTGATGACACCTCTTTCGCCTACAACGCGTGGTCATTCTTTGCCCGCGGCCAGAAGAACAAGAAGCAGGTTGGACCCGTTGCGGGTCGACTGGATCTGAACGGCACTGGCAAAGATGACGGCTCGTACGACAAGTGCGGCCGCTACATCATTGGCCAATTCGGCCCGGTGGGCAGCGTAACTGAGGGCCCGGAGAATGTACACGTGGACGATCTCTACCTGAGTGTGTCGAGCTGCTACCAGTGCCTGGTACCGGTCGGGCATGCGAAAGCTAATGAGCACTGGATCGTGTTTACGGTTTGGGACGATGATGAGAACAAGAGAACGGGCGCCAAGGAGAAAGCGGACGGCTGGTGGCGGATGAACTTGGGCTCTTGCGACGACGCCTCCAAGTGCATCGACACAACCGACGCAGGCTATTCGGAAATCGATGTCAATCCCCAGGTTTTTACGCAAGACATCCTAGAATCCGATAATGGTTATTTCCGTGCCGAGTCGTTTTTGAACTCAGCCGGGACCGAACCTGGATATGGGTTGCTGGGCGTTCTCGTCCATGACCTGGATGATAGCGGTAGTGGTGACTACGACATCAACTCCGTGACGACGCACCATGCTGGCAGCAGGATGGGATATATTGTGTGGCATCCCGATGCCCCGGTCCCTGAGAAGAAATAAGTTGTAACAATAATGACTGGCGCAGGAGGCAGAAGGGACACCTTCTGCCTCCTTTTTCTTGTGCGCCCCGCATTCCCCGCAATCACCGTAAATTGATAGTCGCGCCCATTGCGGTCGCAATCCCACGCGATCGTCGCGTGTCTCAAACTTGAGACACGCCAAGGTCCAAGACGAGGTTCGGTGCTTAAGTATCTGTATTACATCGGAAATATGCCGGTACACGCACCAAGCGCGGTGTTGGCATCTGCGACATAGTGCCGCTTGCGCAGCGACATCATGGATGAATTGTTATTTAAAAACAGATTGTTATGGAATGTGGCACAGTCTTTGCGGTAGTTAATTGCGACGACATTCCTACGCGATGGTACGAGGGCTTACGACTTACCCGGTTCCGCTTGTATGTGAATGTTTTTTGAAACGTGAATATCAACATCTGAGGAGAAATACGATGAAACGATACACATTGGTGGGGACGGCGGTATCGTTGGCCCTGTTTGGCACCACCGCACTGGCGGCGCCGAATATAGCTAACACGTCGCAAAAGGGCAGCCTGTTGGTGTTTCCCGAAATCCAAGCCGGCGGTGACGCCGGTGAACTTACCGATGACCGGAATACCATCATCCGCATGACAAACGACAACACCGGCAATATCCAGGTGAAATGCTTCTATGGTGAATTCACGGACCAAGACGCTTTTGATACGTTTGATAGCGACAACAAACTGGACACACCTGGGCAGAAGCCGACAACCGACTTTGAGTTTACGCTGACGCGAAATCATTCGATATGGTGGGAGGTCAGAGATGGCGACGGCACGAAACAGATGCCGGACTTTCCAGATCAAAGCGACGTTTCTGATGCTGGTCAGCTCATTTGTTGGGCGGTGAGCAATTCCGGAGAGACGCAGGTCAAGTGGAATCATCTTTTTGGTACGGCCACGATCATCGATCCGGGTGATGACACCTCTTTCGCCTACAACGCGTTTTCATTCTTTGGTCGCAACCAGACCGGGAACAAGTCGCAGGTTGGAGACGTGGCGGGTCGGCTGGATCTGAACGGCACCAAAAAAGATGAGGGTGCATACGACAAGTGCGGTCGCTACATCCTCGGCGCATTCGGCCCGATGGGCGCCACAACTGAACCACCGGAGAGGGTAAACGTGGACGACGTCTATCTGAGTGTCTCGAGCTGTACCCAAAACCTGATCCCGGTCGGGAACGCGGTGGTACTGCCCCATTGGATCGTGTTTACGGTGTGGGATGATGATGAGAACAAGAGAACGGGCGCCAAGGAGAAAGCGGACGGCTGGTGGCGGATGAACTTGGGCTCTTGCGACAACGGCGATAAGTGCATCGATACAACCGACGCAGGCTATTCGGAAATCGATGTCAATCCCGAGGTGTTTACGCAAGACATCCTAGAATCCGATAATGGCTATTTTCGTGCCGAGTCGTTTCTGAACTCAGCCGGGACCGAGCCCGGATATGGGTTGCTGGGCGTTATCGTCCATGACCTGGATGATCGCGGGTCCCCAGCTTTTACTGACTACGACATCAACTCGGTGACGACGCACCATGCTGGGAAAAGAACGGGATCTATTTCATGGCAACCGGATCTCCCCACTCCTGAGAAGAAATAAGTCGTCAAGCTGAAGACTTATTGCCGAGGAGGCAGAAGGAATCCCTTCTGCCTCCTTTTTTGTGTTCTCGATTTTCCACTTTTCGTCTATTATCATTAAGCAACCTCCGATTGATTCGCGCATTCCTGCGGCCTAGGGAGGTACCGCGTGCCATCGATTACGAGTTTGATGGATCAATAGAAAAAAATGAAAACTGCACTATAATTTCCTATTTGTCGTGCGCGGACAATTCGTAGCAGAATTATTCGTTGCTTGTTGATGATTGATTGTCGACCCATGCTGAACCCATGCGCTTATCTCGTTCCATAGTCTGTCTCCCGCGGCGCGCGCGCGGTCTCCGCGTTGCGACCACGGTCTTGTCTGGGCTGCTTTGTGCGCTGCTGCCGTGGGTGGGTTCTGCAGTGCGCGCCGACGACGAGGCCGGTTTGCTCGAGCAGCGGGTCAAGGCGTTCTGGGACGCCAGGGTCGCCGCGGACTATGCTGAAGAGTATCGTTTTTTGTCGCCTGCCGACCGATCGAAGGCCAACGAGGCTAAGTTCGTCGAGCAAAAAGAAAAAAGGCCGTATCGGTGGGTGAATGCGAAGGTGAGCGAGGTGGCGATTAGTGGTGACCTCGCATGGGCCCACGTGCAATACGAATACCGGATGATCGATATTCCGGACACACCGCCAACGCGAAATGCGTTCTGGCATGTTTGGCAGCGACTGGATCAATGGCATCCGATCCCCAAAGGCACCCGGGCGGCATTCCCCAGCCGCCCGCCGCACCTGCGGCCGGCGGCGGCAGAGGCCGAGCTGGCCAAACGCGTAGGCGCGTTTTGGCGCGCGCAAGCAGCCGGTGATTGGGAAACCGTGTACCGGTATCTCGAGCCCGGGTACCGGGCCCGCGTCTCGCTGGACGCTTTTATTGCCAACAGGCCGCCTGTTGCCTATTCGTCAGCGCACATCGAATGGGCCGAGGTGTTAGGGGCGCGGGGCCGGGCGAAGGTCGCCGTAGGCATTCGCCCGCAGGATCCGAGCCTGGCGAAGTTGGGAACCAAGCAATTGGTCAAGATTGACGCGTGGGTGAAGACGGACGGTCAGTGGTATCGGCGCGTGAAAGATAAAACCGACCCGCAACGGGCCGCCGAGAACGCGGCCAGAAAATGGGTGTCACCATAATGAGGATCGCAGATGAATCAGACCGCTAAGCTGCCCCAAGTTCTGGGGTTACTGGTGTTGAGTGGGTTGGCGGCCTGCACCGGAAAACCAGCGACCGTGCACACGGACGCGTCAGCCGGTCAATCCGAGCGCTTGCGTTTTGTGCTTGCCGCCAGCGGGCTCCCGCAAGCGGGGCGGTGGAAATCCACACCGGTGTTTACCGATGTCAACGCCGACGGCCTGATCGACCTCGCGGGGTACCCGCGGCTCGGCGATGGGGCGCAGGTGTGGCTGGGTGACGGAGCGGGAGGCTGGACCGACGCGTCGCAGGGTCTGCGCCGGGCGTCCGATGGGAGTACGTGTGGCGGTGGTCTCGATTTCGGTGATATTGATCGTGATGGACATCTCGATATGGCGGTGGGTGACCACTGCACAGGGACCTTCACTTACCTCGGGGACGGGCGCGGTCACTGGCGGGTGACGACCACCGAACTCAATCCGGAGATCTTCCACACCGACCAAGTTGCCAGTGGGGCCAGCCCATTTGGCGGCACCGAGCAACTGGCGGTCGGCGATGTGAACGAGGACGGATTCTTGGATTTGGTGACCGCCGGGTCCGATCGCGGTGGCTTCAGCGTCTACCTGGGAGATGGCTCGGGAACCACGTGGACCGAGACCCGCAAAGACGGTCTCCCCAGCCACGATGATCCGGAGGTCATAGATCCGGAGCAGGGGGGATGGGCCACCAAGTTCCTGCTGCGAGATATCGATGACGATGGCCACCTTGACGTCGTGGCCAGTTACTACCGCGGGCCAAGGGTGTGGAAGGGCGACGGCAAAGGGGGTTGGCGGCCGGCGTCGACGGGTTTGCCCACCCCGAGCATTGGCGGAATTTTTTGGGGTATCACGGTCGGCGATACGAATGAGGACGGGCGGCTGGATTTGTTGGTCGCGAACGAGGTCAACGGTCCCGAATTGTTTCTGCAGAACGCGAACGGTTCATGGCAACGGACCCCCGACGTGGCGCCGACATTGCTGGGAGGTGCCCGTGCCATCGCGCTGGCCGATCTCGACGCCGACGGCCACCTGGATATGGTCTTCGCTGGCCGGCTAAAGAGAATAAAGAATGCGCCGTACGGCGTGTTCGTGCTCAGGGGAAACGGCCGCGGTCAGTGGACCCAGACGGATGCCCCCGAACTGCCGACCGATGGGCTGGGCACGGTTTGGGGCATTGCCGTGGCCGACGTAAACCGCGACGGACGGCCGGATTTGGCGATAAACACACAACCGATGCGTGGCGTCAACCCAGATAAAGGCGATCATCGACCGCTACCCTACGTTCAGGTGTGGCTCAATACCACTGGGGCCACCGCCCGCTAGTCGTAGTCGCGTAATCACCGGTGGCGCTGTTTCTGGCGCGCCGGATGCAATGCGGACGTCTCAATAGTGACACATTCCAGAGTTCAGCTGACTTAGCGTCTACAAGCTGCTGTTTTATTTATAAAGTTATCCAATATCCGGCTGATTTCGGTGTTGAGATGTGCGACAGTCGGCGGTCGCCGGTCTGTCTATCCTATTCAATTCTCATATAAAAACAACGAGTTACTGTACATGGCACGATGTTTGCAGCGGTAGTGTGAGTAAATCTGCATAATTCAATGACGGGTGGGGACTTGTCGTGATCCGATTACTGCTAGGCGGGACAGCGCTAGGGATATTGTTATTTGCCAGCGGCGCGCCGGCGGCGCCGAATGTCGTTAACACCACACAGAAGGGCAGCCTGGTCATCTTCCCCGAGATCGACACTTCGGGCGAGCGGAATACGATAATTCGCCTCACCAACGACAACACCCAGGCTATCAATGTCATGTGTTATTACGGTGAGTTCACCGACGACCCGCTGGTCAAACCAACGCTGGATTTCATGTTCAAGCTGAAAAAGAACCAACCCGCGCACTGGGAGGCGAAAGACGGGAACGGCACGATTCCGGTACCCGACTTTCCCAACACGACTACCGGCACCGGCCAACTGCTGTGCTGGGCGGTGACCAAAGGCGGCGGCACGCAAGTCAAATGGAATCACCTGTCGGGCACTGCCACCGTCATTGATACTAGCGACGAGACTGCTTACACCTACAACGCTTATCAGTCTTACGCCCGCGGCGTAAAGAACAAGCAACAGGTCGGAACGACGCCCGGAACCCTCGAGCTGAACGGCACCGCGGGTGATGGCGCGTATGACCAGTGCGGGCGATACGTCATCGGCCATTTCAGTCCTAAAGCAGCCGTCATCTCCCTTCCTGGAACTGCGCGAGTGGGGATCGTCGGCAATTTCCTGTCGGTCTCGAGCTGCACCCAGGACCTGTCACCGGTTGGATTAGCTAATCCCATGCCGCAGACCATTACGTTTGACGTCTGGAATGAAGACAACTTGAAAGTCAGCGGCGCACGCGAGTCGGCAGACAGTTGGTGGCGTATGGTTCTTGGTAACACGGCGCCGAACTACAGCGAGATTGACATGGCGTCAGACATCTTCACGTTCGGTCAGTTGCAGACGAACTCTGCGCATTTCCGCGCCGAATCCGAGGAAGGATACGGACTCCTTGGCGTGCTCGTCACCGACTACGAAATCTTCGACAGCGGCGCAGGCGCTACCGGTGTCGGCAATAGCAACGCCGCGGTAACATTGAATCACGCGGGAAAGAAATCCGGTAGCATCCAGTTTAGAGTCGGCGAAGACGACCCTCCAGAAAAAAACTGAAATCCAGTTTGCGTAGATGAAAAACAGCGCTTGGAGTCACGAAGCCCTGTTTTTCTAGGGCCGTGTTTTAACCAGCTATACTGCCAATAGCACCGATCCGAGTTGGTAAGATGCGATTAACGCGCGGCGATCCCCGTTGCCGAAACATGGCCGCGAATCAAATTCAGGACCTCGAAGTATGTGCCAACGTAAGCAGTCTTAATTAACAATGATCGCCTATGACGTACGTACAGAATCACCGCAAGTTGGCACTCACGACGCTAGTCGCTATTGGGATCGGTGCTTGCACGACGCAGCAAACGATCGAGCCGTCGGCAACAGGGCATGGGACCGAACCCGAGACGTTGCGCTTTACGCTCGCCGCCGATGGTCTCCCGGCAGACGGCCACTGGAAGGGCGTGCCCGTGTTGGCCGATGTCAACGCCGATGGGTTTCTCGATCTGGCCGCGCATCTGCGTCTGGGCGATGGGGCGGGTGTGTGGTTGGGCGACGGGCAGGGAAGTTGGACCGACGTATCAAAGGGGCTTCTGGTTGAGGAGGGATCCTGCGGCGGCGGCGTCGATCTCGGAGACATAAACCGGGACGGGCACCTCGATCTGGCGGTCGCCGACCACTGCAACGGTGTGTACGTGTTCCTGGGGGACGGCCAAGGTCGCTGGCGGCAGACCACCGGCGCCTTGAATCCGTCGATCGCCGCGGAAGTACCGGAAGACGATCTCAATATTTTTACCGGTGCGGAGCATCTGGCGGTGGGTGACGTGAACCAGGACGGATTTCTTGATCTGGTGGTCTCGGCCTCGGATCGCGGCGGTTTCGCCGTGTATCTCGGTGACGGCACCGGCACCAACTGGGAGGAAACCGGGGTGGACGGCTTGCCCAGTGCCTACGACCCGGAAAATAAAGATATCCAAAGGGGCGGCTGGGCCACCAAATTTTTGCTGCAGGATATAAACGGTGACGGCATTGTGGACGTGGCGGCCAGCTATTACGCCGGACCGCGGGTGTGGCGGGGCGATGGAAAGGGGTGGTGGCAGCCTTGGTCCAACGGCCTGCCTAAGCCTGTCGTCGGCGGGCTGTTTTGGGGCATCGCGGCGGGGGACATCAATCACGACGGGCGCGTGGATCTGCTGGTTGGCAACCGGATCAACGGGCCGGAGGTGTTTCTACAAAACGCCGACGGGTCGTGGCAAAGAACGCCTGACGTGATGCCATCGATGCAGGGTGGGGCTCTCGCCGTGGCGCTGGGGGATCTGGATGGGGACGGTTACCTGGACATGGTGGTGGGTGGACGCATCACACGGCACCGCAATAGCCGGTTTGGTTTGTTTGTGTTGCGAGGAGATGGCCAAGGCAGTTGGACCGAGTTGGCGACCGGGCTCCCGCGCGACGGATTGGAGGTCCCGTGGGGCATTGCCGTCGGCGACGTGAACAACGATGGCCGCTTGGATCTCGCGGTCACCACGGGTGGGGGACGAGCGTCGGCGAAGACACGGGCTGACAGCAGGCCTGAGGACGCCTTGCCGCATGTTCAGGTGTGGTTTAACCAAACGGGAACCAAACCCTGATACGCGAGATTGGGGTCTCGACACGCACTGACACCCACCCCGCTTAGTTGTCGATGTGCAATGCGTTAATACTGGGTGCTATGGGTCCCCGGTTGGGTACGATGAACAACTAACCCGCATTTCTCACCCGTGGGCGCAAACCACGATAAACCGTCAGAATTCGAGCCAATGAGACGATATAACCGGTGATTCCGCATTCACCCTGCCCCCGGCCCTGACGGGTCCTCGTGCACCTTAGATTTGGGCTTCGTTCGACGGCTATGGGTCGCGCTCCAGGCACAGCGCTCCGGGGCACGAGTCTTGCATCAGGACCCCTGAATCCTGGCGAGAAATACCTGCCGATAACTGTAAAATCGGCACAAAAACTGATATTATTTCCGCAGGTTCCAGCGGTGGGGGGATTGACACATGCTGGTGGATGCTAAACAGTGGGGTCGCTATCCTGTTTGTGTAAAGATTGCCGACATTGACCGGAAACCTGGTCGGTGCGCCTTGGCGATCCTTTGCCAGCAGGTGATGGCACAAGAATGGGGGCACACGTCATGAATCGTCGCGCAGCAAGTCTCCGCGCATACGCCGCGTTGCTATTGGGGGTGGCGTTTCTCTCTCATGGTTCGCCGGTGATTGCGGCGAAGGGCGGCCCGACGCCGGGGATCCAGGACAAACGGCCCAGTGCGCGTGCGCAGGCGTTAGCGACCACACCGGGTCTGGAAGTTCCGGCCGCGGGTTTGCCTTGTGCGGCGGCGCGTCGTTGGAAGAACGTCACCACGTTCAGCGAGTGCGACCACCCTGGAAAGCGATCAGAATCTATACGCAGTACCAGGGACTTTCTCAAGGGCCATGCCTACGGCTTGGATTTGCGTGCTGACGACGCGGATTTGAAGACCCTGGAAACGAAACGTGGTCTGAGCACGAGTCATACGCGATTTCAACAGATGTTTGCCGGCTACCCCGTGTACAACGCCTACGTGATGGTCGTCCAGAACGCGGGTGGGCGTATCCATCGAGTGCACAGCGGCTACATCCGCAATCCGCTGGTTGTGGGAAACACCTCGCCCGCGATCTCTAAAGCCGAGGCGGAAACCATTGCCACCGCTGCCCTCAGCCAACATTTAGGTGACGGAGATCCGGAATTGAGCGCCGCGACAGACGCGGAGTTGAATTGGTTCCCGGTGGCTGGCCAGCAGCTGGTCCTGGCGTGGAAGTTGGCGATCCACAGTCGCTGGCCGCTCGGTGAATTCCTGACCTTCGTGGACGCGAACACCGGCGAGCTTCTGCTGCAGGAAAACCTTCTCGCTTTCTCCGGTTCTGGACGGGGTTTCGTATACGTGCCCAATCCGGTACAGACCTCGGGCAACACCACCTTGACGGACAACGCCGACGCAACCGACTTCGTGCTGGACGATGAACGGATCGACGTCGAGCTCCAAGGGCTCGACGACGGCACTCTGCTTCAGGGTGAATTTGCCGACGTTGCAAGCCACGACCCACCGACTTGCCCGCGCGCCGACGGTTGCGCCGACGCCGAAGCAGCGCACCGCATGTATTTTTACGACCGCAGCGACCCTCGCTTCGAGCAGGTGGTTGCTTATCACGCCATGGATTCGGTGCAGCGTTATATTCATACCCTGGGCTATGACGACGATTCGGGCATACCCAACGGTATTCGAGACTTCCCGACCCGGGCGAACGTGCATTGGTCCAACGATGACAATTCCTATTACGATCACAACGCAGACACGCTGCAGTTTGGGGACGGAGGCGTAGATGATGCCGAAGACGCCGACATCATCGTTCATGAATATGGCCACGCCATACAGCGTTATCAGAACACTTGTTGGCCGGGCGCGCTAAACGACGGCGACATGCGCGCGATGGGCGAGGGATTTGGCGACTATCTGGCGGCTTCCTTCTATGCCGATAGTGGGGACGTGGAATACCAGTCCGTGCATGCGGCGTGTGTTGGCGAGTGGGACAGCACGTCATACCGTACCGGCAATCCCACCTGCCTGCGCCGCGTCGACGGCAACAAGCTCTATCCGCAAGACCTCGTCAACGACGAGCACGACGATGGAGAGATCTGGTCTGGGGCACTGTGGGATATTCGTAATGAGCTGGGTGGACCGACGACCGATCAGGTCGTCCTCGAATCCCAGTTTTCGGTTCCCTGCGGCGCGACCATGACCCAGGCGGCGCTGGAGATTATCGCTGCGGATGGGCAACTCAACGGCGGGATCAATGAGGATGTGCTACGCGAACAATTTTGCTACCGGGGTATCCTAAGCGGGGTGGAATGCATTCCGCCAGAACCCGGCACGCGTTTTGACGTAAAAAAGGACAGCATTCTCAGTTTGTCGAAAAAGAATCGTAATGAGGGCATTAATCCGCGGCTGAGGCTCAAGGAGACTGACGATCAGAGCAAGGCCATGCGCGCGGTCGTTAAGTTCAATCTGTCCCAGGTGGACCGTGCCGCAGTCCAATACGCGACACTGGTACTCCATGTCGCCAAGAATCCCGGCAAGTGGTGGAACGGCCGTCCGGTGGATGCGCACCCGTCATCGGTCAACTTTGTTGAGGGTAGCGGCAAGTGGGCGGGCGTGGGTGCGGCAAAACGGACCCGGGGGAGCGGTAAGGGGATAACCTGGAATTGCCGCACCGACCAGGCGATCGACAACACTGCGCGGGATTGTAGTGTGCCATGGAGCGGTGGAAAATTCGATGACGCCACCGCGGCGCCGGTTGTGCATACCAACGACATGGCCGAGGGCACCTCAGTGGAATGGGGAGTTACGCAGGACGTAATCGACGGCGCCAAAGCGTGGGTGATAAAGAAACGTGATGAGACCAGGAATGGAAGAATCCACTATTACTCGCGAGAGGGGGCAGAGCAGGCCGGACATCCGGAGTGGGCGCCGCATTTGATGCTGTGGTTTAAATGACGAGCACATTAGGCCCGCCAAGCAGTGTCGGGCTGAACGCCCGGATATCGCCCCATGGAGACGAAATAGAGCGCAACAAGTGGTTTGAATTATGGAGTTCGATGGATGTCAGGTATGACCTTTTGTAACGAGTATACGTCTATCCCGGCCCGGTCTCAGACGCGCCGTTTGGGCACCGAGCAATCCAATGGGTTGGCCCCGGTGACACGTTAGTTTCGTCCGGGTGGAGCTGAATTATCCTGGCTGGAGAGCTATTCGCATGTCACTCATGCAGTCCTTCACGCAGATCCTGAAAGCCAGCACGCGTGTAGCCGTGTTGGTGCTGATTTCTACCTGCGTTACCTGGGCGGCGGCCACGGATGTTACCGAACCCTCCGGTTCGGTGTCCATTGTGCACGATGGCACCTTGATGAATGCCAATGTCGATGGCGTGCCACTGCGAAAGCTGCTGTCACAACTCAAATCTCAATCCCAGATCCGGGCACACATCGAATTATATATCGTTGCCGAAACTGCGCTGGATACAGCGGTGTACGCCGAGTACTCTCGCGTTCCACTGATTCAGGGGCTCAAATCTTTGTTAAAAGGCGTGGACTACTTGATGACGTATTCAATTCCAGAGCACGAAGCAACCGCGCTCGCTTCTAAGTCCGGAGTGAGAGTATTCCTACTCGATAAGGGTGAGATCCTCGCGCGCCCGGAGACGGACAGAAGCAAGGCACCAACCAGTCCCGTTGACGAAGATATTGCGCTATCGGAATCATCGCTCGTTGAAGCGCTCCAGCACGCCGATCTCGAGATAAGACGCAAAGCACTGCGCTCCATGTCAACCATGGTTCTGGACGGCACATTGGCCATCGCGCTCGACCCAATCGCAACCATCGCCAGGGAAGATAATTTCTCTGCAATGCGGCGTGAAGCCCTGACCTTACTTGGCAAGACCATCGGCGATGCCGGATATACGCCCGAAAACGCGCAAATCCTTGAAAATACGCTGGTAGCCACGTTGCGAGATGGAGATGCCACCGTTCGTGAGGCCGCGATCGAGGTGTTATCGAATTTACCCATGGAGGATGCCGATGAGAGGCCTGCTCCGATGCAACTTGCGGCAGAGAGCAAGCGTCTCTTGGTTTCTATGGTCGAGTCGGACGCTGAACCGAGGCTTAGAGGACATGCGCTCAATGCTTTGTCCGGTGTCGCGGACGATCTGGGAGAGTATGATCAATATGTCAGGGCCCTGGAATTAGCCATTAACGACGCGGACTCAAGTGTTCAGAAAAGTGCGTTTAGTTTGCTCGGTGACCAGGATTTGCCCGAAGAACACGTGCAGCGTTTGATACCGACCCTGAGTTCCTTGGTAAGCTCATCGGCGGCGTCTGGCTTACGTCTGAACGCGTTAGAAGCAATAAGGGGGCTGCATAGCCACACGGGTAGATATGAAGGCGAATTCGTTTCGGCCCTGGATGGGGCGATGGCAACGGGAGATCCGCAACTACGAATCTCCGCTGTGGATATGTTGGTGGAGATGGATACTTCGGGCGCCACTGCCGAACTGATAATGAAGACTGCGTTAACCAATTCGCTCCCGGGGTTGAGGCTAAGGGCGCTGGATGCGGTAACTAAACTGGAGATAAACCAGGCACGCGATGTTTTGGCTAAGGCCGCGGAAGATCCGGATTCCCAGGTCAGCGAGCGGGCACAGGAAATCCTACAGACGCTGAACCCACAATAACCCGACCTGAATAGCGACTACTCGCTGTGAAGCTGGTACTTTGTCATCAGGCGGTATAGCGTGGCACGGGATACACCTAGCTGGCGCGCCGCAATCGATATTCTGTACCCGGTGTCCTTCAACACTTGAGTGACCGCGTTTTTCTCAGCCAGAGAACGAACCGTTTCCAATGGCATGACTTTTACGCTCGATTCCAGTCCATTCAACCTGAGATCGGCGGGTGTAATTAGCCTGCTATCCGACATGACTAGCGCATGACGCATACGGTTCATGAGTTCACGCACATTGCCCGGCCAGTTATAACGATACATCGCATCGATCGCGCTCTGACTGATGCCTCGCACAGTGGGACTTTTTTCCTCGGAAAACAATTCAAAGAAATATTTGGCCAATAAGCCAATGTCGGTGCTCCGCTTTCTAAGCGGTGGAACCTCAAGGTGTATGACATTTAGCCGGTAATACAGATCTTCACGGAAACGCTTCTCCCTAATTGCTTCCTCCAAATCGACGTGTGTCGCAGCAATCACCCTTGCATCCACTGAAATACTCTTGTGGCTACCGACTCTTTCTATGGTGTTTTCCTGTAGAAACCGCAATAGATTTATCTGTAACTCCAAAGGCAGGTCACCGACCTCATCCAGAAAAATAGTACCCCCTGCAGCCGCCTCCATTCTTCCCATCTTACGATGAGTGGCGCCGGTAAAAGCCCCCTTCTCGTAACCGAACAACTCAGACTGTATCAGCGTCGGTGGAATGGAACCGCAGTTAACTGCGATAAACGGCCCATCACTGCGGCGAGATCGATCATGAACGGCGCGAGCTGCGAGTTCCTTACCGGTGCCGCTTTCTCCGCTAATTAGCAACGGGGTATCAACCAGCTCGATTTTTGCTAGCTTTTTCCAGAAGTCTCGCATCGCGGGACTCTCGCCCATCATGCCGTTTCCGTTGCCCTTTGCTGTAGGGCTTATCGAGCGGCTTGATTGAAGCTTAGCCATGCCGTAGGCGTGGCCGATCGTGACCAGCAGGCGCGACACATCTAAAGGCAAAGTGTGAAAATCGTAACAACGTTGCCGGATCAGTTGGCGGATCTCGTCGTTGCATTCCACGTCCTTAGGAAGTAACGCTATCCATTCGATTCCTGGATGGGACACGCAAAACTCGTCCCAACGCCCCATGAGCGTTTTGTCTTGCAGGAGTTCGAAATCGACCAAACCCACCCGCGGCCCGTACATCAACGCGTGATCTTGAGCGTCTTCGAAATTCGGAAAAACGTCGACGCACCAATTTCTTTGCGGACGCGTTTGGCCGATAAGACCGCTGTCGGGTTCGTTGCGAGATATTATAAGAAGCCGTCTGCGCGTATCTGGTGATGCATCACGCGGCAGCGGTAAACCACTGCTTATTGTCATACAGTCCCCCCACTCGTATGAGCCCCAATTGTGCTTAAAAAATGGCCTCCGTGTCAAGTCCTTATCCGCCCTCGCGCACCGGATATAACATACGACAGTTAATTGAAGACGCCTTCAATTGAAAAGCAATTCGCTAATTCGTTCTCAAACGCGAAAAAACGGGCATCAAAATCTTGACCGCACTACTGCGACATCACAATCTCGACCAGATTGTTGTTTGCTTAGCCCGTATATTACACCAAGGATCCCGGATGATGGCGCAGGGGCTTGCGCTGATGCTATGTCCTCTCGGAGATCTCGCGCCAGTTGGACAATTGTATTTGTGTGTTAACAATCGCGACCATTCCGAGACCGATTACGAAACCCGCGAAAACTGTATGCGTCGAAATCAACATGAGCCCATTAACTGCCAGAGCGAACAAGCATGCCAAGCCGCCCCTTAGGATCCATCGCCATTCTGTTTTGTGTTGCAGCAATCCCCAATGTTTCCAGAAAAGCCAACCACCGACCGTAGCAACCACCAACATACCCCCGATACCTAATTGCAGGGTATAGCTTACATAAACGTTGTGGATGTAGTGAACAAATCCATAGATATCCCGCCCTAGCCAATACGCTTCTACTTTGGCACCGAATCCGTGTCCCAGCGGCTCCTCGGCGATGTGCGGAAGAATAGAATAAATTTGTGCCAGCCGACCACTGAAGCTGTCGGGATTATTCGGGTTGTATGTCAGAAACTCGAAGCTCTCGGCGAGCAAGCGCGGATCGAGCGAGTATTCGATTAGGACTACCGCGAACAAAAGCGCGGTCCCAGCGATTAGTAGCGACATTAATCTGGGCGCTAACAGCAACACAACCGCCAACGCATAACTGACCCACAGTGTACGCTTCAAGGTTATTATCAGGACGATAATCAACGACCCAAACGCCAGCCACAAAACCCACTTCAACCATATTTTTCGCACGTCGGCACCGATGAGTGCTGCGGTCACGGGGATCAGCATGAACTCTGGGAAACCGCGTATGGAATCGAATCGCCATATACCGGCGGACGGTACGAGATGTGCGCCGGGCAGTATTCCTTTGACGGCAAGCCAGAACGTGAGTAAACCGACGACACCCTGTATCAGTCCGAATATGGCAATAACAGTTACCATCTGCTCGGCGTCGCTGCGCGATAGTGCCCAGAATGTGAACAGCGCGACCAATACGAGTTCTACGAACCAGTGGTACGCGTCTGCGACCAAGTAATAAGGTTCATTGGCGCGCGCAAGCGCCAGAAATACACCCCACACTCCCACGATTGCCAAAATTGCGATGGCACCGAGAAACGGTACCGCAAATCCACTGGTTTCGAAGGATGGTTTGACGCACCACGTGATGAAAATCCCCAACCCCACGACAATCACCATCGCGCTAACGCCGGCGGCCTGCACGACATCTGACGTAGATGCCACCGACGTGACTACTTCGACAGTCAGTATCGCTAAAAGTGCTGCTGCTCGAAGGGGCAGGTTAATACTCACACTTCCCGCATACAGCGGCTTATGCAATGCAATCATAGCGCTGCGTGATTCGTAAAAATTTCGTGTTTGTGCGACTGATATTGATCAGTAAGCGCGCGTGCCATGGAAGATCGGCGAATCGATTCGTCCTTTTAAGCTCTATCTTCGTGTAGTTGTTCTGTTTCCAGGATTCCTCAGGGGCAATTACCTCGCTTACCTTTGATTTGTAATCTTCCAGTATTGTGGCTTCCCATGGCATCTCCAGCCATTCAAAAAGTCCCTCCAATACCGGTTCGGCATCTGAGGCCAGTCGCTCGTAGGGAACGCAGTAATGCCCGAATTCCTGGAGATATTTATCGCTGGTGTAGATTGCCAGCACCCAGTGTAGGGCGCATTCGAGATAACTCTTGGGCCTTCCCCACTGCCGGCTGGCCATATATTGAGAGGGTAATACGTGCTCCGGCCTGCGTATTACATGAATGAAGAGGGCATCTGGTACGACTCGCTTGATCAATGGAATAAAGAATAAGTGATTGGGCGTTTTTTCTATCCAAACGACTCTATCGCGCTCAATGGCAGCAGCATCCAGGATTGCTATGAGCTTCTGCGCCGTGTCCAACACCACATCCCTGCCGCTACGGGATACCGGCCACGTAGTAATAGGTTTGCTGTGCACATGATTTTCCTTCATGAATTTGCTAACCAGAAAGCCCGTTCCTTTTTTTACTAGATGATTCCCAATCGGCAGCGGATAAAAGCCTTTATTGAAAAAATGCGATTCTGTGAACGACGTAATTTGCGAATGCGACGCCATCAAGCTCTGTAGAAGAGTGGTTCCCGAACGTTGACACCCGACAATAAATATCCGTTTCATGTCCATTGTTCCAGCCTATGACTAAAATGCGCCGGTGTAACAATTGGCTAGCCGCTTGCTTGCCCCTGCAGAGGCGATAGCTAGCGTCAAGATCGCACCGCTGGTGATAATCGCCGCGCCCATAACTCCAAATTTTGGGATAATTAAAAAGCGTGCAATTATTGCTAGGCTCCCAATGATAAGCAGAAGTTTCGTCGCGTGTCTTTCGCGTCCCGTCATCTGCAAGAGCATTATCGAGGGTGCAAAGAATGCATGTACCAGCCGGCCCACCAATAGGACGATCATTAACATGTATACACCGTTATAACTCTCGCCGAACAGCGCGATGGCCGGTTTTCCAATTAGTACTAATATAATTGCAACAAAAAGCGTAAATATGAATGTATGTCGAGCCGTCTGCGTTACCACTTGGTGCAAGCTTCCGTCCTCATTGAGGACATGATGTTTGGCCATGGCCGGAGCCCAATAACGATTAAATGCGCGGTTCGCGATCGTAGCAGTCTGGCTTATTCTCGATGACAGTGCGTAAACTCCAAGGTCTCTGAGTGGGACAAAAAGTGCGAGAATTAATATATCGCTGCGTTGCAGAAGCTGATTAAGCGTTGTAAACGCCCACATCGGTAAAGCCATCTCAAACCATTTCTTAAAAGCAAAACGTTTCTGTACGCCTCGAAGCCTTCGCGTCTCGGGCAGGGTGTTTACATAAGTGTAAACAACAACTACAAGTATAAGGGCAGACGCTGCGTATATGGTTAGTAATTGACGTGCGTGAATCCCGGCGCCACCAACCACCAAGATATATAAAATTAATATTGATGGGATCAGTGTGTTATACGGTAGATTGGCCAACGCAATCCTCTCAAATCCTCGCGCCATGTTCTGCGACAACAACAATAAAGCGGCTAACGGAATTGTTACGACCGAAATACTCAGGACATTGAGTAACTGTTCGTGTCTGCCTTGGAACGTATATTCGGCGCTTATATCGACAATTAGAAATCCCACGCAGGCAACCAAAATGGAAAATATTGCGACTGTCAGAAAGATTCCGCGGACAGCCCCCATGAGGAGTTCATTTTGCTTGGTGGCGTTATAGACACCGATTAACTTTATAACGCCACGATTGAATCCCATCTGGCACACCGCGGCGCCTACGGTAATAATGGTGAGACCCAGAGTGAAAAAGCCATACATCTCGGCGCCTAACGCCGCGGCCGTTAGAAAATGCAGAAGATACTGCGCTAATACGCCACTGTATATGGTGATGAGCCCCCACCACACGCGACTATGCGTCAAAGCCCATAACCTCTGAAACATGTGCGCCGGCGCTAGCATGCGATATTCGAATGCTGCTCACACAGATACTGAGCGTTTTTACTAAGTATCATGAATATTTTTCGAGTGACATGTCGCTTGTTCCTGGCCGGCTGGGTGTAAAATGTAGTTTAGACCCAGTGCGCCAAATCTGCGTCCTTAAAGATACCGCCGATCTCATCTATTTCTGATGCGCCAAACCTATTCCGCCATTTACCAATTTCCTTCGTAGCCACTCTTTGCGTTCGATACCCACTGCCTTCCCGATTGCGGGACTGTATACCTTCAGCAATACGATCATCGAATGGTAGTCCGATGCGATCGTATAATGCGTAAAATTTTGCAGTAGGATCTGTGCAGAAATCTTCATGGTGAATCGTGACCCAGTCTGGATTAGAAGTCAGGGCATCTTCCAGAGATCGATACATGATTGCGAGCTGCGCGGCCATGTTACTTAGATTGGGACTTGATCCGTCCTTTACGTAGTCCTCGATGCCAAATGCTTTCTCGACTAGCTTTTTTTGCAGGCATCCGGGGCGCACGGCGTCATATATGTGCATTCGCCTCCAACTGTCAATGACAGCAAACGGACTTCGAAGAACAACAACCACATGATCGACCCCGATGGTCGCCGCAATCCACTCCGGGCACAACACACCGTGAACCGACTTCACTAGTCGCGCGGTCTGCCGCTGTCTATCCTGTCGGGTCGATGTTGCATCTAGCTTCATCACGCGGAGGTATCCGCATAAGACTTTTGCGGTGAGCCGCAGTGGACCTGCCGGCGAGGTCCCACACCCATTGCTAATGATACGCTCTTTCGCTCGGACCCATTTTTCTAGCGATCGCTTTCTGGCCATTAATAGTCGCGTCAAGAGACTCCTGCTTACGAGCGCAGCTTGGGGCGCATAATAGGCAACACGCCATAGGTGTGCGTAATCAGGATGGGTATCCGTTGCCGCTAATACCGGAAACCTGAGCGATCTTTTTTTAAAACAATAGCCAAGCAAACTTGTTTTCTCGTTATCCGGCTCGAAGACTCCCTCGACACCGCGTGCTAGGCCAAGGATATTTTCCACCCAGGTTGTTCCCGAACGCGGTACACCAATAACAAGGATTTTTTTCATAGACAGAGAGCCGCAGATACGCCAAACACGATACACCTTTTTTTCTAATGGGCGTCCTTCGTTACAAAGCTTAGGTGAGTTGAAAAGACGTAGCAAGCAGGAGTCGATATAACAAGGAGCGCAGTCAACACCCCACGCAGCAGAGAATCTGATCATGTGAGCAAAACTTCGAAAGACACTGCCAATCTACCTTCAGTCCGGCATACGATGTAATCCGTTATACGTCTTACCGAAACTGTAGATCCACGATGAATCGCCGTGTCAAGTCAATTTGACTGTAACGGACAAGATGCTGGAGAGGGCAAAAGGGTCACGTAATATAAGCAGCTGAAGATCGTTGATTACGCCAGATTCGCTGACGAAATTTCTGTTTTGTTGAGCGCCCGTCCGCGTCAGCGTTGGCTACGAGGTGCACTGGAGAGGTGACTTCGCGAGGAGTTGCCAGGCTCGAAGTGGAGGTGAACGAGGACCAGAGTCATCGTGCGCAGCTTGCGTAAGGAGAGAACTGCGGATTTTTGAGTTTTGGCGTGTGCGTAGCCGTTCGGGACGCTGGATGCTGTTGTATAGGCCACAGACGAAGAAACGCATGGCTTTGTTGCGGAAAGTCAAGGTCATTTTCCGGCGCTTGCGCCTCCAACCGGTCTACAAGGGCTATCGTCGCTGACCCATCTTAAGGGACGGCGTTGCTAAAAGCCCTGCGTATTGAACCTATCATCCAGAAGGCAGCAACTTGATGATCAACTCACCGGTCCAGCGAAAATTTCAACTAGCCATGGCACACCTTCCCCCGCCACCGAGGACAGAGTTCGTGTCCGATTACTCTGGGGCCGATGGCTCGACACGTTCCAGGGCGTAGGGTGGAGGATGATCGACAATTAGGTTATCTATTTCTTTATCCATAAGCACGACTTCAAGGCTTTCAGTCGTTCTTGCTACACAATCGTCAACGTCACCGGTAGTATTTTCTCTTATGATGTCCTGATTCGAGGCTGGCTCGGTTTGTGATGGGCGATACACGCTCAATAAATTTTGATCAAAGGGCGACACCGCTTGTTTCCCCCACACCGAAGCCACAAAATCAAACATACTAAAAGTAGCTAGCACTTCATCATCTACTACAGATTTCTCGACCCAAGGTCCATCACTACAATCTGTTGTGGTAAATAGAAGTGTAGGCGGATCCTTGACGTTCATGAAATCTGGCTGCACGCGCAGGAGGAACTGCAAGCCAGCCTGGTCTTTAAACACATTCACAAACTTGTTCATAGTACCGTGTGGGATCGCAAACCCTACAGGATCATCGTTTTTATCTTTGACAACGTAGTGCGGTCCTCCATACACTCCGTCCGCCAATTTCTCCACCGTTACTGCACCAACTCCTATCTTATCCGCGGTGACCGCAGCATCGCCGATCTTATCCGCGGTGACCGCAGCATCGCCGATCTGCCTTGTTTTGACAGCTTTGTTCTTCAGCTTGTTGGTACTAACCGATTTGCCCGCCAAGTCCGTCGTATCGACGCATTTGTCGCAGACAACATCGTCGGCAGTCACGGCATAAGTGATCGGTGAATACGCGAGAAACAAGGTTATTGCTGGAATCAAGAATCGGTTAATCATCATAATTCCCCTCCATTCTTTTGTTGGTAAGTATTTAGACGTCAACACCAAAGTGCAGTAAGTTTGCTGGTCTGTCAAGAGGGTGATCGAGGCTCGCAGTCATTCGGCTTTCGCCCTCAGAGATCCGCGCAGATGGTTTTGCCGCACTGCATCATCTTGTATCTTATCCGCTGTGACTGCAGCATCGCCGATCTTCTTCGTCGTGACCACACCATTACCCAATATATTCGTATTGACAGACTTGTTCTTCAGCTTGGGGGCGTTAACTGATTGCTCCGGCAAGTCCGACGCATTCGTCGCAGACAACATCGTCGAAGTCTGGGCATAAGTGGTCGGTCAATACGCGAGGAACAAGGTTAGCACTGGAAGCAGGAATCGGTGAAGCACCGTGATTCTCTTTACATCGAGGCTAGTAGGCGTTGTGATTGAACATCCCTCTGTTCAGCGTCAATGCGATAATCTTCAAATCCAGCCAAAACGACCACTTTTGTATGTATGAATTATCGCATTTGATCCTTTCTGGGATCGACGTGTTACCCCGCCATCCGCTGATCTGAGCCAATCCAGTAATACCGGGCCTGACTTTGTGTCTGGCCATATAATAAGGAATCGATTGCCTGAACTCTTCCACATATCGCGGTTGCTCCGGGCGCGGGCCGACCACACTCATATGACCCATCAGTACGTTGAAAAATTGCGGTAATTCGTCGAGGCTGAATTTGCGCAAAAAGCGCCCGAGGCTGGTGCGCCTGGGATCGCCCGGTGTTGTCCACGTAGCGCCATCTTTGCCTTCCGCGTCCCGGCACATGGTTCTGAATTTCAACAGCGGAAATATTCGTCCCTGGTAACCAACACGTGGTTGAATGAACAACACTGGACCTGCTGAGGTAGTTTTAATCAGCAACGCAATGGCGATTAGCAACGGCCAGAGCACCAATAGTGCCAATGACGAAAATGTCAGATCAAAACTTCTTTTCAGGAAATCTTTCCAGCCGTCTATAGGTGCCGCCTGTAAGGTGGTGATGGATAAATTGCCGAACAGCTCCGCTGACATTCCCGCAGACATGAACTCCGAGGCCTCGGAAACGATGCGCAGATCAACAGCAAGAATGGAAAGCCGGGAGAGCACCTCTCGAGTCTTTGTGACATGCTCTTCAGGTAGCGCGACATAGACCTGGTCTACTTTTAAGTAGTGGCCGATCTCATCGATTAACTCTTCCCCTCCGAGCACCTTGATTCCCTGAATTTCTTTCCCGATCTCCGCTGTATCTCTGGTGATGTATCCAACGACTCGAATTCCGAGATCGTTCTGGTGCTTGAGTTTTTTTACGATCTGCTGCCCCAAAGGACCAGTTCCGATAATCAGAGCGCGCCGTTGGTTGTATCCTAACTTGCGAAAATATTTCAGTACCTGCCGGGCGTTCCAGCGTACGACCACAACAAGACCGACAGCCAAGCCCCAGAAGACAGCGAGAAAATCTCGCGAGTAAGCGGACACACCCAAGAAGAAGAGTACGGTCACTATTGCCAATAGGCTTAGCGCGGATGCGTGCAACACATCCCGGGTCTCGGTAAAAGGGGAGGTGACACGAAATGCCCGATACAGCCTGAAGGCCTTGAACGAAGCAGCAAACAGGAGGACGATAACTACGATGGGATAAATGAAATGCCCAACCGTCAGCAGTTCCGGGTTCGGCCCCAAACCATAAAATGCCCAATAGGTGAATAGATATGCCAGCGAGATCAACGTGATGTCCGACAAGAATAAGACGAGCTTAAACAGCCGGTTATACTTTTTCAGCATCGGTTCCCCCAGTTAACGTCGATTTCGCGTTGTCTGCTGTACAGACGCGCGATCTAAAGATCCGCAAATTTTATGCCAGTTACCACAACCCGTTGTTATCATTGGAACAATCGAACTTGAGGATGCACCCGGTGGACGCCAGGTGTCTCAGAATTAAGACAGGAATAATGGACGTGATCGCTGGGTTTTTTGTCTCATTAACAAATAGATATATGCATAACTTCAACTCCTTTCTGGGTTGTCTCAATAGCGCGTCAAGTACAGCGATAGGCGTGTTGATGTGGCAGCAAAACCTGTACTCGGAATCGCGATCCAAGACGCTGACGTACCGCCTGCAACACCCTACGCGGCCATTCTCCGGTGTCACGGAAGTACGTCTATAGGCAGCGGGATTGCGTGGATTGGTACCACCACGAACATTGGCACGGCCCGATTCGAATTGTTACACCTGCCCAAGGTTATGCGGGCGTGGGCCAGGGCCAAGGCGATGCCGGGCTTGTTGCACAACAGCGTTATGTTGTGGGAGCAGTATTGGGAACCGTATATCGATGTCGTACTTGTTGTCGAAAGGGTTTTTCGATTGGTCCCGGTCGTCTTGCATGAGTGGGGGAGACAGCGGTCATACACAAGTGCTGAAAAATCTCGCTGGCGGAGGGGGATTAGCCAGGCTACTCTCAATCTGAGGATGATTTCTTTGCGGCATACTAAACATTTATATTATCAGCGTTTGGAAACGTAACTAACGATAAGGTGTTCGTGCCGTTGTCATTTATAAGCCGGACAGTGTTGTTAAGTATTTGGCGTTCCTGAAACCATGAGTTTTTTGTCAACTATTAAGAGAGTGTTGGTTTTTGGACCAGTACATTGCGAGGAAAGATTACGGAATGGGTAACGATGTCAACCTTATTCACTGCTCCTACCATAAATGTCTCACGGTATACTATGGGAGGGTGCTGGGTATTCTTTGCAACTGGATCACTCCATGGCGAGGTCGCTACCATCACTTCAATAGTAAAGTTGATGAGTTCTATCACTCGGTAGGCGGATATCGGCTTGTTTCAATAAATAATCATAAGTTGGACTTTACGCGTCTTGGAAATTTTCGCATATCCCGCTTCGTTCGTGATCCTCGCGATCTGGTGGTTTCAGGTTACTTCTATCACAAGAAGGGTGTCGAAAGATGGTGTAATATCGTCGCGCCGAATGAGGAGGATTGGAATATTGTCAACGGAAACATTCCGGTAGGAATGGGAATAAATGACTCTTTTTCAAGTTACCTTCAAAAGTTACCTCAGGATGATGGGCTAATCGCGGAAATAGAATTTCGAAAGTATCACTTCCAGTCAATGATGGAATGGCCCACGCAGGACCCGAGAATTAGGATATTTCGCTACGAGGATATACTCGGTAACGAGGAGCAAACATTTCGTAAACTATTTGAATTTTATGATTACTCTCCTAAGGAACAATCTATAGGTATGTTCCTCGCCGATAGGTTTTCGGCGAAACGCCGAAGAAGTAATTTTCGGCATATAAGAAATCCGGCCGCGAATCAATGGCGAGAATACTTCACACCGAGGGTGAAGAATTATTTTGACAGCTCCTATGAAAACCTACTCCTTCCACTGGGTTATCCGCTGGCATGAGATGATAGAATAAAATTGCTTTACATGGATTACACCTTAGTTATTACCGCGCGAGTTACGCAAGTGGAGCTAGCTGACAGTTGACTTCAATCTTTCTAGGATATCTCGCCATTTCCCGGTAATGATCGACTGTGAAAAGTTGTTGAGAACATATTCGTGGCCGGCCAGTGCTAACGTCCGAAGTTTTTGCGGAGAATCTCGCAATTTAAGGATCGCTGTGGCGAACTGGGGACCGTCTTCAGCAATAACACAGTGGGTGCCATTCTGAATATTAAGGCCAAAGGTGCTAGCACTGGTGCACAGGATGGGAAGACCGGCTGCCATTGCTTCTAGAACCTTAGTCTTGATCCCAGTACCGGAGACTATAGGGGCGAGAAACAGGAAGTGGTTAGCCAAGGCACCCTGAAGATCCTCCACATAACCCACGAAACGAATATATTCGGCCGGAAAATCCCTTTTGATCCCTGCTGGACAGAATCCTATTACCTCAAAAACAAAATTTTCCACTCCAGCTTCGACCAGAGCCGGCAAAATGGTATCCCGGTAATACCGGACTGCCTCAATGTTGGGTTGGTAATCCATACCCCCGATGAACACGGCCCTGTTGAGTCCACTCTTGAATTGTCGCACTGGTGGCGTGGAGTTGATTCGGATTCCCATGGGCACGTTGTCCACCGTCCGTCCGGTCTGTTCCTGGAGCTTCGCCGCCTCAACAGGGGATATCAGCGACACTGCTGTTGCGCGCGTTGCCCAGAATAACTCGCGGGCAGCAAGAATCCCTGCCTCATGCCTTAGTAGTCTAAATGCGATACCTTTGATGATTGGGCGGACGGGGGCTGGAATATTTTCTTCGTAGTATCCGAGGAATTCGCGAGCAGCGTTTTTATTGCCTAGATAGAATTCATAACGCTTCGAAAGTAGATCATCCAGGTCGAGGATCCAAGGAAGATTAAGGCAGTCGGCATGCTGCGCCATTCTGATCATATCTGCGATGACAACATCGTATTTATTTTTTTTGGTAAGTGCGAAAATCTCGGCGCGAATAGTTTTATTTAAATACGCGCACTCATTCAAGCTGAGACATTTGAAAATGAAGTAGCGAGCAGCGTTGTATGCAAGAGTCGGGAGTCCAGGTGGGTTGATGAATATCAAATTGATATCCGCCGGGCAGTCATATCGATTCGTATCTCGGTCAACAACAACGATATCGACCCGATGGCCGAGGCTAGCCACCGAATTGATAATGGTACGAAGAACCACCTTTCGGCCAGTTGTCCGGCCAAATGGATTTCTGGTAAACAGGAGGAGAATGTTCATGCGTACTTTGTCAATTTTACGGATCGGGTATAACCGGAACGAAGATCTCGGATGTTCGGTATAAGGTAAATGCCGTCAAATACCACGCGAAAATTTGTCAGAATCACACGGATTACGAATAGAGTCATCATAGTGGAAACGCAAATTTGATGAGCCGTTCGTTTTCACACTGACAGTCGAACAGTTTACAGCACACGAAGAACAGCCAGGCTAGCGAGACAATAAAGATCAGAGCTCACAAACAACCGAGCTGTGGGAAATAATAGACGTAGAGATCGCAGATATAATCAATTCGGTTTTTACCTGGCCAGTAGATGTAGTACCCAGTATTGAAGTCGTAGCCCAAGATGTTTAATATCAGGCGCGGGCTCACATACACGGCCCCAGCATAAGTTAATGCCATTTGTAGGTCTCATTGTCTACTGCTTCCGTTCCGTTGGCTATAATTGCGTATAACCGCACAGTGGAAATATTGTCACGGCGGAATATACCTATGATTCACTTAGATACGTCGATACGTCGATATAAATGAAATTACCCAATTTTCTTTTCGTCGGCGCCGCGAAAACCGGTTCGACATGGATGTACAGAACTCTTGCCGCCCATCCCGAGGTCTATGTGCCCAGCGTCAAAGAAATACATTTTTTTGACGATTATTACGACAAAGGGCTCGCGTGGTATTCGTCATTTTTCACGCCGGCCGGTGATAATTGTAAGGCCTTGGGCGAACTGTCGCCGCGCTATCTCTATTCCGCGAAAGCATTGAATCGTATCGACCGTGATCTCCCCGGGGTCAAATTATTCGCGTGTTTGAGGAACCCGATCGACCGGGCTATCTCGGGCTACCACTTCAAAATCAGGAACGGCATCGCGCGTCCGGATTTCTTCAGCACCATGGAGGCGAATCCGGAAATCTTGAATAGGGGTAAGTACCTGAAGCATGTGCAAATGTATCTCGATAGATTCGGTGTCGATCGATTTCGCATCCTGATGTACGATGACCTCCAGGACAATCCGACCCAATTTGCAAAAAACCTTTATGAGTATTTGGGAGTTAACGCCACCTACAACCACGCAGACGGAAAAAAGAGTGTATTTCCGGCCTCCATACCAAGAGTCTTTTGGTTAGCCACACTAACAAAGAAAGTGGCGGTGTTGCTGCGAAAAAAAGGTCACATACGTTTGATAGGGAGATTTCAAAATTCTCCGCTGTTCCTGCAAATGCTTTATCGGCCGATGAACACCGAGGAAAAACAAGGTGCAATCACCGATTCGGAGCGATCGCGATTGGTCGAGTTCTACGAGGGCGACGTGAGACAAGTCGGGAGGTTGTTGGATAAGGATTTGAGTCACTGGCTAGAATGATCTGTTATCGATGAATGGACGTGGGATCGGGACGTTCACGATATTGGCTTTCGTAGTCTTTTCGTCGCGAGCACCTGCGGCGTACGTCGCGCCGAAAGGATATGAGTTTATCCGTGACCCTGCTGAACTCATCCAAACTCCGTTCGAAGGGTTTCAATCCCGTGAGAGTTCCAAGGCGATGTTGCTGGACGGGGATACCACGGGTCACAGCAGGCACTCCTGGTCACGGGTAACTAAACGAGCGGTGATCCGCATAGCGTTCGATTTTGGCGGTGAGGTCAGACTATCGGGCTTGGAGATTTACAGGGGCGATACTCCGCGTTCATTCCGAGCCGGGCGTTACGGGATCCGGTTATTGGGGAAACAAGAAAAGGGATCCAATGGGGTCTACTCACTTCTCGCATCGACGCTCTGGGATCAGGATTCGGAACCCACCGCAGTTGTGGACCTCCCCAAGGTGGTGGTGCGAAGTGTCGAACTCGAGTTTTACGTGCCTAAGAAGAAACGGGATCTGCAAATATCCGAGGTTGTATTTCAAGGCGAGAAGATTGGTGACGACAACGAGGCGTCGAACATCCCCCACCAAAGACCGTGGGTGGATTGTTTCGGTCAATACACGCGAGAGGCCTGGGAAAGCAAGATATCGTCAAAAAATCAGCTGGCAATGCAAGGGAAAAGAGACGTTGGCAGTAGCGACCCAATCCCACAACTCCCCTATCCGCATGATCAATATGGGGGCTTGGCCGGTTCGAAGGAACAATTTGGACTCATAGGCACCGGTTTTTTTCAGGTGTCAAAGATAAAGGGAAAGTGGTGGTTCGTCACACCAGAGGGGAACCTATTCTTTGCACTTGGGATGGACAGTGTGCTCAACCCGGGACGTAGCAAGGAGTTGGCCCATCAGCGAGCAGCGTACACGCAGTCTTGTCCGCCGAGAGCGGGAAATTTCTATATTGAAAACCTGAAGGCGAAGTTCGGCCACAACTATATCGAACCTTGGTTACGGGTCAGTTTGCACCGCATCAGCAAATGGAACTTCAATACACTCGGCAAGTGGACCGCCAGGGCCGCGTGGGATGAAGGCAGAGCAGTAAAACCCATGCCATATACAGTGGTGCTGCGTCTCCGAAAAGGCTTAAAAATGGTGCCGTTGGCAGACAAAGGTCATGCCATACCGGACGTTTTCGAAGACGATTTTGAGAACAACTTGAGCGGGTTTTTAGGGAAGGAAATTGAACAAAAAGGACTCAAAGCGGACCCCTGGTTCCTAGGATATATGGTCAACAATGAGGAGATTCTTGATTGGAAACTAGTCAGGGATATCATGGCGTTGGAGGGAAACGATTGGGCCATCAAGCGGGAACTCGTTAATTGGCTGCAACAGCGGTATGACGGTCGCTTGCGTCGATTGAATAGGTCGTGGGGGCTACATGCTTCCTCTTTTGAGGAATTGCGTAGATCAAAACAGTTAAAACGCCCGCCCGCGAAAGCAAGACGAGAAATGGAGACATTTGTTGGCGTCGTGGCGGAGCGTTACTTCAGGATACTCTCACAGACACTAAAAAGGATCGATCCGAATCATCTTTATCTGGGAAATAATATCGGTTGGCTGTGGTCAGATGCCGCAGTCAAGGCCTATGGGCGCCATGTCGATGTGGCTTCATTCGATCATTACACGGCGCGATTCGACGTTGCATTCTTTGATCATCTTGCTAAATTGACTAATCGGCCTATCCTGATAGGAGAGCACGGAATCTCAGTGCCGGGTAGGGGGTTAAGGGTGAACGTGAACGGCCGGGATCCATTGACTCGAGCCAGATTATATGAAGATTACATCACGGACCTCGCGCAGCGCCCTTACATGGTCGGCAACTTTTATTTCATGCTCAAAAATCAGGAAATTAGTGGCAACCATGGAAATTTTATCAAGAGCGTGGCCAACGGTTTTATTGATATCACCGACCAAGAAGACAAGGTCATGGGCGAAGTCGCGGCGGATGTTCACGCGCGGATTTACGAGATCCGCAAACCTTGAGTGACGTGGTTGCGAAGAGATCTGGAGGCAAAATCATGTCTTTTAAAAATTACAGTCAGCATCGTTTTGTCGCGTGTTTGTGTCTGGCGCTTGCCATATTTCTACAAGCTTGCTCTCTTGCTCCGGGTGTTTATATCGACATAGACACGTCGGCAAAGAGAAAATCACAAGGTGCGACTGCCTTAAAGATGGATAGTTGGTTTGTCGACTCGGAAGCGCTGAGTAAAAACGGCTCGCAAAAGCCCGTTGCGAAAACAGAGGCGGACGCTAAGGTACCGGAGACCGCAGGTACTGGAACCGAGGCAGAGACCGCACAACCGGGTCTCGAGCAACCGATATTCATAAGCATCACGCCCGATGTAGTTCAAGAACTGATTCAACGTAAGGCACGGGCCGCGGATCGACTGCCTAACGGGCAACTACCGCAGGAGGCACTTTATGAGTACCGTGTCGGCCCCCATGATGTTCTCAGCATAACGGTTTGGGGACATCCTGAGCTGCAATTGGCCATCGCGGCCCCCGAGCCCACAATCCCGGGAGAACCGGTCGGTGCCAAGGCCACGGGCCATCTTGTCGATGGCGAGGGAAATATATACTTTCCGCATATCGGCTTGGTACGGGTCGCCGGAAAAACCGTTTCCGAGATTCGGGCCGAGATAATCAAACGTTTATCCAAATACGTGCCAAATCCACAGTTGGATGTGAGAGTATCTGCCTACCGAAGCAAAAAGGCATATTTGTTTGGTGAGGTGGAGAATCGAGGTGTGTTGCCGCTCGGTGAATCACCCGTGAGAGTACTGGATGCGATATCCCTCATGGGTGGCGTCACGCAATTTGCCGATCAAGAAAGTGTCAGCTTGAGTCGGCAGGGGAAACGTTTTGAGATCGATTTGGTGGCTATGTATGAACACGGGGATGTAAGGCAGAACTATCTCTTAAAGCACGACGACGTACTCCATTTTCCGGACCGGCGGCTCAAGCACATATTCGTGTTGGGGGAGTTCAACGAGCCAAACATTGTTAATGTGCCTACTCGGGGCATGACACTCTCCCAAGTAGTCGGACGAGCAGGAGGATTGGATCTTAGGAGTGTTGATGCAAGTCGGATTTTTGTATTTCGCATGCAGGATCAGGTGCCAATCATTTTTCATCTGGACGCGACATCCGCGGAGGCCATGTTGCTGGCGGTTAGCTTCCCGATCCAACCCTCCGACGTTGTCTACGCCGCGCCCAAGGGCATTGTGCGATGGGATCGTTTTGTACAGCGACTGTTGCCAACGGTTCGCACCCTTTGGTACTTAACCGGGTCAGCTCGTAACATTGATAGAATTGATGAAGACGATATCTGACAACAGCGTCTTATGCACCTTTCCCGGATCAAAAATTTGTTCCCGGGAAGTTTCTACGAATGCATGGTCTTTGAACAAATATTGGCGGTTTGCGTAGGGAATATTTGTCGCAGTCCTATGGCAGAAGGACTGCTTTCCAGCCATCTTAGGCAACGTGCCCCAAAGACGCATGTCATGTCAGCAGGTCTGTCGGCTTTGGTGGGTCAACCGGCGGATCCTACCGCTATAGAGCTCATGAGTGAGCGCGGGATCGATCTCACGGAACATCGGGCACGTCAAGTAAACGTAGAATTTATTAGGACATCCGATCTCATTCTGGTGATGGAAACATGGCAGGTTAAAGCCGTCGAGGAGATGATGCCGAGTATAAGAGGACGGGTTCATCTATTGGGAAAGTGGAGTGGATTCGAAGTTGGCGATCCTTTTTCCAAGTCCAGAGAGATATTTGAGACGAGTCTTTCGCAAATCGAACGCGGCGTAAATGAATGGCTGCCAAGACTTTTCACGGCTCCGTAATACATCGATCTAATTGAGATGCAATTGAAACCTTGCACGACGGTACAGACATATGTCCAAATTGGAACTCTCTGACCCAAGATTACTAAAAACAGAATTGGTAAGCCCGCGCCCTGTGCATGACCACCGCGTTGATCTACGGGATTACCTACAGCCCTTGGTGCGGTTGAAGTGGAAGATCTTGTTAATCATTTTTTTGTTTTTTGCGTTATTTACCTCTTACGCCTTCCTCGCCACGCCGATCTATCAAGCCAATGTGCTAATTCAGCTCAAGCAGAACGAGAGCGGCATAAATACGCTACAGGATATTTCATCCATTGTCGTTGCCGAGCCGAGTCTTGCCGCCACCGAGATCGAGATCATCAAGTCCCATAGCGTTCTAGCGAGGGTCATTGACGACCATAGGCTAGACATTTTTGCACAACCAAAATATTTTCCGTTGTTTGGACGAGCCGTTGCGCGTATTCACGAAAGGACCTCTGACGGGCTCAATGAACCTTGGTTGGGGTTGTCGAGTTTTGCGTGGGGCGGAGAGTCTATACAAATCAACCAACTTGAGCTTCCCCCACTATACCTTGATCAGGAGCTCAAACTGGTTGTTGGTGAGAGCGAGAACTATTTTCTTTACGATCCCAGCGGGCGTTTGATAACTGAAGGTAAGGTTGGTCGGCTCGTGATATCCGGCGCCGATGAAGCCCAAGCATCACCGGCGCGCATTGAGATCTCGGCTCTTCGAGCAGGGGTGGGTACCCAATTTCAGGTCCAGAAGAAATCGTACATGCAAAGCTTTGATGATTTGCAAGAGCGTTTGACGATAAAGGAAATCGGCTTGAAAACCGGTATTCTTCAACTGTCCCTGGAGGGGTCGGACGCCGAGGAAAACGTCACCATCCTGAACAGCATCGCCCGAATCTATGTGGGTCAAGACATCGCGCGCAAATCAGAGGAAGTGGTCAACACCCTCCAGTTTTTGCAAAGCCAGTTGCCCCTGCTCAAGGAAAACCTCGAAACCGCAGAGGTTAAGTTGAATGACCATCGGCTTAAATTCGGCAGTATCGATCTCGAAGTAGATAACAGAGCTTTACTCGATAAGCTTGCCGAAATCGCGACACAAATATCCAAACTGGAACTGATGCGTGTTGAGCTCAAGACAAAATTCACTACTGAGCACGAGGCGATGAAGACCCTCGAGCAAAAGATCAGGCAGCTCAAATCAGAACGGAAACTTTACAATCAGCGTTTGAATAAATTGCCTGGAGCAACCCTTGAGGCATTGCGGGTTTCCCGAGATGTCAAAGTGGCCACCGAGATCTACTTGTTAGTCCTGAATAAAGCGAAATCTACGGAGATTGCAAAATCTGGTATCGTCAGCGATGTAAGCATCATTGATAATGCGATAGTTTCCAATATCCCCGATCAACCCAAAAAACTCCTGCTTATTTCCGCTGGCATTTTATTGGGCACATTAATCGGGATTGTTTACGCCTATGTATCCGGAAGCCTAAATACACAGGTGGAAGACCCGGCAAGTCTTGAGAAGCAGATAAACCTGCCCGTGTATGCGGTGATCCCGCATTCCGGTACCCAGATCAAACTATCGAAAGGCCTGGCAAAGAAAGAAGATGATGCTCCTGTGATTCTAGCAGGGCGATTTCCAGAAGACTCAGCAGTAGAAGGAATTCGAAGTCTGCGTACCGCACTGCAATTCATTTTGCTGGAATCGGGCGCTAACGTTGTCACTCTTAGCAGCCCCGCACCCAATGCGGGAAAATCGTTTATAGCGGTTAATCTTGCGCATTTAATGAATAACAGCGGGAAGAAGATCTTATTGATTGACGCAGATTTTCGCAAAGCGTCGTTACACCAATATCTTGCCGTGCCGCGGTCGCCCGGTTTATCCGAAGTCATCGACGGCACGGTCGATTTCTACGCGGCGGCCCATTGCGTAAACCAACACCGGGGCAATATGGATTTGGAGAACAAGAGCTTTGACTTCCTGCCCGCCGGAGAATTACCGAAATATCCGTCCGAGATGCTCTCCAGTGACCGCTTCTCCGAACTCATAAAACATTTATCCGGCGAATACGACGTAGTAATTATCGATAGCCCCCCAGTCATCGTGACCGACGCCACTATTATCGCTCGTAATTCGAGTGTCAACTTTCTAGTAGTACGTTCCGGGCGCCAAACGATGCAGGAGGTTGAGACCAGTCTGAAGAGATTCAGTCACGCCGGCGCGCGGGTAAATGGAGTGATATTCAATGGAATGAAAGAAGCGTCAAGTTATGGATATAAATATCAATACAACTACGGATGATGGAGCCGTATAGATGTGCGTTTGTAAACACTCAATGTCACTCCGGTTGCCGGCCACCGTGGACCTGGAATTATTTCAATTCTTGAACCGCGATCTTATGTCCAGGTTGCTCTGCTGATCTCTGACCTAAAGCTGCCTGCAAGGCCCATCTAATATCTTTCTGCAATGTCCGAATAACGCCGTCGTCAAGCTCCAGACGCGGCATAAACAGTTCTTTTGTCTTCTCATATTCCAGGACGACTGACAAATCAGAAGCGTTATCCTCCAGACTGTTGCTCTGCGTCGCAGTGCCTGGACAAGTTCAACTTATCCATTATCCATGCGGGCACTTTGTGATCTGTGGATACTAGCTGGCTGCCGTCACTATGGTGCCGTAGGTCAGTTCGAAGAAAAGTCGCTACAGCGTTTTTAACATCATTCGAGACACAGTCTAGTTTCAGTTCGAATATAGTGTTTATGCGGGAGATAAGTTGTTGTCGGTCTTTCATCAACGCTCGTGCATTGATAGTATTTCCGACAAATCTATCCTGTGTGGGATCTTGGCAGCCTAAGAAAATACATTAACCTGCTGACGACGTTTTTCACATAGGTAATTCTTTGCGGTGGTGACGAATGATTCGACACGATCATACCAGACTCGGCTTTATTCTTTTTGATAGGAGACGACGGCAATTACGTATCAACAACCAGAAAATCGATTATGCCAACCCGATTCAGAAACGTGATAACCGTTGGCGCTATCGTTTTATTCCTATACTCATGTTTGACAGCCGATAAAAAAATACTCGCTTGAAGGGAATCTGCACTTGCCGGAAACGATCGTCTGCGGCCACGTTGGATTCGCGTGTTTCAGTCAGTGCCGAACTATACCTGCATTCCCAGACGTGCTACCGAAACAATACCGCCTAAAAATGTCACCCATGCTACCAACGCTGCCTCCCCTTTTTCTTAACAGCCTGCCAAAAGCAGGCACTTATCTGCTCAACCGTGTATTGGAGGGATTGACGCGATACACTTGCGCCGGAATTAGAATTACCAGTACAACCTTGGAAGGCCGAGACGATCCCGCTGGCAGTATTCTAGTCGGTGTTGGCGATCCGCACCGTAAAAAGCGATCTGACTTCATACAACTGATCGAAAAAGTCCAACCTGCCATGTATATTTACGGGCATTTGCCTTTTTCGCAAGCGACATGCGCCGTTCTTGAAAGCAGAAAGATGAGGATGGTCGTCATAGTGCGTGACCCCCGGGCAGTAGTGTGTTCCCTAACTCATTTCGTACTAAGTAAAAAAGACCATCGCCTTCACAAACATTTCGCCGCACTGCCAAACATGGACGCTCAGCTCGTGCTCGCGATCAAGGGTATGGATCCCCGGCCGGAAAATGGTTTTACTCGCCTATTACCAATCGCTGAGCGTTTTGAGTCGGTTGTCAGATGGAGAAACTGGTCGGATAGTACGCTCGTACTTTTCGAAGATCTCGTTGGGCCGAAGGGCGGAGGAAGTAGCAAGGCTCAGCTATCGACGCTGAAATCGATTCTGAGGTACATCGGATATGACCTGGACGAGCAAGAAAAAGTGGTCGTGTCTCGGAGTATATCGTCGGAATAAAGCGGCACCTTTAGAAAAGACCAAATCCGTGACTTAAGAAACTATTTAAATTTCTTTTTTGTGAGAACACTTCGAAACGCATGGGCGAATCGCACTCCTGTGCTATAGGATGATTTCATCAGATTGCAGGCGTCTGTTAGCCGTCGTTACGCGTTCGTGGCACCCGATCATCGACGCCAATTCCGCCATCGCTGATACGCTATCCTTATAACCTATCGGGCCGAGTAGCCCATCGAATTACGTGCAAGATAACCAATCAGCGAGATCCCAACCTAGGTAATGGCTGAGGGATATTATCTCGGGATCGTATATTTCGTTAATAAGAGGCAAGAGTGCCGGACGTATAGGATATCCTGGGCCGGCCAAGACCTTTTCTGTCAGCGCATCGCGGGGCCAGGGACTATAGAAATCTTGGTCGATAGCCAGATGGGCGGTACATTGCTCCAGCATCCTGAGCGGGTTGTCGCATAACATCTCGTACCGCAAAGCCAAGATCTGATCAGGCGGGAAAACAGACCGCCAACACCGCAAGCAGGCCTCATAGTCACCGCGCATCAGCGAACCCGAAGATTGAAAATGGTCGATGAACCACTGATCGGATGCCTCGTTGAGGGTCATCTCGGCTCTTCTTAAGGCCATTAGGGCCGA
>CAMYNX010000004.1 GCA_947259875.1 uncultured Gammaproteobacteria bacterium | reverse complement strand
CTGCGGCAAAAGCTCAGTTCGCTATCCAGTTCGGCGATCGATTTAGACTGGATGATTAATTACCTGAAACGACTCGCACACAAAAAATCTGACACCACCGGATCCGGATGCGCGATCGATGAAGACCCGGGGCCAAGGCATTGTGGGCTATAACGTGCAAACGGCGGTGGATCCGAAGCACCATCTAATTGTGGATCACGAGGTAATCAATACGGGCATTGATCGGCACCAGTTATCGACGATGGCGAAGCGAGCCCGAGAGTCCGTGGGGGCTGAGGACCTGACAGTGATTGCGGATCGCGGCTATTACAAGAGCGACGAGATATTGGCGTGCGAGGAGGCAGGTATCAAAGTGGTGGTGCCCAAATCGAAGACATCGAACAACGAGGCCAGAGGATTATTTGGACGAGATGCCTTTCGCTATGTATCTGAAACCGACGAGTATATTTGTCCTGCGGGGCAGCGTGCGATCTGGCGTTTCAGGACTGTTGAAGGTGGAAGAACGCTGGATTGTTACTGGAGTTCGGCTTGCTCGACCTGTTCGATCAAGCGTCGATGCACCACGGGAGTTCAGCGACGGATCAAGCGTTGGATACATGAATCCGTCCTCGATCGGGTGCAGGCCCGACTTGATCGCAAGCCGGAAACGATGCAGCTTCGCCGGCAGACTGCGGAACATCCGTTTGCGACGCTGAAAACGTGGATGGGATATACGCATTTTTTGACCAGGACGTTACCGAACGTGCGTACCGAGATGAGTCTGCATGTGCTCGCCTATAACCTCAAACGGGTGATCAACCTGATGGGCGTAGGCGCGTTGCGGGAGGCACTGGCGCCCTGACAAGGCCACTTCGCCTCATAACAGGCCGAATGGCTCTTCGCCAGCCCCGTCATCACCGGCGATTTTATAAAATCCATAAAATCCAAAGTCCCGGGTAGTCGAAAACCATAGGCTTTGAAGTCGTATCTGTGCGCGTTTGGGCAAGGTTTCTGTGCAACGCGGCAAGACCCCAACGTTTTCACACACTCTGGGCCAGGAGCAGACCTCCAGAGACCAGGGAAAATTGAGGTCGGGGTCCGCGACCCTGACCCCAATTTTTCATTTTTCTATTCTTTTTGGTGAAGCGCAGGTCCAGGCGCTCGAGACCGAGCCACTGCCGGGTTAGACCCGCCACTATTCTCGGCAGGCATCGTGGCGAATCGCATATCGCCATTTCCTGGAAGACACGCCGCGGGGGTATTTCCTTGCCGACATGAATATGAACGGGGCGCCGGGTGAGATATGCGGGCTAGATCACCGCTTGTTCCTCGAACTGGCCGATGTCATCGTCTCGATAACCCAGGGTGCGCAGGATTTCGTGGTTGTGTTCTCCCGGTGCCGGCACTGGGTCCATGCGTACCTCGGCGCCGTGCATCACCACCGGAGGAAGCAGGGCTTGCAGCGGCCCCACCGGTGAGTCGATGGTACGCCAACGATCGCGGGCTTGCAGCTGCGCGTGGTCCCAAAATTCCTGCATCGTGTTGATTTGCGCGTTAGCGATCTTGGCCGCGTCGAGGCGTGCGACAACTTCCGTTGCCGATAGCCCATTGAAGGCGGCAGCGATGAACCCGTCCATTTCCTCACGATTCACAACCCGTTGCGAGTTGTTCTGAAAGCGGGCGTCGGTGGCGAGTTCGGGCTGACGTATCACCTCGCGGCAAAACGCCTGCCATTCCCGCTCATTCTGAATCCCCAACATCACCAACCGGCGGTCACCGGTCGGGTAGGGGCCGTAGGGCGCGATGGTCGCATGACTCAAACCAGTGCGCGGCGGTGCGGTGCCGCCATAGGCAGTGTAATAGGCGGGATAACCCATCCATTCTCCAAGCGCATCGAACAGCGACACATCGAGCACCGTCCCACGGCCGGTTTTTTCGCGCTGATACAAGGCAGTGAGAATGCCGCTGTAGGCGTACATGCCGGCGGCGATATCGGCAATGGAAACGCCCACCTTGGCCATGTCAGCACCGGTACCGGTGGTGGACACCAGGCCCGCCTCACACTGGACCAACAGGTCATAGGCTTTCTTGTGCTCGTACGGACCGCCTTTTCCATACCCTGAGATATTGCATTGGATCAATCGAGGATGGCGTTGCGCGATATCGTCTGCGTCCAATCCGGCCCGGGCGGCGGCGCCGGGCGCCAGGTTTTGCACGAGCACGTCTGCGCGGGTCAGCAACCGGTGGAGCACGTCACTGGCCAGCGGATGCTTGATATCCAAGGTCAAACTCTTTTTAGAGCGGTTGAGCCACACAAAGTGGCTCGACATGCCGTTAACGGTTTCGTCGTAATGCCGCGCGAAATCGCCATCTCCCGGCCGTTCAATTTTAATTACCGCCGCCCCGAGGTCAGCGAGTTGGCGTGTCGCGAACGGTGCGGACACCGCCTGTTCCAAGGACACCACGGTGACACCGTCCAGAGGCAACATGGTCAAAAAGACCTCGGCAGACCGAGCACGTGCTCTGCGATGTACGACAAAATCAGATTGGTGGAGATCGGCGCTACCTGGAACAGGCGCGTCTCACGAAACTTTCGCTCCACGTCGTATTCGCTGGCGAACCCATATCCACCGTGGGTCTGTAACGCGGCATTGGCGGCTTCCCAAGACGCATCGGCGGCCAATAACTTGGCCATGTTGGCTTCTGCGCCGCAGGGAAATCCGCCGTCGAACAACTCGGCGGCGCGATAGCGCATCAGATCGGCGGCACGCACGTTGGCATAGGCGTGGGCCAGTGGAAACTGAATCCCCTGGTTTTGACCGATGGGCCGATCGAACACCACGCGTTCCCGCGCATAGGCGGTTGCGCGTTCAATAAACCAGTCACCGTCCCCGATGCACTCCGCGGCAATCAGAATGCGCTCCGCATTCAATCCATCGAGCAGATAACGAAACCCTCTGCCCTGCTTACCGATCATATTTTCTTCGGGCACTTCGAGATCATCGAAATACAACTTCAGCCCGTTGCCGACGGCGTCACGCAGGTCCACCAGAAACACCGACAGGCCCTCGGTCTTTTTGCTGACCTGTTCAACCGGGGTGGTGCGCGCGAACAACAGCATCAAATCCGAATGTTGCACCCGTGAAGTCCACACCTTTTGACCGTTGACAATATAGCGGTCGCCCTTATGGACAGCAGTAGTGCGGATCTTGGTGGTGTCGGTGCCGGCGCTGGGCTCGGTGACGGCAAACGCCTGCAGCCGCAATCCACCGCTGGCGATCTCGGGTAGATAGCGTTGCTTTTGTTGCTCAGAACCGTGGCGCAGCACGGTGCCCATGGTGTACATCTGCGCGTGACAGGCCGCTGCGTTACCACCGCAGCGGTTGATCTGCTCGAGAATCACCGATGCCTCGGTGACCCCCAGCCCGGAGCCACCGTATTGCTCTGGAATCAACGCCGCCAGCCATCCGGCCTCGGTTAACGCATGTACAAACTCCTGTGGGTACAGGCGTTCCCGATCAATACGACGCCAATACTCATCCGGATAGCGACGACAAAGATCGCTAACCGGGTCGCGCAGTTCGCTGTAATCGCGAGATTCAGTCACCGCCAGGCACCGGTGGCGTCGTGTTTGTGGCGCGTACCAAATCCGTCGGCAAATATTGAATGGATGCTTTCCATGTCTCGCAAATTCCACGCCAGTTTGATGAGGTCGTGCATCTCATCTGGGGTCGCAGCCTGCCGATACGCCGCCAGCCGCAGCGCCTTATCCTCTAACTCGGGACGACTGAGCGGATTGCCGGGATCGCCTTTGGGCGCGTCCACTCGCATGTCATAGATCTGCCCATCTCGGGTCGTCACCCTCACCTTGCCGAGCCAGCGTTGTGGATACGCCGCGTCGACTTCCGGATCACACACCATGACCACCCGCCGGCTCCAATCACGAATCACCGGGTCATTCAGTGTCGCATCGTTAAAATCATCGATAGCGGCACGGCCGCGGACGGCGATCAACGCCAACACAAAGCCCATACAGAATTTTGCCTGATGTACGGTACGCGGCGCAGTGACCGGCCCCAGCACATCGATTGCGGCCTGGTGCACATGGGCGTCGACCCGGGCAATGTCTTGATGCCCCAATCCTTGGCCTTGCATCAGTTCCCCGAGCGCATCGGCGGCGGGGTGCGTGTGACGGCACGAGGCATAAAACTTGAACGATGTCTCGGTCAACGCCCACCGCTCTCCCAATCGGTCGGTGAGGCGCGCGGGGTCGGCATCCACCGACATCCCCGCGGCCATCCCTTGACTGCCGGTAAGGATCTGATGCGCCCCGGTGAACCCGTCACCGGCAAGATACGCCGACAACAAACCATCAGCGGCGGCCTTCGCGGTGTGGAGCTGCTTGGAGTCCGCACCCTCGCGCAAAAACTCCCACAGTCCGGCGGCCTGGGTCCCGGCATTACCCAACCCATCCAGCATGGTGTCCTCGTTCAGTTCCAATAAACGCGCCACAGCGGCGGCGGCAGCCAGTGTCCCCGCGGTACCGGTGGTATGAAACACGCGATAATGGGAGCGACCGAGAAACTCGCCAATGCGGATGCCGGCCTCATAACCAGCGGTCGCGGCAGTAATCAGATCCGGCCCGGTGGCGCCGATCGACTGTCCGGCCGCCAACACCGCGGGGAACACCACCGCGCCCGGGTGTAACACCGAACCGTTATGGACATCGTCTTGCTCCACCACGTGCGAGCTGGCCGCATTAACCAGCGCGGCAAACAGTGGCGAGGTGCGCCGCCGCGATACCAGGATCTCACTGGTTCCGGTGGCGGGGCCCATGGTTTCGGCGAAGCGCTCCAAAGCCACTACCGGGCGCGCTGCCTTGCCCGCCAACGCTGAGGCGATCCAATCCAAGAACAGTTCCTCGGTGCGTGCAACCACCTCTTCGGGCAGCATCGCGAACGACAAGTTGGCCAGGAATGCCGCGAGCTCTCGCGTTACGTTTTGTGTGGTGTCGCTCATGCCTGGTCGTTCGGCTCATGTCGCGGAATCTGTGGTGCGAAGTCCCGTTTATACACCATGAGGGTGCGTTGAAAACTGATCACCACCTTGCCGTCCTGGTTATAGCCGGTGGTGTTGACGGTGACGATACCTACATTTGGCCGCGACTTCGACTCGCGCACGGTCAACACCTCCGATTGCGAATAAATGGTATCGCCCTCGAACACCGGATTGGGCAACTTGACCGCGTCCCAACCGAGATTCGCAAACACGTTTTGCGAGACATCGGTAACGCTTTGTCCGGTGACCAGCGCCAACGTAAAGGTCGAGTCGACCAGCGGCTGACCGAATTCGGTCTGCTTCGAATAGTGATGATCGAAGTGAATCGGCGCCGTGTTCTGAGTCAACAGCGTAAACCAGATGTTATCGGTGGTGGTGACCGTACGCCCGAGCGGGTGACGGTAGACATCGCCCACTTCGAAATCCTCAAAAAACCGCCCCCGCCAACCTTCCTTTACTGCCATATGTTGTTCACTCCCATATATCGATAGAGGTCGAATTTACCCATCCCGGATAACACTGGCGCAGTCAGACACGGCGCGCAATGGCCGATTCCAGCAGCGACAAAAAATCCTTGTCGTCGCGAACCTGCGAGATCTCAGCGGAGGTCACGGTATAGCCGTGTGGCTTGGTAATGGACTCATAGCGTGGAACCCGGGCATGAAACAACCGCGGGAATACCCACCGCGTAAAATCATCCGGGTCAATCTCATCGTGGCTAGACAGGCCGCGATCCTTAAGGTAAGCAATTAATTGTTGCTCTAAAAAGGCCGGCCGGTAATAGAGCGGTTTGGGATCGGCTTCCGCACGTTCGATCAACTCAGCTTCATCCTGCGCGGTTACCTGTATATAAAGAATCAGTGTGTGTTCGATAAGCACGTCCATCGAGCTGGAATCTTCCAATTCACACAAGCTGCCGCCCACGTCATTGACGAAGTTTTTGTAACCATAGATTTGTTGTGACTTGCGTATGAAATCAGGCACATCCTTCATCGCCGCGATCTCTCCCAGCCGATACAATTCCTGCCGCCTTTCGAACTCTTTAATGGGCAGGCCGCCTTTGCTCGGATCTCCGGGTTTGCCGATAAAACTCAGCACCGCCTCCAGATTGTCGACGGTAATGTTGTGCCCGATATAGATCGAATCAGACCGCAGTAGGTCGCGAAAGAATGGCATTCCCATCGCTTGCTGCTTGATATTATCGAGTATCGGTTCGTCAAGATAACGCGTTCCAATGCGATAGTCGCCCGAGTAGTGAAACCAGTCGTGCCGGCGCAAAACGGTTGAAAGATGCGTCTTGCCTACGCCGGACATACCCAACAGGGTAATGCTCTTGTTCGCCCAGTTATGGAATTCCTCGACGCTCAGCTTCATGTATCCTGCCGTTTCGGTTTAACCACCGGTATCAATCCACGACTGCCGCGGTTTGTATGGGCTTTTTACCGAATTGCTGCAATATATTTCCCGCCACGATAAACATCAGTCCCACCAACGTCGATGCCAGGATTTTCTCACCGACAAGAAAATGAATAAAGATCAACGACAAAAACGGAGAGAAGAATATGAGATTCGCCACACTAGCGGTAGTGCGCGCCAGACGCAACGCGTTGAGCCACAACACGAACGCTATACTCATCTCAAACAATCCCACATATGCCGCGCCAACCAATCCCAAGGTATGCTCGATGCGAAGCTCTGATAGTACAACCAGCGCAATGGATACAAATGGTAAGCCAAATAGAAAATTCAGGAATAAGCTGGCCACCGGGTCTTTTTGATCCTTAGTATTGTAAATCCAGTACAGCGCCCAAATCACGGTACTGCCCAAGGCAAGTGCCACCCCGGTGGCGTTGCTAAACCGCAACGACAACAAATCACCACGGGTGGAGATAATGACGACGCCTAGGTAACTTATCAAGATGGCTAGAAACTGCCTGGTGGCGATGCGTTGCTTGAGTAAGGGGATGGACAATAAAGTGAGCGTTATGGCCCAGGTGTAATTCAAGGGTTGTGCCTCCTGCGCCGGCAATAGATCGTAGGCCTTGAACAGCACCAGGTAGTACAAGAAAGGATTCAAAATCCCCAACATCGCCGAATGCATCAGATCGCGCCGCGAATAAGTGCGCAATAAGTAGAGCTTTTTTTGGATGAGTAAGATCGCAAATAAAGTAGTCACCGATACCAGGTTTGCAAAAAACAAAAGCTGGATGGGATCCATATAACGAAGTGACAACTTGAACGCGGAAGCGACGGTCGACCACAACAACACCGTCATGGCGGCGAACAAATAAGCTTTGTGCTGATTGGTCATAGAGTCAGAGCACAGACAATGGCGGCAGTTATAGCATAGTGTCTGCAAATCGTGTTCCAAATATGATCAAGCCGGGATCGTCGTGGTGCCGGCGTCATGTAGCGCGTCAGGAAGGTGGACATGCAAGTTTTTGGACACAACACCGCGGCGAAGTTAAGGATATGTAGTTGTGGCATCAACAAGAAACTGGCACGTCCGCCTGTCGTCGTCACATGACGAAGATACGGAATCTGACTTAGCGAACTAGCGTGCGGTACGTTGTCTCACGAAGCTCATATAGGAAGGGCCGGTAACAGATACCGGCCCCTCACTCCAGTGCGCCGATTCCAGTCGGTTAGGGTGAATCCTCCAGCACCGCAAAATCACCGCGCGGCCACCGCTGATGATCACCGCGGTAGCTGCCACGGCTCCGATACTGGGCTCGGTGGTGACCGGCGTGGCGGGTTTCATGTCTAAGGTCCCGAAACGATGCGTTCAACCGGCGTATCGCTTGGTGGGTGCGGCGCGACTCTGGAAGATAGGCATGGCGGTATTCGCTGCGAAAATCACGAAAACGAGCAGCGAGTTCTGCGAACTGTCGTCGCTGATACCGGTACGGCTCGTGATGTTTTAGGGCGCGTCGGTAATGTTTCGCGGCACGGATGAGCTTGCGCGCCGATTTGGTCAGGTAAGCGCGGCCCAGGGTATCGTAGAGGTACCGATGCATGTGTTTCGCGGACTTCTCGAATCGATAAGCCGCGTGCTCCACACCCTGGTGCTGTGACTGATAGGACTGCCGAGCCTGGGCCTGGCCGATACTCAATAATGCGATGCCGATAACCGGTAGGACGAATCGTAAAACATACTTTTTCATGGCCGTCTCCTTTCCAAGGTTTCATTGGGGTAACCCGCAAGTGATTGGGTTACGCGCTACCTTAGCGTACCGGCCATGAACCAGTACTGAACCGCGTCTGAACAAACGCTGAACGAAAATAACACGAAAAAACCGCTATAAGGACATCTCGAGCTCCGTGGTAATCGCCTCCAGGCCGGCGCTCGCGCATTCCTCATCGGTTTTACCGGACGGTGCACCGCTGACACCAATTCCACCGATGATGGTTCCGCCGGCGGCTATCGGCAAACCACCGGCGGACAAAATAATTCCCTCTATCTTGCCGGGAGAAAACGGCGAAGTGAATCGGTTTTCGAGCAGCGAGGTTGGTGTATTGAAATTCATCGCCGCATAGGCTTTTTGCTGTGCGACGTCTATGGTGAGCGGCATCGCAAGCGTGTCACGCAACACGACCTGTTGCCGACCACCTCGGTCCACCAGCGCCACCGTAATGTTCATGCCCTTCTGCCGACAGGCCTGGATCGTGGCCATCGCGGCTTTTGCCGCCATGTCCAGGCTCAGCCGCTGGATCGGAATCGTGACTGGCGCTTCCTCGGCAGCGTGCGACAACGCAGTGTTCACAAATACAATGGCGACAGCGGTAAATACACCGTACTTCATCTCAAGCTCCTCTATTTCACGAAATAACTTATTTGGATCTGCACACGCACGGCTTGGAAATCACATCAACGCCGGTGATCACCCAGACCTACATCCAGCAGATAGTTTTCAAACACAAGAATGCATTGCCTAAAGGCCTTATCAGAGATTACCGGTTTGGCTGCTTTACATTGCCGTGCATAGATGTCCATTACCTTTGAGGAGATCCGATTTTTGTGCGGAATTTGCTCTAAGGTATTGGCGACTTCGATCTCGACCAAAGCGCTGAGGGTCGCCGGTGACACTTCGACTAACTCGCCGTCGACATTGTTCAATAGTGTTATATCTTTGTTGCCGATATTCTCAAAAAAACTATCACGGTCGGTTGTACTGAACAAAAAAACCAACTGCTCCGTTGCAGCACCAATCATGTTGCGAACATAGCTTCGTTGGCTGTGGTCAAGCAACGAATGGGCAAATGTTTGTGTTCCATAGATGCTGTGAAACAAACCGGCAACGCACGTCGTCTCGTCACTCCTCCACTGCGTTAACAGTTCGTATGTGCCGCTTAGGTGGTCAAGCAAGGTACGGCCGGAGTGCGGCACCTGGTGGGCCCCAACATGGTGAAGCAATTGCCAGTACGCATCGTTCAAACGCAGACTACCAACTGGCATGACCCATTAATTCAATCCGCATAAGCCCCCGCAGCAAGACGAAGCGGCGTCACAGGATGGCGCCTCGGGATTTTTGAGCACGCTGCGGTTGACCAAATTTCCACCGCTGATCCAACGCTCGACGGGTGTATCCGGCGCAACAGCGCCGGGATCGATCCCGATGGCCGTGCATGTCACCCCAGCAGCGCAGTTTGCCGTGAATGGAGTGACGGACTTCGAAGACTCGGCCGGTGGCACGACACAGATAATCGTAGCTTGGCATGGCTTTGAGGCTCTATTCCGTTGCAATATATTCATTATACCGTCGCTAAACGGCCTGTCATCTGGGCATAAATCCTAAATCTGACCCCAACGCTGTCCTACCCACAGGCGACGTCAACATGCGCTACCATTCAGCGCGCGGTGTGACCCTCACCCCCTTGGATAATGGCAGAAAATTCAACATGTTGTGATGCTTCCCTTCGCTTGTGTCCGCCTTGTCCCGGCACCGCAGGGGAACTGCGCTCGGGACGCCTCAGGGTGACCTTTGTTGTTGTTCCGTGGCGCCAAGTTCATGTCTGTAATAAGTTGTGTTTTCCGCCGCAGCCCCATGATTACAGGGCTTTTCGTGTGAGCGCGGTCCGGGGATTCAAAGCACGCAACGTCAACCGGCATGAGACGGCAATGAATCTGACCTTGTTTTTGCCGCTGGACTGCTAGACTTAACACAAACAGCTATCCAAATTAATATCCTAGGGTTTTCGGGGGTTTTTGGGAAGACGCAATCGCAAATTGCGTGTACCAATCACCAGAAAGCAATCGGCGGATCGTCGCATGCGGGCGACATCGGCCATTCGTGGCGTGAATATCCGGCAACACATTTAACGCGCTAACGGCGATCAAGCAATTGCGATGACGGAGAAACGCGACGCTCCACGACTGACCATCGGTGCCCCGATACGCTTTCGTATGAACGACGACAACCGATATGCGAAAGGCGTAGTCGTCGACATGAGTCGCACCGGGATTCTGCTCGAGAGCGATCAGGATATTGAATTGGGAACCGTAATTGACGCCGAGATCGAAGAAGAACACAACGGTGCGATCTTGCGATTCAGTGGGGTGATCGTACGGATCGAACAAATCGGGGTGCACAATACGCGGTATGGGTGCCGATTCGAGCTTGGATGAGGTAATTAGGCCGTATGTTGCACCAAGGCGTCTCCGCCATGGCTCGATCTCCAACGACTGAACTTACGCTTCCCATCCTTGCGTCATTGGATCCGGAGAGTAGTCCTGAGCGTTGTATAAGTGGTAAACCCCATCAATGAGCGAATATGGCCTCCACAGGGCCGACCCCAGCAGATGATATTCGCCGCCACGCTTTGAGACCTGGTCGATACAAAGTTTTTCAATTTTTTAAATTTAAAGTTCGGCGGCCCAGGTATGATGGCGATGTAGCTCCGAACCGATTGAGACATGATCATGATGGCATTAAATAATAAGCTAAGTGTATTGCTTTCAGCTTCATTGTTGCTGATACCGTTGCTGGCTTCGGCTAAGGGGGTAGTGTGCTTGTACAAGAATCCCGATTTTCAAGGCGATCACATCTGCCATGATGGAGATGTCTTAAACTTCAATAATATCCGCCTGAATGATGCGGTGTCCTCGATCAAGCTTTACGGCGACGCACGCATACGTTTTTATGAGCATGCTGGTTTTGGCGGTCGCAGCGTGTTAGTGCAAGATGACGTTGAGCGTTTGGGTCCAAGACTCGATGATCAGTTCTCTTCTATGCAGTTCGTCGCGGAAAACCATCGCAATTATGAGTACTGGGACGATGATGAAATGCGCCGCCGGCCGGGGCCCGCTGCCGGTTATTGGCGACGCAGGGGTCAGGATGACCTAGGCGCGCCGCTTTCACCCCGTTGGCAACGCCAGGGCGGTGCTGACAGAGGCGCTGCTGGCGTGTGCGTATACGAACACTGGGACTATAAGGGATGGGAACGCTGCTTTTCCGAGGGCCATCCCAATTTCCGCGAGTTGGATATCGACAATCTCGTATCCTCAATACGGGTTGTCGGCGATGTCAAGGCTCACCTCTTCGAGCACCACGATTTTCAAGGTTACAAACGGGTTTTCACCAAAAGCGATCCGCGCCTCAACCATCGTGATAATGACGCGTATTCGTCTATAGTGGTGACAAAATAGCTACTCTCTTTATCAAACCAAACAATCAAACACCGGTACATTGCGGTACTATGGAGCCTCGCTTGCGTACACGGAACCGGCCCTGCCGCTGGAAAATCTGCCGCGAAGACTCCGGCACTACGGCATGAACTAATAAGTTACACCGCGGGCCACGCCGCGCAACCTCGCTACTCACCGGCGCGGTGATCACCGAATCGAGAGTTTGCCTTCGTTCATTAGGTCGGAAATGAACCGACACGACGGCGCGAGCTCAAGGCATCAAAGTACAAACCCAATCATCCAGAAGGAGACAACCGTGACCGCAAAATCGATATCCCTCGCCCTCCAAGGTGGCGGTGCCCATGGGGCTTTTACTTGGGGCGTACTGGAAAGGTTAATCGAAGACGAACGTATCGAGATCGACGGTATCAGTGGTACCAGCGCTGGGGCAATCAACGCGGCGGTACTTGCGGACGGTTATCATAAAAACGGACGCGCAGGTGCGGCCGAGGCCCTGGAGAGTTTTTGGCGCACCATGAGTAGCTATGGTTCATTCAATCCGTACCATTCAGGTCCGCTGAATCCCACTGGCCCAGCTTGGCCACCGACAGTCATGTGGCTGGACATGCTGTCTCATCTCGCCTCTCCGTATCAACTCAATCCTTTCAATATCAATCCATTGAAAGATGTGTTGGTCAACACCATCGATTTCGATTGCCTGCGTCACTGTTCCGAACTCAAGCTATTCGTCTCGGCCACCAATATACGCACCAATCGACTGCGGATCTTTACCAACCAGGAACTCAGCGTTGCCGCTTTGCTTGCATCGGCGTGCCTGCCACAAATTCACCATACGGTGGAAGTAGATGGTGAGTACTACTGGGATGGCGGGTTTACCGGCAATCCTGTGTTGGAACCGTTGGTCAATGATTGCGACGCCAACGATATCTTGATCGTGCAGATCAATCCCACTCACCGCGACGAAGTTCCGGTTACCGCCCAAGAAATTAGCGAACGCCTAAACGAGATCACTTTCAACTCGAATCTGATGCGTGAAATTCGTCATATCGCCGAGATCACGCGCTTGATCGAAGCCGGCACGGTCGATGATCCCAGGTTTCACCGAACCTATTTTCATCTCGTACACGCCAACGAGGAGATGAAGCGATACGGCATGCATACCAAGTATGATACCGCGTGGTCGTTCCTGACCAAGCTTCGGGATATCGGCCGTCGCGAGTCAGAAGCTTGGTTAACGGCTAATTTCGACACGCTGGGCAAACGCAGCAGCTTGCCTTTACAGGAGTGGGCACCTAAATATTGGCACCGCACCCAGGCGGCAACAGCGTCTGATATTGAAGAAAAAGTCGTCCCGACTACCGAAAACATCAAGCCGTTCAGAAAGAAACGGCAATAACGCAAGGCGATGACACACCGAGGTATCGTTGCGCTTTGACGCTTGATGGTCAACCGACAACGCTGATTGCATAGGGAACTTTCGAAGTGCCGAAATTCGTGTTGGCCGTGCGGATTACCGCAGCGATTCTTGCTTGGTGGAACTGGAATGCAGGCACATGGAACGTTATGTATCGGTGGGGCACGAAGGTAGGTACAACGGCAACATCGATGCCGAGACCTATCCGACAACCGCCCGGACGACTGCGAAACTGGCTCACATTGAGCCGACGCGGGTACTGCAGACGTTAGCCGGTATACTGCACCAAGGCGGCAGCGCGAGAACAATAAAGCGCGCGTTAGTGTAGGTTCTTGATCTGATGTCAAAGACATTGCGCGGTGTTCGGTGTTAAGGGATACGTTCCATGAACCGCGGGCGGGCGATGTTGCATCAAGCTTTATAACATATACTTTCGTCATCCAGCCGCTTGTCTGCAAAGCCGCGCGCGTAGATATGGTTCGCCACACACACTTAGTCGTAAAGTCTCGCTTGGCTATCGCCAGTGTCTATCGACACCTTACCAGCCGGTGGCGACGGATGCCGGACTTTATCATCATCGGTGCGCAGAAAGCGGGGACCTCTTCACTGTATTTTTATCTGTCACAACACCCGGGTATCACAGTCTCGGCGACAAAGGAGATTCATTACTACAATTACTACGCGTTGCGAGGCAAGGGGCTGGGTTGGTACAGAAGTTTCTTTCCATTGATGCTGTCCAGCAAGCACCAGGTTACCGGCGAAGCATCTCCTTACTATCTTTTCGACGAGAATGTTCCACCGAGGATCAAGAAGGATATTCCGGATGTCAAGTTGATCGCCCTTTTGAGAAATCCCATAGACCGGGCGTACTCCGCTTACAACATGAACAAGCGGCAGGAGAATAGGAAGGACTTTCCGACGTTTGAGGAGGCTATCTCCAACGAAGACATGTCATCGGAGCAAAGTGTGCTCTATCTGTTTCGCGGAAGATACGCAGATCACATCAAAAACTGGCACCGCCATTTCAACCGTGATCAGTTCCTGTTCATCAAGAGTGAGGAGTTCTTCCAGAATCCGAAGAAAACCCTGGGCGAAGTGTATGAATTCTTGGGCGTTGAAAGGATATACCCGGACAACATCCAGGCGCAGGAGGTGGGCAATTACACGGACCTGTCGGCGGAAACACGCCACCGGATTGAAGCGTATTTCAAACAAGCCAATGATGATCTTGTTGCACTCCTCGGCGGGCGGTATCGGTGGTAGCGTTCGTTACGCCCTGACATGAAAAAACGGGGTCAGAGTCTGTGACTCTGACCCCGTTTTTTCACTAGTTATACCTACCCAGCGTCATGCGGGCTAGCAGTCGGCACATTTATTTTGCCAAGACAGAGAAGAATGCTGACTCGAGAGCACTTGCAACCGTGAACACCTGCCTACGGCGTAACGTTAACGGCCGATTATGCTTGCACGCGGATACATTATCTTGTTAAGAGAGGGGGTTGTTCCGTCTCTGGTAATTTGCCACACATTTAACACGCATGTCGAAAGCGAGAAGTGTCACCTTTGGTTGGCAGTTTGCGGTTCCGGTAGATCGCATCTGGTCAGTATTGGCCGACACCGCACGATTTAACGAGGCTGCTGGTTTCCCGGGGCACGAAATCGAAGAGATCCCGCAACCAGACGGATCGGTTAACTTCGTCGCGCATGCCAAGCTTGGCCCGCTAACCATGACCTGGGATGATGAACCACAGAACTGGGTTGCCAATCGATGGTTTCGTCATTGCGGAAGGTTCCGCAACGGACCATTTAATTATCTCTGCGCTACGTTTCGACTGCGCCCCAACGGTGGCGGCAGCCATGGCGAGTACACTATCGAAGTCGAACCCGCCAATTTCCTGGGCCGGCTGCTGCTGGGTCCCGGTTTCTTCAAACGGATATACAAAAAATTCACTAGGCTGTTCGCAGACGCGGAAGCGTATTGCGAAGGATGGAGAGAGACTGAGTTCGAAATCAAGCCACCGGCGCTGCCAAAAGAAGCGGCACAACGGGCGGCACAATTTGCGGAACATATCGAGTCAACACGGCATGGTCATGATCTCGCCCACAAACTGGCGGAGTACATAATCACCAGACCCAAAGCCGACGTCGCGAGCATTCGCCCATTGGCGCTGGCACGATTATGGGATGTGCCGGAACGCCATGCCATCGAGGTGTGCTTGGAGGCGGTACGGCAGGGTCTATTGGGATTGCGCTGGTCCTTGTTGTGCCCACGCTGTCAAGCCGGCAAGGACAACGTGGCGGCACTCAAAGACTTACCAGCGGGTGCACATTGTGCTAGCTGCAACATCGACTTCAAACTAAACTTTTCACAAAACATAGAACTCGTGTTTCATCCAGCGACAACAATCCGCACGTTGGACCACCGCGAGTACTGCTTGATGGGCCCCATGAGCACACCGCATATCCTCGCGCAATTATCCCTTGCTGCGGGCGAACAGCGTACCGAATCAGTGCAACTAACACCCAATGTAACCTACCGGATTCGAACCCTGGAACCCGGCGACGAACGTAACGTGACCTATGCTGGGGGAAGCTTTCCGGAAGTAATTGCCGAACGCGACACGATCACCACCGGAGGGCCGGTGACCGTGGGCATGGTTGCCTTCATCAACCGCAGCCACCGGCGGTTGACATTCATCCTCGAGGAACTCATTTGGCGCCGCGATGCCTTGACCGCTCATCGCGCTACCACACTTCAGGCATTCCGCGACTTGTTCAATAACGATGTCTTGCGTCCCGGGGACGATGTCGAAATCGATTCGATCTCGTTCCTGTTCACTGACCTCAAGGGATCGACGGCGATGTACGAGCAGATTGGTGACGCACAGGCATACGTCTTGGTGCGTGAACACTTCGACATACTCGGCGATGCTATCCATGGGCATGACGGCAGCATCGTTAAGAAAATCGGGGATGCAGTTATGGCGGTATTCTTCAACCCCGCCGACGCACTAAATTGCGCGATACGTATTCAGCGCGACATCCATTGGTTCAATCAGACATCGGATAAAGACCCAATCATTGTTAAACTCGGCCTGCATACCGGCCGGTGTCTGTCGGTGAACCTGAACGACCGACTCGATTATTACGGCTCGGCAGTCAACATGGCCGCCAGGCTTCAGGGCCAAAGTCACGGCGGCGACATCGTTATATCGGCCGAGGTCGCCGACGATCCGGAGGTGGCCTCGGTGCTCGATGGGTATTCCCCGGTTCGGGAAACAGTAGCGCTGACGGGATTTTCCAAGCCGATTGCATTTTTGCGCATCACCGCCAGGGAGTTTAGCGCGTACCGTGAACCTAAGAATTAATTCACGCCCGAACGCAGAATATCGCCTACCACCCAGGGTTTGGTATCCGTTATGCGCGGCGCGGATTGTGCCTGACACTCGGGAGCTGGGTATGGATCGGCCGTTTCTAGCATATAATGCCGTCATCCAAGGCCGAAATCGGAACTGTTATGAGACATTCAATAGTTTTCCTGGTGCTTCTACTGCTTGTGAGCGGAGCGCGCGCACAAGGTTTCGACACCAGGACTATGGAGTCGTTCGCAACCGGATTATTTGAACAGATGGACCTAGACCACGATGGATTTTTGACTTCTGAGGAATATGCACACACCGGGGGCGGCGGATTCCCGGTAGATTATGAGTTGCTCGACCTCAATGGAGATGGTGTGGTAGCCAAGTCAGAGTATCTGCTCGCGGTACGAAAATTTCATCCACCCACTCACCAACAGGCGATTTGAACCAGCGCGTGCCTATGCACCAACACGCCAAAAAACAAGCGTATCGGCTCGATCCCGAGAAACAATTTCAATAAATGGCGGCGGAGTCACGAATTACGGCCCCATTTTTTGCTAGCGCCGGCCACATAAAGTAGGCAACCCCCCACCGTCGACTGATAATGTCACCCTCGAAGGACGCCGTAGAACCTATACACGGCTTTCTGCTACACCTTCGCTCGCGATACCAACGCACCGTCAGCGACTCCGGCGGTGAGATCGGCGAACCCGGGTTTTGTTTGGACCTGGCGATCAGCGCACTTAAAGACCTCATGGAACATAGGCCGGTTCCGTTGCACATCACCGTGTTGGGGCCAACCCAGGCTGGCAAGAGCACGATCGTCAACCTGCTGTTGGGGGCACCGGCGGCAACGACCAGCCCACTCGCCGGGTTTACGCGCACGTTGCAGGGATTTGCCGTAAGTACTAGCGATACACAGCGACGCAAGGTTAATGCGTTTTTCTCACACACACCCAAAGAATTAGTGTCATTGCGTACTGTCGATGATCCGATGAACGCATTAGCGAATACCGGGTACACCGTGTGGGACACACCTGATTTTGACTCGTACTCGTCCCGGGAATATCGTACTTTGATCACTCAAGTCACCGCGCTATCCGATCTGATCATCCTCGTGGTGAGCAAGGAAAAATATTCCGATTGGACCGTGTGGAAGATCTTGGACTTGTTGTTTCCCCTGCGCCGTCCGCTGCTAATTTGTCTGAACAAAGCGAGCCAGGATCGACAACAACTGCGAGTCGCTTTGCAAGGACGGGTCGACGAATCCCGTTTTCACGCACAGCGCGTGCCGATCTGCGACTTACCCTACGTTGACGATGGCAGTCTCGACAGGTTGTTGGATAACCCGGCTACAGAAAGTTTTCTAAGCGCGGTACGCAAGGCCCTACACCCGCTCGATGCGACGGTGCGCCGTGAAGGCGCCAATGCCTTCCTCAATGAGCACTGGGAGGAATGGCTGCAACCGGTTCGACTGGAACACGATGCAGCCGCACAGTGGCAGAAGACTGTCGACGCTGCGGTCAGCGACGCGGTTGACTCCTATCAGAAACAGTATTTAGAGCATTCCCGTCACGACGCTACCTTCAATAGGGCCATGGTGCAGCTTCTGGAACTACTCGAGATCCCAGCCCTCGCCAGACCTCTGGCAAGCGCCAGACAGTTTTTGACTTGGCCGTTTCGGAAGCTGTTCGCCAGCAAGGCCGAGTCAGCGACCTCGCGAACCGATGTCGAACTCGACGTCCTGGGCGAGATTTTCGAGCACTTATTGTTATTATTGCGCCGCACAATTGGCGACGGTGCCGGCACCGAGGGACACCATGCCAACTGGTGGCGCGCCATGGCTAAATATTTCGATAAACGAACGAGCGCGGCGCGAACAGACTTTGTCGACGCGGTCGGCAACTATCAGCGTGACTTCGAATCGGAGATCGAGGTGACAGCCCGCGCGTTATACGAGAAACTTGCGCAAAGTCCCGTAACCCTAAATAGCTTGCGCGCAGCCCGCGTCACCGCGGATGCCGCCGGTGTAGCGCTGGCCTTCAAGACCGGCGCAATCGGGGTCAATGAGTTGGTGCTGACACCAGCGATGTTGTCGTTGACCTCGTTTATAACCGAGAGTGCCGTCGGGAAGTACGTGAATTCAATCAAGGACGAGCTCAGAATCCGGCAACAACATCAGGTGAATACCCTCATTTCACGATTTTGTCACCATGCGTTTTCCGGTCTACCCAGGCAGCTACGAGATGACCGGTTATTCTTGGTCGAGCGCGAAGATTTACAACGCATAGAGAAACTAAGGCAGACGTTGTGAGCCACGAATTTCAACAAGCCTATGCGGCGCTAACGCAGTGGGTGGACACCGCAATGGACCAGGGCTGGGTCACGGAAACAGACCGTAAGTCGCTGCATAAAATAGAACGGGCCACTGCAGACGACTTATTCGTGACCGCAGACAAAAGGCCGTTAGTGGTCGGCCTGTTCGGCGGCACCGGCGTCGGCAAAAGCAGCCTTTTGAACCGGTTGGCCGGAGAGTCCATCGCCAAGGTCGGGGTCGAGCGCCCAACCTCCCGGGAGGTCACGCTGTACTTGCACGAGTCTCATGCACTGGCCTCGCTGCCCAAGGAGTTCCCGGTCAACAAGACTCTCGTTGCACACCACCGGGACAATTCAAAACGAGATGTGGTGTGGATCGATATGCCGGACATCGACAGTACCGAAACCGCCAACCGTAAATTGGTGTTCGCATGGTTACCCTATGTTGATTGGGTGATCTATGTAGTCAGCCCTGAACGCTATCGTGACGACGCAGGCTGGCAAATCGTTAACCGACGTGGACATCGCCACCGGTGGCTGTTTGTGATGAATCAATGGGATATCGGTACCGCGGAACAGGTTGCGGAGTTCGTCAGCGATCTCGAACACGCCGGCTTCAATGAGCCGATAGTTCTGAAAAGCAGTTGCGCAGGTAATGCGACACCAGACGAGTTTGAACGCATCGAGCAGACTATCCGTGAAGCCATCGATTCCCACGGACTGGCCGAACTCAAACGGATAGGGGTCTGGGCGCGGCTGCGCGATCTCGAACAGCTGCGTGCCATTCTCAAGACGCGATTCGGAGATGACAAAACCTGGCCGCGTTTCGTTCAAGCCCATCGTGTCCATGCACAGCAGATATTGACCAAGCTCCAGGAGAGTATGCGTTGGCCGATTGAGACTATCGCTAACCGTTTTCGCGATCGAAAACGCGGATGGTTCGGCACGCGAACATCGGTCCCGCCAGACAGTATCGAGCTGCCCGATCTACGCGCGCAACTGTGGTCGGTTCAGTCACAACACTATGTAGATGACATCGTTAGTCAGGCGGTGATCGATACCGAGGTGCATGGTATCGCCACCGGCGCGGTGCAACGATCGATACAGTCGAGCCTGGCAGCGGCGAACGACACCATGATCGGCGCCGCAGCAGCGGGTCTCGAGCGGGCGCTGTCCAATCCGGGCACCCCAGTTATCCGGGGTGTGCGCGCAGTCACCCGTTTGTCCATGTATCTGCTGCCACTCGCCGCCACCGCCTGGGCCGCGTATCACGTCGTGACCCGTTACCAGCAAGCGCTGGCCGGTGGTGGCGATTTTCTGGGCATTGATTTCGCGATCCACAGCCTACTTTTGATATTCCTTGCCTGGTTGGCGCCGTTGGTAATCTATCGGGCGCTGAAACCTTCGTTGCGTGCCAGCGCCCGGCGTGGTCTGGAATCCGGGGTAGACGAGGCCGTACGGGTGCTGACCGCAAGGCTCGAAGCAGCGTATCAACAACTCGAGCGCGGTAGAGCGGCGTTGCTTGACTCACTCGATGCGCTCAGATCATGAATACCGCTTCAATCCAACGATTTGCGCGCTTGAGGTTCATTTGCGATGCGTATCACCAACCCTGATCCAAGGATAATTTATGTTGGCTGACGACCAAGCGTTACGACCGCTCGCCGATCGGATGCGCCCGCACAAAGTAGACGAGTTCATGGGACAGGATCATCTGCTGGCTGAAAACAAACCGCTGCGGCGGGCACTGGAAGGCGGTCTATTGCACTCGATGGTGTTTTGGGGTCCGCCGGGCAGTGGTAAGACTACACTCGCCCATCTACTCGCCCAGCGCGCCGACGCCCAGTTCCTACGCGTCTCGGCAGTGCTGTCGGGAGTGAAGGATATTCGCGCAGCGGTGCAAAGCGCCAAGCAAGCGCGTTGCGATCAACATCGGCCCACGGTGTTGTTCGTCGATGAAGTCCACCGCTTCAACAAGGCGCAGCAGGACGCGTTTCTGCCCCACGTCGAGGACGGTACCGTGACCTTCGTCGGTGCAACCACCGAAAACCCCTCGTTCGAACTGATCTCGGCCCTGTTGTCTCGCGTGCGGGTGTATGTACTCAAGGCCCTGGACCGAGCCGCAATACGAAAAGTCATTGACATGGCGCTGACCGATCCTTCGCGGGGACTGGGAGAACAACAGATAACCATTGACGAGCCCCTGCGCGACCAGATTGCCTTGGCGGCGGACGGAGACGCCCGCCGGGCGCTGAACTTTCTCGAGATTGCCGCCGATCTCGCCGACAACACAGATAACGGATTGTTGATAACCCCCGACATCGTGCGCGACGTGATTACCGGCGGTATGCGACGCTTCGACAAAGGCGGTGATGTGTTCTATGACCAGATATCCGCGTTGCACAAGTCGGTACGCGGGTCGGCGCCGGATGCGGCCTTGTATTGGTACACGCGTATGCTCGACGGCGGCTGTGACCCAACCTATATCGCGCGGCGTGTTGTACGCATGGCATCGGAGGATATTGGCAACGCCGACCCGCGTGCGCTGCGCTTATGTCTGGACGCCTGGGATGCCTACGAGCGGCTCGGCAGTCCCGAGGGCGACCTCGCCATCGCACAAGCCATTGTTTATCTCGCCTGCGCCGCCAAGAGTAACGCCGTTTATACCGCGTTCAACGCCGCCGGCGATGACGTGCAAACATTCGGGTCCCTGGAGGTGCCCATGCATCTGCGCAATGCGCCGACCAAACTGGTGAAACAGCTTGGTCACGGCCAACGCTATCGCTATGCCCACCACGAACCCGAAGGTTACGCGGCCGGTGAGAACTACTTTCCCGAACGCATGCCGCGGCGGATCTACTACCGGCCGGTAGATAGAGGTCTGGAACAGAAGATCTCCGAGAAGCTTGCCCGACTGCGCGAACTGGACAAGAAGACGAAACGATAAGCGCGCCTGGATTCCGTCCTACAGAAAGCCTACATTAAAGTCCTCCAAGTCACGGAGGGTTTGTCATGACCACACTCTATCCTCGTTCCGTAACCGGCGCCCTGGCCGGTATCGTTGCTCTATTATCCAGCACTGCGATGGCGGGGCAGTTCTCGCAGACACCCTATGAGCCACAAAAGGTAGTTTTTGATTTCTATTTCAACGAGCCCCAGGCAATCAATTCCGCCCTGTATTGGGTACGCGGGTTATTAAATCCGTTGTCGGAGCATCCCTATAACTACGCTCCGGAACAAAACAGCGTAGTGATTGTGCTACACGGCATGGAGATCGTGACCCTGGCCAAAAACAATTACCAGAAGTATCAACAGGCCGTGGAACGCATGCGTTACTACGCGGAACTCGGTGTCGTCTTCAAGGTGTGCGGACTGGCATTGCCCGAGTATCAATATGCGCCGCACGATCTTTATGAGTTCGTCGAGGTCGTGCCGTCGGCAATCACCGAACTCGTCCATTGGCAGAGCAAGGGTTACGCACTGATCCGGCCCCAGATCATGGAAAAGATCTACGCCATTGATCAAATTCGCTGACCGTTATCGTTCGCCGTGCCACCGGCAAGACGGGACATCGCCGGGCGCGGCATGCGGTAGCCGGCGCGCTTTCCGTACAACATTAGAGATCCACGCCCTGGCGCTGATGCCCGGGGATGGATCAATAAAACCGCAGCTTCTGTATCTGTGAGATTCCCAACCGGATCACTCCTACGTGGTATACGTTCCATATATCAATAAGTTACGCCGATATCGGCATGATCCGGGGTGGTGAGAAGTACCAAAAGTCGGTGCATTATCTATACTTACGCGAGTGCATCGGACGTGGTCCTGAAAAAAGTTTTCAATATTTTGGACGGTCGAACAATTACGTAGATAACAGCCGCGGATCACCGCGCGGACGATTGGCTGGACGGCATTCAAGCCTGGGAAAAAGAGGGAGCGTGAGTTTTGCGTGTTAACAATAGCGTGCTACGGACTCTGGCCGTTACCGTCGGGACACTGATGGGCGTCGCGTGGGCGTCGCTGCATGCTGCCGAGGAGCCCGGCCCCGATCTCAGTCACAAGAGAGTCTTGCTGCTGTTCTCCTACCACCCGACTTTCGTCAGCTCGGACGCGATCCTGCACGGCGTACGGTCGGTACTCGATAAACACGAATTGACCCTCGATATCGAGTATATGGACAGCAAGCGCGTGCTGGACGACATGAGCAAGGATAACTTCCTGCGGTTGCTCTCCTACAAGCTCGCAAAACGCCCGCCCTACGATGTGGTGATGCTCTCGGACGACAATGCCCTGAACTTTACCCTGGACCATCAGGCGCAACTGTTTCCGAAAGTCCCGATGGTCTTTCTGGCGGTGAATGATGTAAACCGGGCCATGCAGATGGATGATCATCCGTCGATTACCGGCGTCGTCGAGGCACTGTCTTATGAGCGTACCATCGACCTCATGCAGTCCTTGCAGCGGTCGCTAAAGAAAATCGTAGCAGTCGTCGATACGACCCCCAGTGGCGAAGCCGATCGATCAATCTTCGATCACCTGTCCCAGCTCTATCCGGATATCGACTTTGAGGTCCTGTCTTTGGGGGCCCTGAGCTGGGCGCAGCTCGCGCGGCGACTGGCGCAGCTTGGACCCAACACCGCGGTTCTCCGCCTGACGTCGTTTCGCGACAGCAAAGGAACGGTATTGGACAAACAACATGCGCTGGCCCTGATGACGGAGAGTTCCTCGGCACCGGTCTATGTACTGCGGGAAAACGCGGTGCACACCGGCGCTTTGGGGGGCGTGGTATTGAGCCACCGCGAGCAGGGTAGACATGCGGCGCTGATGGTTGAGAAGGTGCTGCAGGGGGTGCCGATCTCTTCTATCCAGGTAATGCACCAAAGTCCCAATCGTCCAATGTTTGATTACACGGCCTTGAAACGCTTTGGTATTTCATCGGCCTCTCTTCCGGTGGATAGTATCGTGGTCAACACACCGGCGAGTTTTATGAAACAGTACGCCGGGCTCGTTGCCATCGTGATTGCCGTCGTTGTTTTTCTAATTGGTTTGAGTACGTACCTGATGTGGCAGATCCGCGCCCGCAAACGCGCTGAGTCAACCTTGCAGGACAGCAAGACGAGATACCAAACTATTTTCCAGTCAGCGGGGGTATCCCTCTGGGAAGAAGACTTTTCGCAGCTTCAAACGGCGCTCAATGACTTGAAAGCCCAGGGAATAAAGGATTTACGTGGGTACCTCGATGACCATCCGGAATTTGTCCGCGATGCAGTGAGTCGTATCGAAATACTCGACGTTAACGACGCCAGCCTGAGATTATTCGGCGCCAAGAATAAGGAGCAATTGCTGGGCTCTCTGGAAGAACTATTTGTTCCGGAATCATTCGCTGTCTTTAAAGAGGAACTCATTGCCATTGCGAATGGAAAGACATTCTTCGAGGGCGAAGCAAGTCTTGAGACCTTGCAGGGACAGCGTATGAACATGTTAATGACATTGGCCATTCCCGGGCAAGAGGGTGACTCTGCCAAGGCGCTTGTGAGTTTTACCGACATCACCCAACGCAAGCAGGTAGAGGAGGCGCTGCGGGAAAGCGAAGAGCACTTCCGCAACTTAATCGAAGGCTCCATCGAAGGAATTCTCATCGATCGACAACGCAAACCGCTGTTCGTGAATCAGAGCTTTGCCAACATGCTCGGCTACGAATCACCGGACGAGATCGTGGCGATGGAATCCATGGATGCCTGTGTCGCGCCCGATGAGCGGGAACGCCTCAGTCGCTATACCGATGCCCGAATGAAGGGAGAACCGGCCCCCAGCCAGTATGAATACGAAGCGCTGTGTAAGGACGGGTCGACGGTGATCCTACAAAATCTCGTGCGGACGATTCATTGGCAGGGAGAGCCTGCCATCCAAAGCACGGTCATCGACATTAGCGACCGCAAACGGGCGGAGGCGCAACTGCGCCGCAGCCAGGCCAGCCTCGCCGAGGCCCAACGCGTCGCGCTTCTAGGCAGCTGGAACTGGAATGTGGTGACCAATGAACTCGATTGGTCAGATGTGGTCTACCGCATCTTTGCTATTCAACCCGAGGAATTCGACGGAACTTTCGAGGCGTTTCTCGATTTTGTCCATCCCGACGACCGGAACATGGTAATGGCGTCGGTGGATAGGGCTCTTGATCAGCAGCAATCCTACGACGTTAAACATCGAATCATGCTACCGTCTGGGGAAGTACGTGTCGTGCATGAACGGGCGGAGATTACCTTCGATGACGCACAAAAGCCGATGCGTATGCTCGGGACGGTGCAGGATATTACCGCACGACAGCAGATAGAAGAGGCGCTGCGGCAAAGCGAAGAGCGGTTTCGTGATGTCGCCGACGCGGCCTCGGACTGGATCTGGGAGATGGGGCCCGATCTACGCTTTACCTATTTCTCGGGCCGCATTGAACAGGTGACCGGCACGTCACCCACATACCTCATTGGTAAATCCCGTGAGGAAGTGATGGCCGAGACGGAAAACTCCGAGACCGGGAGTAGACACCTGGACGATCTCGAAGCGCGACGGCCGTTCCGCGATTTCGTGTACCAAGCGAAGCTGGAAAAGGGCACGCGGTACCTAAAGATCAGCGGCAAACCGATCTTCGATTCGGATGGTGTGTTTCAGGGCTACCGCGGCGCCGGAGCCGACATCACCGCCCAGAAGCGGGCCGAAGCGGCGCTGGGGGCAAGCGAAAGGCGCTATCGCGTGCTATACGACGACAATCCTTCCATGTACTTCACTGTCAGTCCCGACGGCACAATATTATCGGTCAATCCGTTCGGCGCCCAACAGTTGGGTTACACCGAGCAACAACTGACCGGCACGTCGTTACTCGCGCTGGTTCACAACCACGACCGAGACAAAGTGAAGCAACTCCTGGACAAGGCGACCCAAGCACCAGGTCAGTTATACCGATGGGAGGCGCGCCGGATACGCGAGGATGGAAGCGTACTGTGGGCGCGAGAAACCGCTCGCGTGACCGAGGATGTGGACGGCAAACAGGTCATTTTAGTTGTCTGCGAGGACATCACCGAGGCCCACAAGCTGGCTGAAGAGATTTCCTACCAAGCATCCCATGACTCCTTGACCGGGTTGGTTAATCGACGCGAGTTCGAAAAACGCCTAACGCATATCCTACGGGGGGCGAATGACAACCACTCGGAGCACGCCCTGTGTTATCTCGATCTGGACCAGTTTAAGGTCATAAACGATATATGCGGCCACATCGCGGGTGACGAACTGCTGCGGCGATTAGGGAAGCTACTTAAAGACAAGGTCAGAAAGCGGGACACCCTGGCGCGTTTGGGGGGCGATGAATTCGGCGTCTTATTGGAAGATTGCTCTCTAAAGCAGGCCGAACGTATCGCCGAAGACCTACAAAAGACGATTCGCCATTTCCGTTTTGTTTGGGACGAAAAAGTTTTCACTATTGGCGTTAGTATTGGTTTGGTTCCCATCGGCAGACCTAACGAGACAGTGACTAGCGTTCTGAGTACGGCTGACGCCGCATGTTATGCCGCCAAAGACGCGGGGCGTAACCGCATTCATGTCTACCACGAGTCCGATAGCGGACTTGCACGACGACATGGGGAGATGCAACTGGTCTCGCGTATCAGCCAAGCACTCGAGGAGGATCGATTTCATTTGGTCTACCAGCCCATTGTTCCCATCGTTAATGCGGGTGACAAACGTCAGCACTTTGAGTTTCTAATCCGTATGCAAGACGAAACCGGCGGCACGATATCACCGAGCGTGTTTCTGGCGGCTGCCGAGCGCTACAATCTTTCTGTTGCGCTCGATCGGTGGGTGATTTCCACTGCCTTTAAATGGCTCACAGATCAAGCACAACACTTAGATAGCATTTATCTGTGCTCCATAAACCTGTCGGGACATTCCCTGGGAGATAAGAAATTTCTAGAGTTTGTCATCAGACAACTCAGTGAAATGGCCATTCCTCCAGAGAAGATCTGTTTTGAAATTACAGAGACCGCAGCGATCGCTAACTTTGACAGCGCCACCCACCTCATCGACACCCTAAGAGCACGCGGCTGCCGTTTCGCGCTGGATGATTTTGGCAGCGGCTTATCCTCGTTCGCTTATCTCAAGAACTTGCCCGTTGACTTTCTGAAGATCGACGGCATGTTCGTAAAAGATATCGTTGACGATCCGATCGCGTTGGCGATGGTAAAATCAATTAACGAAATCGGCCAGGTTATGGGTAAACAGACAATCGCCGAGTTTGTTGAAAATGACGCGATATTCGAGAAGCTGCGGGAAATTTCTGTTGATTACGCTCAGGGATTCGGTGTTGGCCGGCCGCAGCCACTGTCGGAAATGACATCGCCCCTCAAGCTCAGCGTCGCGGGCTAGTTGTAAGCTGTACCCGTCGGATTCGCTTGGTACCACGGCTGTGCGTGGTTACATCGCGTTGGGCAGGCCCTGGATTCGTGATGATAGGATCGGTCACGATATGACATGGAAAGCGGCCCTTAGTGATTGCGGCTGCCACAACGCCGGACCACAATAGCCCCAACGAGCATTACAGAACCTTTGCTTGGAACATGCCCCGCTATGATCGATCTATACACATGGAATACACCCAACGGCCGTAAGGTCTCGATTATGCTGGAAGAGGTTGGGTTGTCCTATCGAGTCTTCCCCATCGACATCACCAAGGGCGACCAGTTTGATTCGGAATTTACCAAGATAAGCCCCAACAACAAGATCCCGGCGATCGTGGATCACGACAACGGCATGACGTTGATGGAGTCCGGGGCAATCTTGATGTATCTCGCAGATAAAACAGGCCACTTGATGCCTGAAGGTGGCGAGACTTACTGGCGGGTTATTGAATGGTTGATGTTCCAAATGGGCGGCGTCGGACCGATGCTCGGACAAACCCACCACTTTGTAAGATTCAATCCGGGTAAGAGTGAGTATGCTGAACAGCGCTTTCTCACCGAAAACAGACGTGTCTACGAGGTACTGGATCGGCGACTCGCGGAGCACCGATACTTGGTGGACGATTATTCGATTGCCGACATTGCGACCTGGCCATGGATATCCCGATTCGAGTGGCAAACGATGGATCTCAGTGAGTATCCCAATCTACGACGCTGGTATGTCGAGATTGCAGAACGTCCTGCGGTGCAACGCGGTTTCCATGTCCCCGGCAAGGTCCAGGAAATACCCATGCCTTGACCTCTGCGAATCCGATCACGTTACGAGCAGATCCAAGGGATGTTGACTCAGGCTCTCGTTGCCCGAATCGGTCACCACCACCGTTTGCCCTAGGGTCATCGCGCGCTGGCTGTCACTGTTCATCAAAATCATGTGGGAGAATAACCATGTCTGATGCGATCGACCTAGAAACCCAGATGAATCCAAGGGCCGCGGTGCCGGACTTTCAAGCCTATCTCGATAATGCCGCGACACGTAGTCTCGCGGTACGGCGGAGCCTCCCGTCTGTTCTCGATATACGCTACGGGGATGGCCCATTACAGACGCTGGACGTGTTTTCAGCACGCGGCAAGGACCTGCCCATACATGTCTTCATACACGGTGGGTTCTGGCGCGGTCTTGACAAAGACATCTACAGCGAAATCGCGCAACCGATCGTCGCATCCGGTGCAATCGCCATACTCGTTAACTATGATTTATGCCCAGCGGTCACCCTGGACGTTATCGTGCAACAGATTCTGGATTGCGTCGCCTGGATATACCGTCACGCACCCCGCTACGGCGGTGATCCCGATCGAATCAGCCTGTCTGGACACTCCGCCGGCGCCCACCTAGCCGCCATGACCTTGTATCACGACTGGGAGGGTGAGGGATTGCCGATGGATCTGATCAAAGCGGTTGGCCTCATCAGCGGTATCTACGACCTCGCGTCGGTTCCACATCTCTCGGTGAATGAGGAGATTCAGCTTACCCAAGACATGGCGACCCGCAACAGTGTGATGTCAGCGAAACCCCGAGTGCGTTGTCGCGCGTTGGTCACCGCAGGCGCCGAAGAACCACAACTTTGGTTGCAGCAGTCGTCGGATTACGCGCAACGGCTCACGCGAGCGGGGCTAGCGACACGCTATCTCGAGCTACCGGACGAACATCACTTCTCCATCACCGACCGGTTTGCGCAAGCCGACCATCCGCTGACCAAAGCGATGATAAATATGATCGTCAGTCGGCAATCCTGAAAGTCGGCGAGCGCAAGATGTGTTCCCATCGACAACTCACCTGCATATTGCTGGAAACGAGCGCGCTCGTCGTCGCGGGTCCGGTCACCCTCATGGCGCCTTGGAGATGGGATCGGCGGTTGACCCCGTGTGAGTGTCGTTTACCGGAGGTTTGACACCGATCAATTCGCCACACCGGGATTTGTGAGATGCTTATTTGGGAGCTTGCTATGGCAACGATTCAACAAGCCGAGACGATTTACCCGCAAGCGGTTAAACTCAGACGTAATTTCCACCGCCATCCGGAACTGGCGTTCGAAGAAGCACGAACGGCAAAAACCATCATCGCGGAACTCGAACGCATCGGCATTAGCTACGAGTACGGTGGTCCCGGCGGCGCGGTAATCGGACGTCTGGTGACCGATCGTGCGTCGGCCCCTACGTTCGCGCTGCGCGCGGAAATGGATGCGTTGCCGGGGGCGGAAAATACCGATCTACCGTTCGCCTCCACCTTCGAAGGCAGGATGCACGCATGCGGACACGACGCCCACATGGCCATGGTTCTCGGCGCGGCCGAGTTGCTAACGCAATCACCCCCGGACTGTGATGTCTTGTTCGTATTTCAACCCGCCGAAGAACGCGGCGGTGGGTCGCGTGTGGTAATCAATTCGGGCGTGCTGGCGGATGTCAACGCGATCTTCGGCGGGCATGTCACCCATCATTACCGGGTCGGCGAGATTATGGTGGCCGAGGGAGTAATCACGGCTCAGTCGGATCGGTTCCGGATTCAGGTCAAAGGCAGAGGCGGCCATGGTGCACGGCCCCATGAAGCCACCGATGCCGTGGTGACAACGGGTCTACTCATCACCGCGATACAAACCCTGGTATCGCGGGAAATCAACCCCGTGTATCCGTCGGTAGTCACGATTGGAACCATTCATGCCGGCAGCGCACCCAATGTCATCGCCGAGGAGGCTATCCTGGAAGGTTCGATCCGCAGCACCCTGCCCGCGGTGCGCGTTCATCTGCACGATGGACTCAAGCGCATGGCGCGGGCGCTGGGGGAACTGCATAACGCCAATATTGATATCAGCATCAGCGAAGGGTACCCACCGGTTGTAAACACCCATCATGAGACCCGCATTGCGTATCAAGCGGCGCGCAACGTTGTAGGGGAACAAGGTCTCATGGCGATGGACCACCCCAGTATGGGCTCCGAGGACTTCTCGTATTTTCTACATGAGATTCCCGGTTGTTATGTACGCTTCGGAGCACGTCCGGAAGAACAAGAATACATCCCGCTCCACAGCCCCGCATTTGACGTTGACGAGCAAGTACTGAAAGTGGGCGCCGCCTTCTTCGACGAAGTGGTTCGCGAATCTACGCGACAATACCAAGCCTAATGACCTATGGAGTTCACGCCCTCAAATCCTTCGTGGATAGGCATGGAGATGGAATTCCAACTGCTCGACGTCGAAACTCTCGATCTCGTCGATGGCATTCTTCCATTGATGGACTTTTATCCCAACGATCCTCACATCAAGCCGGAGTTCAATCAGAATACGGTTGAGGTGTGCTCAAAGATATGTGGCAGTATCGACGAACTCGGTGCCCACATGCGGGCTTTGCTAAGGAATTTACAAAACACCTGTAAGCAATTGGATATGCTGCTGTGCAGTGCAGGCACCCACCCCTTTGGCGAGCGGCTCGCCCTCATCACACCGATGCCTCGTTATCGGCAGTTGGAGAAATCGGCGGGCTATGTTGGACATAATCAAATTACCTTCGCCACCCATGTACATCTTGGCATGACATCCGGTGACGAGGCCACCTCCCTGATGCACGAGCTCAAGGCATTGTTGCCGTTGCTGATCGCGGTGTCGGCTAGCTCACCGTTCTGGCGAGGCTTTGACACCGGCTTCGCCGCCTACCGTCATCGTATTTTGGCAGCGACGCGAAGCTATGGCATCCCGCCTTCTTTCGACACCTGGGATGATTTTTCCAACTTCTTCGAGACCACGTCCCGGGCCGGGGTGTTCAGCACCATCAATGACATCCACTGGGACATTCGGCCACGGCCGCATCTGGGCACCCTCGAGATTAGGGTCATGGATGCACAACCCAGCGTTACCCTGGCGCTGACTCTCGCTGGATTTCTGCGCGCCCTGGTGACCTATCTTCGCACCACACCACAAACCCGCCGCCCGCCGTTATTCCCACACGCCTTGCACTGGTGGATCGAGAAACACAACCATTTTCAAGCGTCGAAACAAGGCCTAGACGCAAAATATATCCACGATATACGGGGCACCTTGGTGCCGATGCGCGAGCTTTGTCAACATGTTATGCAGGCAACCAAACCCATCGCCGACGAACTGCGCCAGGAATCATATTTTGACGAACTCCAAGACCACATCGACCATGGTCCGAGTTATGTGCATCAAAGGAAGGTTTACGAAAAGACCGGTTCGTTCAAGGCGATCGCCAAGCATTTGATCGCTGAGTTGGAAACGGACCTCAACGGCATCAACTAAACTCCGCGTCTTCATTTGGGAACGGTGGGCCCCAACAAGCATTGACCGTGATACGCAGCCGAAGCTGTGATCATCGACAATAACCAGTGACCAATTCGGGGACCACTGATTGACGACACTGGCGAACGCATCGCGTAGCTACCGGCCGCCACCGCGGACCGGCATCAGGCATGACAAACAGCAAATGGTTCATCGTCGGGGCGCTCTCCACCTCGAACTCTCCCGCCTTAGCCGCGGTGCCTGTGGGGATCCGTGGTTTTTCATTGAAACTATAAGTTTATGAATAAATTGTAAAAATTCGTGAATAGCCTGGTAATTTAATAAGTATTTCGTTATATTCTTATACGTCTGACGGAACGTGTCCCATGTGACCATCCGCTGTTACCCATCGTGACAATCCACCCACAGGAACGTACAACATGTTTGTCTTAAGAAAACTGATCCCTGGTTCGCCCGCCGCCATCACCTTGCTGGTGGCGGCCCTGGTTACACTGACTACTATTTGGCCCGCTGCGGCGTCGCCCGTTAATGCGGCTGACGCACCCCCGGTGCTGGTCGCGAAATCACCCTACGATCTGGAAACAACCCTCACCCGGCTCAAGGCTGCGGCCGAAGGTAACAACTTCCGCGTGATACGTGAACAGACCGTTGATTTTGGACTGGTCGACCAAAACGAGGAAGATCGGCAGCAGCGAATTCTGTACTTTTGCAACTTCGACATGTTGTATGACGCGTTACAGGTCGACAAGCGCGTCGGCGTGTTTCTGCCCTGCCAGGTGAACGTCACGCAACGAGACGACGGCGTGTATGTGATCGCCCCCAATTCCAAGTTGGTGAGTGCTGCTTACCTGGGAAATCCTGATCTAGCACCAGCCTGTGATCATCTACATCAGGCCTATCAAGCTATTCTCGAAGAGGGCACACTGTGATGGGATTACCGCGGCGTATCCTTGCCGGGTTGGCACTGTGTGTGATGAGCCTATATTTCGCTGTCGCATCGGCATCCGATTCAGCCATGCTGCACGCCCAGTCACAGGACCCTTATCCCGAGGCAATGATGAAGCTGCAACGTGCCATCGAGGCGAATGGTTACCGGTTCTCGCGCGTACAGCGGGTTGATTATGGTCTGCGCAAGCGTGGCTATGACATCCCTCCCTATCGGATCGTTTTTTTTGGCAAACCTGAACAAATTCGCTTTCTCAGCGTGGCACAGCCTGAATTGTTGCCCTTTTTGCCGCTAAAAATCATCATTTACCAAGAAGGTGATAACGTTGTACTGCTCGCGGCCAATCCATCGACACTCGCCAGATTTTATCGAGGAAAAGATGTCGCGGGTGTATTCGAAACCTGGGGCCGGGATATTCGCAAAATCCTCGCCGATGCGTCACGGTCTGATTGAGCACCGCTACGGGGGTTAGCGTTTTGGGTTACAGTAAGGAACCTCAATTAACGGGGTTTACAATGTGCGGTACAAGATAAAACGCAAACAACCCAATTCAAAGATGTGCCTGGTGTGCGGGCTCAAGAACGAGTTGGGTCTCAAAGGTGTCTTTTACGAACTCGACAATAAGGAACTTCTTGCTGTTTTCAACCCATTAATACAGCACCAAAGTTATCCAGGCAGACTTCATGGCGGCATCGCATCAACGATTCTCGATGAGACCATTGGACGGGCCATTATGATCGACAACGAAACAGAGATTTGGGGAGTCACCGTCGAATTATCTGTACGCTTCAAAAAACCCATACCCCTTACACAAGAGCTACGAGTGGTCGCCCGTATCGTATCGGAGAATAGACGTTTCTTTGACGGCGAGGGCGAGTTGTTATTAGAAGACGGAAGCATCGCTGTGCAGGGCAAAGGAAAATATCTCAAGCAACCCCTTAAACAGATCGCGGAGTTTGACCCCGTAGCACAGGAATGGCGAGTAGTGCCGACACCAGAGGACCCGGAATTCGTAGACATTTAACCCGTATATTGCACCGAGGCGGTTAATATGAAACCACTCAACTTTTTCCTCATCGGCGGGCTACCGCAACACGGTGAGCGCTTCGATCAGTTACTTAAATGCCGTAACGTAGTAATCGAGAGAATTGTTAGCTCGGCCCATCGTGAACCTGTCGCCTATGATCAAGAACAAGATGAGTGGGTGATACTCATGCAGGGCAACGCACGTCTGGATTTAGATGGCGAATTGATATCCTTGTCGGCAGGTGACAGCCTCTTTTTACCCGCTCGCACACCGCACCGGGTGGTTTGGACCTCGGACACACCGCAGTGTCTATGGTTGGCCGTCCATATCCATTAGGGTAAGTATCCACGTTGGAGGCGATGATCTCAGTTGGGAGGGATTGAACCATACAAACCATCTTACTCTTATGCGATTCCATGTTGCCAACGGCGCCGGGGCGCTATCACTCGATAACCCCCGAACATGCACACAGATAATATGAGGACCCCGAAGATGCATCTTGAACAAACAGACGGTGTGGGCCGCCCAGTGGTGCAGGTAACGAACGGATTAGCGACTTCCGACGGTGCCGGCGTCAAACTCACGCGCTTAATGGGGTCCAACGAGCTGAACATGCTGGACCCGTTTTTGCTGTTCGACGTATTTCGCTCGGACGAAGCCCACGACTATATCGCCGGTTTTCCACCACATCCCCATCGCGGGTTCGAAACCGTAACCTATCTGCTGAATGGGCGCATGCGTCACGAAGACAGTCGCGGGCACAGCGGTGTCATCGAGTCCGGCGGGGTACAGTGGATGACTGCCGCAAAAGGTATCGTGCACTCAGAGATGCCGGAACAGGAAGACGGCTTGCTCGAGGGTTTCCAACTGTGGGTGAATCTGCCTCAAGCACTCAAGATGTCGGAGCCTGGTTACCAGGAGTTTCCAAAGAATGCGATTCCCTTAGAGCAACGTAAGGATGGCACCGAGGTGCGGGTGGTGGCGGGCCGCACCTCGAGCGGGACAGCCAGTCCGGTCAAACATGTCCCGACCGAACCTTTGTACTTGGATGTGAGCTTGGATGCCAACGGTGCGTTTGTTGAACCGGTACCGCCTGCACACAATGTGTTTGTATACGTGATTGGAGGCTCTATCCAAATAGTAGGCGACGACACGGCGCACAATCAAGTTGTCGATGAGCGGGCATTGGCGGTGTTGGGTGATGGAGATCGCGTACAGATCATCGGTAACGAACTCCGCAGCCGGTTCTTGCTGATCGCGGGTAAGCGCTTGAACGAGCCGGTCGCCCGTGGCGGCCCGTTCGTCATGAACACCAAGGCCGAGATCTTGCAAGCGTTCCAAGACTACGAACAAGGAAGCCTATGATACGCCTGCCCGGCAACGTCGGGTTCATGAGCCGCCAAGAGCTTGCATGCCGCGGTCGAGATTAGACAGCGTCGGTTTTGATTTTGAGGCACCGTTGTACACGAGCGATGAAACCCGACAGCTGCGATAATAGACTCCCAGGTTGGCCCTGATCCTAGCCCGCGACCATTCGCATATGCCTGAAGCTGCTTACACATTACCGGACTTCTTGATAATCGGCGCCCCTAAATCCGGGACTTGGTGGCTCGCCAGCCGGATGAAGAAGCATCCTCAGGTGTTCCTGGCGCGCGGTGAACACTCCGGGGAGGTCAAGTACTTTACGAAGTATTTTCACAAACCGTTATCTTATTATTCAGACTTGTTCAAACCCGGCGGCGATCGAATCAAGGGGGAGAAATCCCCTCATTACTGCACTTTGTCCGAGAGCCGGATCCAGTGCATTCGCGATCTCATGCCGCAGGTCCGGTTGATACTGATTTTGCGCGACCCCATCGAGCGGGCCTGGTCGGAGGCACTCGTGGCGCTATTGCGCGATACGGGTAGGCGATTCGAGCAGTTAGACGAAGCTGAGTTGACGGGCATGCTGAATAAGGTGCAAATGAAATATAGTACGGTAATTGACAACTGGTTGAAATTTTTCAGTGAAGATCAATTTCATATTTGCTTTTTCGATGACATCAAGAACGATCCAGCGTCATTATTGAGAAATGTCTTTCGGCATATCGGCGCTGAAGCAAAATTAGATTACCAACAGCTCGGATTACAAGAGGTCATCAATAGAGGAATGCAGATTCCGCTGCGACCGCCATATCGTAACTATCTCTACGAGACCTATGCGTCAGAGATTGACACCCTGCGTCAAAGATTCGGCGAAAAGATTCTTCCCTGGGTCATGAGCCCGTCGTAATGACTATCCTTAATAATTGGACGCAACTTGACACAGGCCGCGTTCTCGTCCGAGATCCCATTGCGATACGCAAATGCCTGCCCCGAGGAATTGTTATCCTAGCCCGTCTATTGCGCCTAGGGTCCCGGATGATGGCGAACGGACTCGTGCTGCGCGGAGTCGCAGGGTCGGGTGGCTGGTTCCCCCGCTGTGCAGGGACAAGCCCCCTGTTGTGCGGGGACAAGCGCCGCGCCGGAGCGAAATGCATCGCCGTAGCCATGCGTTGAGTGAAGCGCAAGTTCAGGTGTTCAAGACCGAGTCAGGGCTGGGATAGGCACCTATTTGGGCACAAACCGTTATGCCAGGTATTGATCGAATTCCTTCTTCAAAAAACATACTTAACCCTTGTTTTCGCCGCCTTGGTGCAATATGCGGGCTAACTACGCTGATGTTGATCGGCGGATCGGCCATCGCCGACCAGAAAATTGACCACTGGCGGGAGGCGATAAGAAACTCTGACGTCGCTGCGCTAAGACAACTCGCTGAAAACGGCATCGACGTCAACACCGGCGCGCGCTACGGCAAGACGGCATTGATGCTGGCAGCGGCCGAGGGTGATATTACGCTGATGCGCCGTCTTTTCGCGTTGGGCGCCGACGTAAATCAGGTCAATCGCTCAAGCGGCAACGCGCTGATGTACGCGGCCCAATACGGTCAGCGCCAAGCCGCTGAGCTTCTCATCGAACACGGCACCGACATTAATCACCGCGCCGGTAAAGGGTGGACTGCGCTGATGGTCGCAGTCCTCAAAGGGCGTACCACAATGGTGGATTTTCTGTTGCAGAATCGGGCCGATCCGAATGTACGAGATGTGCTGGGGTGGACGCCACTGATGCGCGCTGCCGGCTCCGGTAATCAAGCGATCGTTAACAGCTTGATCGTTCAAACCGAGATAGATCTCAATGCCCGTAACCAGCATGGCCAGAACGCCCTGCACATCGCTGCCATTGCAGGCGCGACCGATATCGCGGCTGCGCTGCTTAACCGGGGTATCGAAGCAAAGGCTGCGGACATTGATGGAAACACGCCTGGGGCCATCGCGGAACATAAAGCTAACGCCCAGCTGGTTCAATTACTGAAGAAACACCAATGAAACTCGGCATGGCTCGACAAAACCTTTGCATGATTGGCGCGCCAGGGGGTGCTGACAACTGCTAAAGATACTGACTACGGTAATGTGTATAGGATTCGCCGCCTGCTCCGGACCGGAAGACGGAGACAGGCCCTATATCGAATTCATTGGCGGCGGGTTCATTTTCAATTACCGGCTCGCCGAGGCCGATTATGGATTTGTCGCTGGCGTAAAACGGCCCATCCCGGCAGGTACAGTCCTCGAGGCCGAGTTCGAAAATCCCGGGGATGGTGAATCAATCATTGTCCGGCAAACCGCCAAGTGGGGTCGCACCTCGTATATGTTTCGCACCCCACCGTTGCAAGGAATTAAAGCCAACCGCGACTACCACGTGGAACTGCGGTTAATGAATCCTGCCACCTACCGTGTGATCGCCCGTTACACCAACGCCTATCGCTCGGATGTCGATCAAAACATCTTACCCAAGACCCCACCCGTCGCCGGTCCTGGCTATCATCAACCGTATCCGCACGCCGCATCGAGAAGTGATCAGCGATAGACTAGCGATTGTGGTTTATATCAATCCAATTACACCGCTCGGATCGGTTCTGCGCAACACCGATGGACTTCTCCGTTTCCGACTGGTAATCCTAGGCTCATTCATGCCGTCACGCCCACACCCCAACGATAGATCGTGGTCCAATCTGTTAACAACTGCTCGCGAGAAGAGCGATCAACATCGCAACCCGGGCTGCGCCGGGCCGTATCCTTGACGGCCTTCGGCCGTTGTTACATTCTTGGCTGATACTTCCCCCAACGGTGAAACCATGAAATTGTGCCGACTTTCCATCCTCGCCTTTGCCCTGTCTTTCAGTGTCACCGTCGCCGCGGAACCCATCGCCACGATGCTGCAGTTTTCTCATGGGTTCGGCCGCTCGCCCGCCACTCGGGTCAGTATGAGGTTGATTTCCACCAACTTGGACAGCACACCAGGTTTGAGCGTGGCGTTACCCCTGTATTCCAGCAACCCCAGTGCACCGGAGTGGTACCGAATGCATAGCACGGAAAACCGACGCCCATTCTGCGAGCGCAGCCCCAACGGCTGCCTGGCGTTTGGTTTGCTGCTCGGTGTGGGAATAGTTTATTTCGTGGTCGAGGCAGCAAACGATGCGGACGGTGACACCCGGGCAAGTTTTACGTCCGGTTCTACGGATGTGACCGTTAACCATACGCCATGAACAACTGAGGGCGTTTCAATATATCAACAAATGAGCGGCTGGGCTGTGATTATGAGGCACCGAAGGAGGCGTCCCTACGTCACATTTTGTGTCTAGAACGTCTAGTGACGCTTAAGAAAATCAAGCACCGTTTTATTGAACAATTCATGTTGTTCGATGTTAGACAGATGGGCGGCATTAGGGATCACCACCCGCTCTGAAGAAGCGATCCGGTCATGTATGGCATCCGCTGCGGCAACCGGTGTTGCCTGGTCGTGCTCGCCCACCACCGCTAACGTAGGAGTCTCGATGCTGTTCAGTCTGGGCAGGTAATTGAGACACCTTATCGCCTCGCAACACCCGACAAAACCGGCGACAGCGGTGGCAACAAACTGCCGCCGTATCGGTGCTACTGCCTGTGCATGGGTGCTGCGAAAGGCCTCCGTAAACCAGCGCTCCATGGTGGCATCTGCCAATGCATCCATGCCGGACTCCCGGGCGATCTCAATGCGTTCTAGCCACACCCCTTGCATTTCATCCGGTACTACCGCCATGGTGTCACATAAAGCCAAGGTCAACAGACGCTCGGGATAACGCAGCGCGATACTCTGGCCGATCATGCCACCCATGGACAATCCCACCCAATGCACCCGTTCGATATCTAACGCATCGAGTAACGCCACCGCATCATCACCGAGTAGATCAAGGTCGTACGCACCGTCCGGCGCCTCAGAATCACCATGACCTCTGGTATCGTAACGCAGCACTTGATATTCAGAGCTTAATTCTTCAATCTGCGGTTTCCACATCACGGTGCTGGATCCTAAGGAGTGACTCAGGACCACTACTGGAGCTTTATGCTTACCAGAGATCTCATAGTTCATCTCAATATCGTTGACGGTTAGATGCATAGTGGGTTCCCAGTTATCGGCGCTGATTAATATCTACGAGTCGTGATTGGATTATAATGCGAGCTCGGTTTCCCATTGTCATTGAAATGCTGAAGCATAAAGCACTCATTACTGCCATTGTGAGCCTCGTGCCGCTGTCGCTGGCGCCAGGTGTGAACCCGAAATCAGAAGGCAACGCGCCCACAAAAGATCAGCACGGACTCTTGAAAGATATTGCGTCCGCTCCGTTCCCGTTACCTATAACACGGGTCATGGATCTGTTGGAACAGCAGATCAAATATATTGCCGACCGAGAGCGGCTCATCATCGCGTTTGGCCGAGGAGACTATGAGATCGCGTCACAAGGACTGCAACGCAAAACTACATAACGGCCGTCACCTGGTATCGAAAGTCTGCGGAACAGGGCGTTGTTGAAGCGCAGAACAATCTTGGTGTTCACTATACCAACGGACAGGGTGTTCCCGAAGAATATCTTCAAGCCTACAAATGGTTTTATCTTGCAGCGGCGCAGGGAAATTCACAAGCCTCCAGAAATCGCGATATGTTGGCTCGACGTATGTCTGCAGGCCAGATCGCCGAAGCCCGGCAACTCGCATTGAATTGGATCAAACAACACGGGAACGACCCGCGTTACCATACACAGTCTCCGCAATAAGTCGTGATATCACCACCGCTTCCCCACGAAACGATCGAGACCTATTAAAAATTAGTTGTAATAACGAGATAATCGGGTATCTTGTCGATACAGCTTCTCGGGCGTATTCAGCCGATGACTTACTGCTGCGGCAAGTATAACCCTATGCCAATACCGAAGTTTGTTCGGTAAGCGGGCGGCGCGAGCGACAACCTGAGAGATTGGCATAACCACCAGCTTAGTCGTCAAATGAGTAGCAAGCACGAACGCACCCTGGCCTCCGTCTTTACCGAGCCTGTCAGCGGCAACATACACTGGCGGGATATCGAGTCATTGTTGAATTGGCTAGGCGCCGATGTTCAGCCTGGTCACGGGGCACGTTTCCGCATCGTGCTGAATGGTGTCGAGGGCACGCTACACCGTCCTCATCGCAGTAGCGCCGCCAGCAAGCAAGATATCCGCCACCTGCGGGAATTTCTGTCATCGGCGGGTGTCGGCAGTTCGTCGGGTAAACGGAAATAGCGTCATCACCCCGCGCCATAGATCGACCGTGGCCCGGGCACAAGCCTATAAACCGCATATTGCACCAAGGCGCCCCGCTCCCGTCGCCATCATCCGGGATCCTTAGGTACAAACTACGGGTTAATCGTATGTATTGCTCAATATACCGATACCCTCGATAGAGATTTCGATGGTGCTGCCGGGCTTCATGGAACCAACCCCAACATTGGTCCCACAAGCAATGACATCGCCAGGCAGTAGGGACATATCCTGGGATATCAAGCTCACCAGGCGATAGGGAGAGAAAATCATGTCAGAAACCGGATAGTCCTGCCGCTTCGTTCCGTTCAAGTGGGACTTCACTACAAGGCCTTCCGGTTCTAGGTCGGTGGCGATCACTGGACCGAATACACCGAAGGTGTCAAAGCTTTTGGCCCGCGTCCACTGGGTGAAAGTACTGTCCTTGTTTAACAGCTCCACGGCGGTGACGTCGTTGACACACGTATAGCCGAATATATGCTCGCGCGCGTCCACTTCCGATACACGCCGGCATTCCTTACCGATCACCACGCCCAGCTCACCTTCGAAGATGACCTTGCCATCATAGGATTGCGGCCTGCGGATAGATGCGTCGCCTGGCAAATATGATGTAGTCGCTTTGATGAAATACAGCGGCTCTTGCGGAATCGATAGACTTAGCTTCGAGGCCAACATATTGAAGTTATTCCACAGACAGATCAATTTGCTCGGCTGTGTGGGAGTCAACAGCTTGACTGCAGCGATGTCCACCTGCTCGTCGGTAGGTGTCGGCCTGGTAAACATGTTGCCCTGATGCACTTTAACGGCATCCCCCGACAGGATTCCGAACTTCACCTGTCCCTCGTGTTCAAACTGGATCCACCGTGCCATCTATTTTTCCTCGTTTAGATGAAGACCAAGCAATGATCAATCAGGTTTTCCGTAAAAGCGGCGGTCACAGTGGCGCGAACCACCAATAATATTGATGTTCTTTAAAATTAAGGGAAAAGTCTATGCGCATGCTAATTCACGCTCCACGCGGTCTGCGCTGGCTCGTCCTACGGCACCACAAACGCGACTTCGTCAACATCGATTACGCGAGCAGATCTTGTTCTAGTCAAACATGAGCCCGGCACCAATTAATCACGGATACGCACACCACAGATTTGTTTCCCGGCAGTAGCAACACCGCAGATCACCAACACTATCGACACTGGGATGACGAGCGCCGTCGTTTTTAGCCCTTGTCGTCACACTCAGATTCTTGATAACACGTCGCGCAAAACAAACATTAACAAAACTGCTATCCAGAGTGATATCCGGTTAGCGCTTACCGGCGAGCTCCGAGTACTACCGCTAAGCTCGGCCGTCGATGGGCGAAGCAAATTGTTTGTTTTGCAGTCGCATAGAGTGTGCGTTGAGTGTGTCCCATCTCTGCTGAGTCATTAGCCGACGAACAGGTATAAAACCAGTAGTGCAATCGCTACGGCCACAGCATGAAAAGCGACTCGTGCGAACATGAATTCGTGGCTATGCTTACGATCGAATTGACCGCCTTTGCTCATCGAGATCAATCCCCATGCCAGGGAACCAACCGTTAAAGCAAGTGCAAACAGTACCAAAACAATTAATGCTGTCCGCATGTTTTTGAGCCTCCTATGTTGAACAACATCTACCTTCGCTAGGAATTTTACTTGATCCGGTCAAGATGTTCACTGTTGTCGGGAATCGGAATCCCTTGGGTGGTAGTCGGGCGAGAAACTCCGTAATCACGTGAGATCCGCATGTAATACTTCGGGGCGTCCCGCTGATGGGCGCTCGGCGATACCGGAAGCGCGTTCTGCAATTATCAATCTTGACGCGGGCGATGAATTCGCAGCCATTTGTATCGGTCCATACTGTGCACGACGATGTCGCGCGTGGTTGCACCCTTGAGGACGGTCATGGATACCGGCACACCTGCGTCACCTAACGCCCAGACCTGACGATAGAACTCTTCCATAGAGGCGATCTGTTGATCGGCGACGGTCAATATAATGTCACCACTTTCGATCCCGGCTTGCACCGCCGGACCCTCATCGGCGACACGGACAACACGCAACCGGCCGGCTGTTTCCTCACTGTAGATACCGAGCCACGGTCGCGATGGCATGGACTTACGGCCCTTGGACAGAAGTTCATCGATAATGGGTGTCAATGCCTCGATCGGCACGAACATATTGCCTGGAAGGTCGGTCTCCGCCACGGCGTCTGGCACCACCAAAGAGCCGATGCCAATTAGTTCGCCCGTGGAATTAATGAGCGCAGCACCACCAAACAACGGGTGTGGAGGAGAAGTAAATATGGCGTTTTCCAACAGATATTCCCAATAACCCGCGAACACCCGTCGCGACACTACCCTCACCGGCCGCACATGGGCCAGTCCGCCATAACTTGCGACCAACCCTGGCTCTCGAATGTCAACGACTTTAGAGTTTCCCAGCGGCATCGGGGAAACGCCAAGCGGTTTTTCAACGCGTATCAAACCGAAACCACTATCGTGATCGTATGCCAAAATCTGCGCGGGAACGACGTCACCGCCGGGGAGCACAACGCTGACCGCACGGGCTTCGAGAATCAAATAACCGATGGTCACGATAAGACCATCGGTGTCAATGACAACCCCCGAGCCTTCGCGCTCGGTGCCCAGCGACTTCGCGGTGCGGGCGTCATCCCGCACGTCGACGCGTAACCCCACGACGGCAGCCATGACATCCCCAAACAGGGGCTCTTTCGCCGCCACCGTGACCGGCGCCCACAGCCAAAACAAGATCACACTTGCTAGAAAACAGTTGAGTATGGTCACAAATGCTCTCTCCGCGATGAGTTTCTTTCAAGAATCAACCAGTTAGGGGGGATCCAACTCTAAAAGTTCCGTTGAACGTGGTATCGAATTGACCCAAACATAGTACCAGTAATGAGTGCCGAGAATGTGTCTTGCGCTTGAACTAGTTAATAAACTGATGTGGAACCTGCCGACCATAATGCCATCAATCCGGCATAAAACGGCCAGCTCAATTGATATACGTCAGTATTTGCAGTAGCGAAAATTGGGCTTTGGCCTAAGATTTTAAGAGTAGTCGACGAAATTAGCGGCGGTGAGTCTGAGCGTCAACAGCAATCGAACCCACGCGAATTCTTTTGAGAAAACGCTGGGCGTTTGCCGTTCGCGTGCAGTTGACGTCGAAAAACGAGGAAGCTTGATTGTCGTTGCGTACTACGGACAATAATCGCAAACACAGCCTCAATAGGTTGGTGTTGGTCATGTTCGGCACCACGCTCTTGGTGACGGTAGTGCTGCTCGTGTTGGCCTCGGCCTACCTGAAGAAGACGGCGGTGCAAGATCTGGCTGAAGACCATGCTCGCGAGGTCGCTCAGCTGGCATTTCATAGCATTTACCTCGTCATGGGCCAAGGTGGTACCAAAAAGGATATGGATGCGGCGATTGCAAAGCTCAAAGCGTTGATCAACGAGGGGAGTATACGCATCATTACTAACTATCCTGAGGATTATACATATCCCAACGACAAGACCCCGCGCGGGACTGAAATAGACCCCGCCGCGTTTCAGGTGTTCTTAACCGGTACCGAGCAGTTGTCCATCAAAGAACACGCTATTCGCTATCTCTATCCGATTAAAATCGGGGACCGCTGCGTGTCATGCCACACGTCGGCTTCACCCGGAGACATCAGTGGCGTCATTGAAATAGTCCAACCCATAGAAAAACTAAAAGTGCCATTAGACCTTACTGTAAAGTTGCTCATAGGATTCAGCGTGTTTCTATTAATCGCTCTATTAATAACGATGCACGCAAACCTGCGCCTGTTTCTTATCACTCCCTTGACCAGGCTGGTGGGAATCATCAAGGGAGCCGTACGCGACACCGACTTGAGCAGACGGGTCAACCCTGACAGTAGAGTCCAGGAGATCGGGGAACTATCAGAGTCGTTCAATGAACTACTAAGCTCCATACAGAGCTACAACGTCAAGGTAAACAGACTCACACATAACGACCCACTGACGCGGCTCTATAACCGCCGCAAGTTTGAGGACTGCATCAAATCAGAAATCGAGTACTTCAAAACAAGCAAGGAATCATTCTCTATCATCTTTCTCAACATCGATCGCTTTCATCACATCAACGATGCTAATGGTCATCCATTTGGTGACAAAGTGCTCAAAAAGGTCACGATGATACTCATGAACCATGTGCGGGATAGGGGCATCGTCGCACGGACCGGTGGCGACGAGTTCGCAGCGGTCCTGCCCCGAACCCCCGGGGAAGAGGCCGTAGCGCTGGCAGAAGGCTTGTGCCGCGCGCTTTCGGTGACCGAGATCGATAGCCAAAGAGGTCCTATTTGGCTGTCCGCCAGCTTCGGCGTGGTCACGTACCCCGACCATGGGCGCAGTGTGGCGGAACTGACGGTGGCCGGCGACGTGGCAGTGCACAAGGCCAAGGAGGCAGGCAGAAATCGCGTCGTTACCGTCGACCCCGCAGAGGTCCATAACATCAGCGAAAGGTTCGGGCGCAAGGCTTGGATCCAAAAAGCCATACGCGAGGGCCACATGACACTGTTCACCCAACCTATCATCGAGGTGAACTCAAAACGCGTTTTTGGTTATGAAGTGCTCACCCGGGTCCGCAATGGTGACGAGCTACTGAGCGCTGATACCTTTATCGCTGACCTGGAGCGGCACGGGATCGAAGAGTTCGATCAGTTTGTCATCGAAAGTGCGCTCAAGTACAAACAACAGAGCCCTTCCTTGGGGGGTGTGAAGCTTTTTGTCAACCTGTCTGCCGCCAGCATACAAAACCAACAGTTCATGCTCGGACTCCCCGATCTACTGGACACCCAGGGAATTCCCAGTGGCGAATTGGTTATTGAGATCACCGAGCGGGAGGCATTGCGTCACCTGTCCAGCCTATCCACATTGATGCGTAAGCTCAAGAACAGGGGAATTCTGTTCGCGCTCGATGACTTTGGCAGCGGATTCAATTCCTTTCTTTACCTGAGGCATTTCCCCGTGGACTACGTGAAGATCGAGGGGAGTTTTGTTCAGAATATGGTGGCAAACGGCCGTGATCGCCAGCTCGTCAAGCATATCCAACTGGTGACAAAGGCGCTAGGCGTCAAGGCGATCGCCGAGTGGGTGGAGGACGAGAACATTCATCAACTGGTGGCGAAATTCGGAATCAGCCTGGCGCAAGGCTACTATTATGGCGACCCGACCGAGCGTTATGAACCAGATGTATTGCGATCCAATATCGCCTGAAATATTTTTCTATAACGCCCCCATGAACACACTGCCTACCCACTTAGCTGATGGAATGCCAATATTGGAGTCAATACGCCGTCGCTGCGCGAGCCTAACTTGAGCCATTACCTTGTCCACGATCGTAATCAGCTTGCCTAATTTCACTGCAAGTCTCATCCGAGCACATGTGCACTATCATGATACCGCTTTACATGGGGGAGATTTTTTTCGAGCATCGAGGTCACGAGACCAGCGTGTTGGCATGTGGAAGGGTTGCAAAAATTCTTGGTCCTATTTACAGGCGATCCCCTGCGCCACGATTTACCAAAAATGAAACTAACGGTGATAAGGTCAGTCGGAATATGTAATGACACTTTGATTCTGGGAAAAGCGCCCCATAATAAAAACTATACAACCACATGGCATTCGGCGAACTCAATTAAAGACAGTGGTTTTTCACGATATATAATGTCACTTCGGTAGTCCTATGCATAACGAATTCAGCCCGGGCACGGTGATCGAGGTTTGTTACCCGATCTTCAAGCATTACGCCATTGTCTCCGATCGATCCGTAGATGGTCGCCCGACACTTATATCGCTTTCCAGACGAACCAATGCAGTGACCGAAGAACCTTGGGGACAAGTGACACAGGGACGGCGCATCAATATCAGTCCGATACAAGGTCAACTGCCTGGACACACCGTGGTCGCAAACGCGCGAGCCTGTCTGACGGCCAAGGATTTACGCTGGAACCTGCTGACATGCAATTGCGAGCATTTCGTGCGTTTAGTCCATGGCCTCCCAGTCGAAAGTAACCAGGTTCAAAGCGCCGTGAAAGGGGCTGTGATCGGCGCCTTGAGCACTTTGTTGCTGCCGCAGATTACGTTGACCCGAATGGTGCTGTTCGCCGGTACCGGGGTTATTACCGGCTTGCGCCATCACACACAGAAGCATTGAAACGATACCCGAACACGAGCATTCAATAAGTCCATACCCATGCCACCCCGATGCCCTTGGTCAGCGCCGATAGCCGGGGGACCCAGTTAGGCGTGGTCGTTCCTAACAACCGCCAACCGTCCAAGACGGCGGGTACGGCCACTGCCAGCGCGAGCTGATCATTGGAGATACCCGTGGCCTCCGCCATGCCTTCGATATCACCTTGAGAATGATTCTTGAGAAAAGTTAGGTAGGCGGCGGTAATTCCCAGATGACTCAAGATCACCCCGGCAGCCGTGTTCATCGCCGCCAAGTCATCCTTGCCCTTCTCGAGGTAATGAAAAGCGATTTCGGAAGTAATCCACTGTACTTGAAATCCGGCCGATGCAACCAGTAGCCTGTCTTTATCCGACAGATCGGATTCCGGATAAACGATGGATAAACCGTCGAACTCGAAGTCTATTCCCCTTAGTGTCGCCACTGACATGTGACCCAACTCATGTGCGAACAAGCCCCCCAGAAACCCAAATAGCACACTTTTGCTGTCTTTATGCAGCTCGCCAACTGACCAGCTGTCTGCCATACCAGATGTAGGCTGTAGGCAGGCTAACAACAAAATGATCCGTAGAAGTCCCCACCCAACACGGGACAATTTCACAATACGCGCTTCACAACAATGAGAAACATTCAGTTGATAATAATTAACTGTCCGGCAATTGTAGACTCTAGGTTCTCAAAATTTATACGACATCCCGAAAACTAAACGACTGCTCGACGATAAAGGTAATTTACAATAAGGTGGACGCAGGGCGGATCCTAAACAGCGATGGTGTGGTGCTTACGTTATTCGAGTCGCATGTATAACGCTCAATTATTTCCACTGAATCTGGACTTTGTGCAGCCGAATCGCTTCACCCGACATCCACTGCTATGACTCGTCTGAAGACAATTTCATTGTGGCTAAAGATCCCTTATACGCTGTATGTGTGCGTATTGGTACCAGTCTATTGGATCGAGTTGGGTCCACACAACTTTCTCTGGGGCTGTGATATCGCCTTGTTAGCGACGTTGCTGGCTCTGTGGTTTGAGAGCCGATTCCTCGCCAGCACGATGGCTGTAGCAATGATCATTCCGGAACTTGTTTGGAACCTAGACTTCTTTTCACGACTCGCGGCCGGTTATGACGTCCTTGGATTGAATCTAACGAAATATATGTTTTCCGATAAACTACCCCGGCTGGTCCGCGGCCTGTCATTGTTCCATGTGTTTCTGGCTTGGGTACTTATCTGGCTTGTGCACCGTCTCGGCTATGATCGGCGCGCTCTGTGGGCGCAGACGCTCATCACCTGGATAGTGTTACCGGTCAGTTACTGGGTCACCGATCCGTCAAGAAACATAAATTTTGTGTTCTCTCTCGGCAGCGCACAAGAAACCTGGTTAACGGGACCACTTTGGGTTGGGTTGTTGATGGTACTGTTCCCGCTAGTTGTCTACCTGCCAACACACTTGGTTCTAAAGAGAATGTTTTCACCAAACCCGGAGTCCCAGCCCGCATAATGCGCCAAGGATCCCGGGTGATGGCGAAGGGGCTTGTGCTGCGCGCAGTCGCAGTGCTTGTCCTGCGCGTAGTTCCCCTGCTGTGCGGGGACGAGCCCCCTGCTATGCGGGGACGAGCGCCGCGCGGTAGCGATGAAAAAAGGAGACAGAGTCCGTGACTCCGACCCCGTTTTTCTGTTGCGTGAAGCGCAAGTGCAGGCGTTCGAGACCAAGCCAACGCCGGGATAGCCCCACCTTGGTGCAATATATGGGTTAATTATGTCAGTTTTTACCGAAGCTGCGATATTCCTTGCCGCAGCAGTCATTGCGGTCCCCTTGTTTCGACGCTTGGGGCTAGGATCGGTATTGGGATATCTCACTGCCGGTGTCGTCATCGGTCCGTGGGGATTGCGGTTGGTAATCGAAGTCGAGAATATTCTTCATTTCGCCGAATTCGGCGTGGTGTTGTTGCTGTTTATCATCGGTCTCGAGCTGCAACCTGCGCGCCTCTGGATCATGCGTAAATCCGTTTTTGGCCTGGGGACGCTGCAGGTCGGCGTGTCCATACTGGTATTGGCGGCGGCCGCTTACGCAATGGGTGTCCCGATGCGCACAGCACTCATCGTGGCGTTCGCATTGTCGTTGTCCTCGACGGCGTTCGCGCTGCAGATGTTGGCGGAGAAGAGGCAACTCAATACGCGCCACGGGCGCGCGGCGTTTTCGATCTTGTTGTTTCAAGACATGGCGGTAATCCCGCTGCTCGCGCTAATGCCGTTGATTGGAGCCGGAGGTGAGACATCCGAGGCGTCCAATCTATGGGCGGCGGCGAAAGCGCTCCTGGCGATCACCTCGGTGATTGTGGGCGGACATTTTTTGTTGCATCACCTACTACGGGTCATTGCCGCCACCGGGGTGCCTGAGGTGTTTACCGCCGTCGCCTTGCTCATCGTTGTGGGCACCGCGCTGATCATGGAGGCGGTAGGCCTATCAATGGGTCTAGGCGCGTTTTTGGCTGGTGTATTGGTCGCGGACTCGGAGTATCGGCATGCTCTGGAGGCAGACATCGAACCGCTGAAAGGATTGATGCTGGGCTTGTTCTTTATTGCGGTGGGTATGTCCGTCAATGTCGGACTGATCGGTAGTGAATACGCCTTGGTCATCGCGCTGGTTGCGGGGTTGCTGGTAGCGAAGTTCACGATCCTTATCGCGCTCGCAAAATTGAGCCGCCTGAAGACACAATCCGCTTTCTCACTGGCATCGATCATCCCCCAGGGTGGCGAGTTCGCGTTTGTGATATTCACCGTTGCGGTCGGAGCCGGTCTAATGGCCGCGGAGCTGTCCGAACTGTTAATTCTTGTGGTGACTCTGTCGATGGCGGCGACACCACTGATCTTCACTCTCAACGAGCGTGTGCAAGCCGCGGTCAGGCCATCACAAACCAAACAGTACGAACAACCCACGGTATCGGAAAACAAGATTATCATCGCCGGTTTTGGGCGTTTTGGTCAGATCGTTGCGCGCATCCTGCGCGCCAAGAAGATTGGCTTTACCGCCCTGGAAGCAAACCCGGCGCAAGTGGATTTTGTCAAGCGATATGGAAACAAGATCTACTACGGCGATGCGTCGCGAATCGAATTGCTGCGTGCGGCAAAGGCAGATCAAGCGAAGATCTTCGTGTTGGCGATCGATGACATCGACGCGTCACTACGTACCGCGAAGATGGTCACGCAATATTTTCCGCACCTGAAAATCTTTGCTCGGGCGCGTAATCGGAAACACGCTTATCAACTCATGGATCTGGGAATTGCCATGATTTGGCGAGAGACCCTGCTTTCCAGCTTGGATATGACGAAGAGCGTGCTCATGGGGCTAGGCCTGCCCAAGTCCGAGAGCGACCACGCGATCGAAACATTCAGGGCACACGACGAGAAACGCTTACTGGAACACCACGATAGTCATAATGACGAGCAAAAAATGATTTATCTGGCGCAGAAGGCAGCCGCAGAGTTGGAACAGTTGTTCGAGGAAGACACAGCTGAAGAGACACAGTAATCCATCGGTTGAGATTCAAGCCCGGCAATCATCATGTTGTCACGATATGCCGTATCTTCGGCCATCCTGGGCGGGGATCCCTGTCCAACACCGCTGGCTACATGATCCATGCCTGCCGTTACCGCTAATAGGGATAGTACAGGAAGAAAAAGTTATGCTTCTTGGTAAATCTCCGATCCCCGGTTCTTGAACTCCGCCGCCTTCTCCTTCATACCTTCTTCCAAGGCTTGCTGTGCATTGCTGATGCCATGCTCTTTTGCATAATCTCTTACATCCTGGGTAATCTTCATTGCACAAAAGTGCGGCCCGCACATCGAACAAAAATGGGCCACCTTGTGGGCCTCCTTGGGCAGGGTCTCGTCGTGAAATTCCTGGGCCTTATCTGGATCGAGGGAAAGGTTGAACTGGTCTTGCCAACGAAATTCGAACCGCGCCTTGGACAGCGCGTTGTCCCGGAGCTGCGCACCGGGATGACCCTTGGCTAAATCCGCCGCGTGGGCGGCGATCTTGTAGGTAATAATACCGTCACGAACATCCTGCTTATTGGGCAGACCGAGGTGCTCTTTCGGGGTGACGTAGCAGAGCATCGCGGTACCGTACCAGCCTATCTGGGCCGCGCCGATGGCGCTGGTGATGTGGTCGTAACCGGGCGCAATATCCGTAGTTAACGGCCCGAGTGTATAAAAAGGTGCTTCGTAGCAGTCCTCCAGCTCTTTATTCATGTTTTCCTTGATGAGTTGCATCGGGACGTGGCCCGGGCCTTCGATCATCACCTGACAGTCATGGCTCCACGCTATCTGCGTCAGTTCCCCCAGGGTCTTGAGTTCCGCGAACTGGGCCTCGTCGTTGGCGTCGGCTATCGAGCCGGGCCGCAGTCCGTCGCCGAGACTGAAGGAGACGTCGTAGGCATTCATGATCTCACAGATCTCTGCAAAGCGGGTGTACAGGAAGCTCTCCCGATGGTGCGCCAAACACCATTTGGCCAGAATCGAGCCGCCACGGGACACGATACCCGTAACGCGCCTGGCGGTGAGCGGTATGAACGGCAACCGGACGCCGGCATGGATCGTAAAGTAATCGACCCCTTGCTCTGCCTGCTCGACCAAGGTGTCGCGGAAGATTTCCCAGGTTAGCTCCTCGGCCTTGCCATCGACCTTCTCCAGCGCCTGATAGATCGGCACGGTACCGATCGGAACCGGCGAGTTGCGCAGGATCCACTCACGCGTCTCATGGATGTGCTTACCAGTGGAAAGATCCATCACCGTGTCGCTGCCCCAGCGCACCGCCCACACCATTTTTTCGACTTCTTCCTCAATGGAAGACGTCACCGCCGAGTTACCAATGTTGGTGTTGATCTTCACCAGGAAATTGCGCCCAATGATCATCGGCTCCAGTTCTGGATGGTTGATATTCGCCGGAATGATGGCGCGGCCACGGGCAACCTCATCGCGTACGAATTCAGGCGTGACCGCGTCCGGAATGTGGGCGCCAAAACTATGCCCCTCGTGCTGCGCCAACAGGGCCTGATAGCGGGGGTCGGCCCTGAGTTCTTGCAGGCGCAGGTTCTCACGTATGGCGATGAACTCCATCTCCGGAGTGATAGTGCCCTGCCTGGCATAGTGCATCTGCGTGACATTCGCTCCAGGATTTGCGCAGCGTGGTTTGCGGACATGCTCAAAGCGCAGCGCCGCTAGTTGCTCATCGGTGAGACGCTGGCGGCCGTACTCGGAACTCGGGCCATCCAATTCGGTGCTGTCGCCGCGCTCTTCGATCCAGGGTTTCCGAAGCGGCGGCAAACCACGCAACAAATCAATGTGTGCGTTGGGGTCGGTATATTGGCCCGAGGTATCGTAGACAGTGATCGGCGGATTTTCTTCAGCACCGAAGCTTGCTGCCGTGGACGTTTGTTCCACCACACGCATCGGTACCCGCAGATCAAATCGGGAACCGGGTACATAGACCTTTGCCGAGCCCGGGATCGGACGGGTAACCGCTGCGGATAACTGAGCGGTCTTTTTGAGGAATTCTTTCGGTATCGCACTCATAATCTCAAACACCTATAAGTTCTATGGAGTTGAACCTGAGAGCGGTGTGCCGCGGTAGGAATAATACCGGCATTGCCTACGCCGCAATTAAACGGATCAGGTTCAAGGGTATCTCTCAGCCTGCACGCAGCCCGTGAACAAGCACCCCTAGCCGTCGCTCACCCTACTCTTAACCCCGATACGGATCAAGTGTCACGCCCGCTGCCAGGCTTGTCGCACGCACAGAACGACCGATCAAATGTTCTCGATAACAACAGGTTATAGTCTGATAACAATAACCGTGCCACCGCAAAACCGACCAAGACATCGGTATCAACCATGGGGTGATGGGAACGACATATGCGCATCATATTACAAACACGACCGGTCGCCTGTCTCCGGGCGTCCACGAGCGCACTATCTTCGTCAATCACCCACCATTCGAGTATCGATCCTGGTGTTGGACTCGACTTGTCGATTGTCTTACGTCGCGGCTTTAAGGTTCATTCGATGGATTGGTCTTTGCCGCTATGCCAGCACCGCAGCACGTAACGGTGGGGACAAGAAGCACGATAACTTTTACTTATCAGTGTGTAATAGGAATTCGATGGACGATCAAGTCCAGGCGTTGTCCAATTAATTACCCCATATTGTTTTTAAGAGAAGGAGGTGAGCAGCGTGAAATTCACAGTGTATCGATGCATGGAAGATCCTGATTTTTTTGTCGTCACTGACGACGCTCACAAGCAGGACCTCAGCGAAGCGGCATGCCCAAGCGGTGGGGAGTTAAAACAGGTCGGCAAATTCGATGAGATGGGCAAGGATCGCGCAGCATTCAACGAAATGATCGCCAAGGACGCGATCAAGACTCAAGGGTACTATCGCTTCGAGGCCAAGACCTGGGATCCGGTCGCGCAAGCACCAGGCGCCATGCCTGGATGATGCAACAACATCACACGCTACGAACGTCGGCACAAGCCGGCGTTCTTGTGTTTTGCTGGAGGCTTAATCGCCCGGTGCTTGATCCAGATCAAAAAGCACTTGTGCGATGTATGGTTAATTATTACCTATCCGGCGAACAACCGGAATCATGCCTTGATCTCCTCCTAAATCGCGACTCACAAGGCATGCAAAACGCCGGCCATGGGCCGGCGTTTTGTTAGCGTATCACAACACGGGTGGTGCCGTGATTGCAGCTCGTTGGTCAACGATAGGCGCCACGCCGAGTCTATCCAGCCCCAGCATGCCGAACCATCACCCGCTTCAAAGCGGGGGTTGGGCGCCCGGGTGGGTGATAAGGATCGGGGTAGGCAGGCGGTGTTTGCTATGTCACCCGTACCGCTTCGTGACCCGGTCTACCCCCATCGATGCCGGCTGTCTCTTGCCACTTCCCGCCAAACTGCTTACCCTTCGCATTCTCAACCATACGCAAACTAAAGGCTTTTCCAATGGACGTCGAGCAGGCCCGTTTTAACATGATCGAGCAACAAATCCGGCCGTGGGATGTACTTGATCCCAAGGTCCTGAATCTGCTTCGCGATTTTCCTCGTGAGGCTTTCGTACCCGATCAATACCAGGCGTTGGCCTTCGTTGACATGAATATCCCGCTGGACCATGGGCAGAAGATGATGCAACCGAAGATGGAAGCGCGGCTGCTACAGGAACTCTCTTTGACTAACCGGGATAAGGTGTTGGAAATCGGCACCGGTAGCGGCTACCTCACCGGACTTTTAGCCAGTCTCGCTCGCGATGTTGACACAGTTGACATTTTTGCAAATTTTCTAGAAACAGCGCGCGTCAAACTCAACGCTCACGACCTGCACAACATACACTACTTCGAAGGAGACGCCGCACAGGGTTGGGATGGTGAAGGACCTTACGATGCGATCATCATTACCGGGTCGATGCCGACGTTGCCGGAATCCTATAAGATGAATCTGTCACCGAATGGACGGTTGATTGCCGTCGTTGGTCAAGCACCGGTCATGGAGGCGGTTTTATTGCAGCGTTTGGAAGAGAATAGTTGGCAAGAAGTGTCGTTATTTGAAACCAGTGTGCCACCTCTCATTAACGTGAAACCACCGTCAACATTCGTTTTTTAGCGCAAAACGGCAACGCCGATCATCGCGAGTCCTGACTGGTTGGGTCCCTTAGAAGTGAATGTCCGGTCGTTTGGCCCGGCGCCCAGCCTTGCTTCGCAGAAGCCGGGTCAAACCACCGTGCTTCCTAGATACGTCAACGTCAAGCCGCGCTATAGTATTCAACAACGGCGCTCGGCAGATCTTGATATCGACGGTAAGATGACGCTTCATTAATGTTACTAACAAATCCTATGGTAAATAGCTAAACTAAGGGACTCGGCCTGTGCAACCAACTCCGAAGTCATATCCTGCGCGAGGCACTACAGTATGTTGACAAGGCTCATCTGCACCATGTTGCTCGTAACGTTGCCGGCACTGGCAACAACGGGACATGCCGTTGACTTAGCTCTCAACCTCAACTACGACACGATGATCTCGCAGGCCACCACTAAAGCAAACCAACCCGATAAGAGCATGGGGCTGTGGGACGTTTATATATTGGCGGTTGACAACGACCCTACATTTCAGGCGGACTCTCTGACCTATGAGGCTGACCTGCAGAAGGTAAAGCAGGCACGCGCACCTTTGCTACCAAGTCTGAGCGCAGACGTCGCGTACGTGCGAAATCGCGACGAGATCGACGCCCCGGGCCAGCCGTTCATCGTCCAAGGCTCCGGCAACTACAATTCTGATGGCTACGGCTTGTCCTTGCAGCAGCCTGTATACGATCGCGGCAAGATACTAGAATATCGCCAGGCCCAGTCACAGGCAAAGGTCGCTGAATTACAGTTTGACATTGCCAAACAATCTTTAATCGTGCGCGTTACAACGCGTTACTTGCTGGTGCTCGCGGCACAGGACAACCTTGAACTCACCGTCGCCGAGCGCACCGCACTGTCACGACAGTTGGAGCTCGCGGATGAGCGATTACAAGTTGGACTCGGCACGACTACCGACTTGTATGACGCGGAGGCACGGTTCCGTATCGCTGAAGCCGAGGAAGTCACTGCCCGCAATACCCTCGCTGACGCATATCAATCGTTAGCCGAACTTATCGGCCGGGTGCCCTACAGTTTGCGTGCCCTCAAACCCGACGCTCCGCTAACGAAGCCCGAACCCGACGATGTCCCGCATTGGATCGCTACGGCACTTGGGGGAAACTTGGAACTTGCGGTCAGTCAACAAACTGCGGATGTCGCCGAGCAAGAGATACGCCGTCAACGGGCTGGTCATTATCCATCCCTGGACTTCATCGTGTCCCATGAATTCCAAGACGCGAATGGTAGTATTTCCGGTCCAGGTCGCGAAACAACATACACCGATGCGATGCTGCAGCTGAGCATTCCCTTGGTTCAAGGGGGCGCCGTCGTGTCACGAACCGAGGAGGCACGGCTACGCTATGACGCCGCGCTGCGACAAGTAGAATCTGCGCGCCGGGCGGCGGATCGCAATGTTCGTGCGGCATTTCTAAACGTCACCGGCACCATTCGGCAGGTGGGCGCGCTTGATCGGGCGGTCACCGCAAGCGAGAGTGCGCTGGAGGCCAAGCAAGAGGGATTCGCGGCCGGTCTCAACACCAACCTGGAGGTCCTCGATGCACAGCGTGACCTGTTCGAGGCGAAGCGCGACTATCTCCAGGCGCGTTACGATTACATCCTGAATTGGCTGCGCCTGAAGCAAGTTGTAGGAACACTGACCGAAGATGACCTGCAAAGAGCCGGCACATGGTTGCAGTAGAGACATCGAGCTTGGCGAGCGCGGATCAGGCTGAAAGCGAGTTTTACCGTGCGTTTCAAGCTCACGATCTTGACGCCATGATGGCGGTTTGGTCCGACGAAAACGACATCGTTTGTATACATCCACAGGGCCCGCGCCTGGAAGGATATGAGCAAATCCGCGAAAGCTGGATACAGATTCTGCAGAACTCGCCGCCGATTCGGTTTCGGCTCACCGAACAGCGCCGAATAGACGGTGACTCGATCGCCATCCGTTACGTCAACGAAAACATCTATCTTGCCAACGACCAAGAACCGCAATTCACCATTCATACCACTAATGTCTATCGACGCACCAGCAAGGGTTGGCGGATAATTCTGCATCATGCGTCGCCAACGCCGGAGACCCTGCTCAACCTGCAACGGAGGCAATCCGAAGACAATGATACAGACGTAGACGTGACTGTACATTAAGCGGCACAATGAGTACTGTCGTAGTTCTCTTGGCGGCGCCGTGCCGCGCCGACTGTGGTTGCAGGACACCGGCAACAAGCATACAGTGGCAAATATTTCGAGAGGTTCCCTCTCAATCAGTCGATGAATATGTATAACCAACGAAGGCTAAAACGGAGGAGAATCATGTTCAGATCCGCAATACCCTATCTGTCTTCTGTCTTACTCGCAGCGTTGCTTTTTGTGCCCTTCGGTGCATCAGCCGAGGAATGCAAGAGCCGCGGAGATCTCGATGTTCGCTATTGTGACGACAACGGCGACCTCGTCGCCGATACCCCCAAAGAGTCCAATCAATGGTTGAATCCTGATGTGCTGATATTCTCTTATACCCCGGTAGAGGATCCATCGGTTTATGAAAATGTGTTCACAGAATTCATGGATTACCTTGAGAAAAAAACCGGCAAGTCGGTCAAATGGTATGGCGCCGAGTCCTACGCCGCACAAGTGGAGGCAATGCGGTCGGGCCGTCTGCACATAGCGGGCATATCCACGGGACCGACGGTTTTCGGCGTAAATCTAGCCGGTTATGTACCGTTTTCCATCATGTGCAAAGGCGACGGCACGTTCGGATATAAGCTGCAATTGATAACTCACAAGGATAGCGACATCAAGGAAGTAAAAGATATGAAAGGGCGCA
>CAMYNX010000003.1 GCA_947259875.1 uncultured Gammaproteobacteria bacterium | reverse complement strand
TTTCCATCCTTTCCCTGGTTGCCTTTATGGGTGTGGTTGCCGTGTACGTGAACGAACCGGATCTTTGGATCATCATCATCGTTGTATTGATCATGGGGATCTACGATTTCTACCGCCAGATTCGGCGTGAGAGTCAGAAGCAGCGCGAAACATCTGACGTCTGATTGATACCCACCTGCCCGTCGCAGTGGGTACTCCTAGATTTCCGTATCGATGACCTTGACCAACGCGCTGTGGTCGAGTTCACCGCCGCCTTGCTCAATGAGTTGATCATACAGGTCCCGGTTCAAACGGGTCGCCGGAAGATCGATGCCGATTTGTTCCGCTAATACCAATGCTTGTGCGAGATCCTTGCGTTGCGTCACGGCTTTGGCGCCAGGAGTAAACTTACCATCGATCATTCGTTGACCGTGCAGTTCCATGATACGTGACCAGGCAAAACCGCCCTCAAAGGCGGCGCGGACCTTGGCTGGATCAACCCCCGCCTTCTTCGCCAACGTCAGCGCCTCGGCGACCGCACCGATGGTCAGTCCGACGATAATTTGATTGGCGGCTTTCGCCACCTGCCCAGCGCCGATGTCACCGACCCGGGTGACATGACGACCGAGCGTTTCGAACACCGGTTTGGCCCGTGCAAAGCTCGGTTCGCTGCCACCGGCCATGATGGTGAGGGCCGCCTGTTGGGCACCGACCTGGCCGCCGGACACCGGGGCGTCGACATAATCGCCCCCGCGTTTTTCAATCTCGTACGCGAAACGGCGCGTCGCCGTCACCGCTGTGGTACCCATATCGATGACCAGCGTTCCGGACTGCACCCCCTGCGCCACGCCCTCATCGCCCAGCAGCACTTTCTCTGTTGCCGCGGTATCGGACACCATAACGATAATGATCGTGGACTGTCGGGCGGCGTCCCGTGGAGACTCGGTGGCAGTCATGCCAACGGCGCACAACTCTGCCACCACGGGTTTACTCCGATTGTAAATGACCAGCGGGTATCCGGATTGGTGCAGGTGGGTGGCCATGGGACGGCCCATCAGCCCCAGGCCGATAAAGCCAATGGTTTCGTCAGATGAGTTGTTCATGTTTATCGATGTTGATTGTGGGTCGCTGCGATTCTAACCCGGATAGGTCCGTTCACCATTGCCCGCCGCGTCAATGTAATAATATTGATTCATTATCCCACAGTGGCGCTGTTCTTCAGCGCAGGAATACCGCGGGTTTGGGAACCAAACCACGGGCTGCTGATATAATCCGACCAGGTGCTTTATGATGTGCTTGCCGTGTCCGGAACACACATCACAAAGAAATAACATACATCTCGAATAGAGTTGATCGAAACGGGAGGACATCTTGGCGCAGATACACATAATGGTTTCCCGGCATTCGGCGTTCTATAGCCCATTGATCTCTGCGATCAGCGCCGGGTTCTTGCAACAGCAGGGATTGGAGCCGACTTATTCGATCATGACGCCGCAAAAGTCGGTTGCCGAGGGACTCGCTGACGGTTCGGTTCATGTCGGCCAGTCTTCGGTTGCCGCGAGCTGGGGACCGATGGAAAAGGGCGAGCCGAATACGGTGATGCATTTCGCCCAGATCAACGAGCGGGATGGTTTCTTCATCGCCGGCCGTGAACCGGAGCCGGATTTTACTTGGGATACGCTACGTGGGCGCGACGTGCTGGTCGATCATTTCGGGCAGCCGTTGGCAATGTTCAAATATGCGGCGCACAAGAAGGGTGTGGATTACGCTGCGATCAACGCCATTGATGCTGGAGACGTGCACGAGATCGAACGCGCATTTTACGACGGACAGGGTGACTATGTGCATCTGCAAGGCCCGGCGCCGCAGCAGATGGAAAAAGACGGCGCGGCCCATATTGTTGCCGCGGTGGGTGAAGCGATCGGTCCGGTCGCGTTCAGCAGCTTGGTGGCTACCCGGGAATGGTTGGAAACCGATATGGCACTGGCATTCATGACCGCTTATCGTCAGGCACGGGACTACGTGAACCGCGCATCGGCTGCCGAGATCGCAGCGTCGGAAGCCGATTTTTTCAAAGGCATTGACATCGAAGCGATTGCCGCAGCGATCGAGTTTTATCAACGGCTGGGTTGTTGGAATCCGGATGTGCGTATCAGTCGGTCTCAGTATGACGTTGCGCTGGACGTGTTTTTACATAGCAGCCTGATTACGAAAAGGCATGAATACGCGGACGTCGTGGTCTTACCCCCAGACGAACGATAACGAATGGGCCGCCTTACGAAGGTCCGTGTACGGATTCGTCTCCGATAGGCGGCGGGTCCGGATAGATAGCTCGGGGTCAGTCCTGAGTCTGGAGGCGTGGGACGCTGCCAGTGTGCGTATTAGCAGCTCGGATTTGTATCTGCTCTGATTTAGATTCGTACAAACTCCGGTCCGCTTCACGAATCATGTCATCTGCGGTCTTGTCGGGTTTCCAAGTCGCGACACCGGCAGAGATTCGGATAACGTTTCGAAGTTGGCCGCGCAGACGGTCTACGATGCTGCGTGCATCACGCGTGTCACACTTTAATAACAACAGACCAAACTCGTCGCCACCCCAACGCGCAGGCGTGTCACCCTCGCGACACACTTTGCGAAGCGCATCGGAGACCTTCTGCAGGATTTCATCACCGTGTATGTGTCCATGAACGTCATTGATGCGTTTAAAACCGTCAAGGTCAATCAGTGCGATGGACAGGTCTTGTTTATATCTATTGGCGCTGGCAACCTCATGTCTGATCAGTGCCTCCCAAAGTCGCCGGTTGGCCAAGCCGGTCAAACTGTCTTCAGTCGCCAACCGATGAACACGTTTGACCAATAATGTCACCACGATGCTCACGGTGATACAACTGCCCAGCATCAATATCGACTGTGACAACCAGTCTGGGACGCCTTTCACTATCAGTGCAGACGCATACAGGATTGCAGCGAACAGCAAAAAGCCACTGGCTACCCATGTTTTCAGGAAGTAGAAGGCATACAGCGAAATGAGCACATAGAATAATGCTAGCGTACCGGGGGCGGCATGCACGTCGATCCAAACGGCGATCGAAAGCAAGATCGTGGCGTAGGGCGCTTGCGCAACCAATACCCAAATCGGAACCTGCCAGCGGGACGTGCGCAATAACAGGGTCGTCACGACAACCATCGCGATGATCGCCAGTGCACTCAGAAAGCTGGTGAACGGCCAGCCGGATAACAGCAGCGCCAGAAAGCCGGTAATCGCACCCCCCGTATACGCAGCCACACTGACGTTGACCATCTCTTGCCGAGTCGCTGCGGGATCGAGTCTGCGTTCCGCTTGAATGAGTCCTTCCCAGATATTGAGCTTATTCAAAATGAAGCTATTACGTTCAGTTAAAGTTTAATCCCACTCTTAACATTTTAGACTACACGCATGACGGTTTCGGATGCGGCGAAAAATGCTCTCCTCAATAGGGGTTATTCGCCCATTCGTGGCGCCTAAGATAGCGGACCAGGACCCAGGCTTCCGCCGACGGGATAAGAATCGACAACAACCCGGAGCAGAGTCGTTGACTGCCCGGGGCACTTTCCCGGCTGCTAAAACCAAGCATGGTGCTGGAAAAAATGCTTATGTCACCTAAACTTAATAAGCGGAATGAGAAAATTTTTCCGGTGCCGGGATTGTGAGTCTAGCGAGCTATAAGTGCTTGGTTTAACAACTTCTTTTTCAATAAACCCAGGGCAAACGAACGCCCGCCAACCCTGAGCATCGATGTGGCTACATGGGCGCGGCTCGAAGGCCAGCCGTGCTCAGCCGCGAGAGATCACACGAGAGGGTCGATGTTTAGGTCGCACCGCTATGGCTTGATAACCAGCATCGTTGGCATCGTTGCCATCACTGTCCTGCTGTTTGTGTATCGAAATCTCGTGTGGCATGTGCTGGTCGAACACGAGACAAAGTCCCACGCCACCCTGACGCAGGTCTTCTCGAATACGATCTGGCCGCGGTACGCCTTGTTTCTCGCCGACGCCTCGCAGTTTTCCAAGGCTGAACTGCAGCACCATGAGGTGATCCACCGGCTACAACAAGACGTCGCGCGATACATCGCGCGATCGAGCGTGGTAAAAATCAAGATCTACGATCTCACCGGTATCACGGTGTTCTCCACTGACCCTGCTCAGATTGGACAGGACAAAAGCCATAATCCAGGATTTATCAGTGCAAACAAGGGTGTGCCCACCGGCAAGATCACGTTTAGAGATCGTTTCAACACGTTTGAAGGCGTGATCGTCGACCGTAATTTGGTCTCTTCCTATATACCGGTCCGTATCAGTGAGAATGCGCCGGTGGAGGCAGTATTTGAGGTGTACTCCGACGTCACCGATCTGGTCGTCGATATAAAAAAACACCAGTGGGAAATCATTGCCTGGGTAGTGGGTAGTCTGTCACTGTGTTATCTGTTCCTGTTAGTAATTGTACGGCGAGCGGATAAAACTATTCAGGCCCAGGATAAACAACGGTTGGACGACGAAGCAAAGATTCACTATCAAGCCCATTATGACGCGCTCACCGGTCTTCATAACCGGATTAGTTTTGCAGAGCGTCTGGAAGAGGCCCTCAAACGCGCGCGCCGAGCGGGCCGTATGCTGGGCCTGCTTCAGTTTGATCTCGACCGCTTCAAACTTGTCAATGACAGCCTTGGGCAATCGGCGGGGGATCAAGTGCTGCGAACGAGCGCCAAGCGCATGCTGGTGTGTATTCGTGAGAGCGACATGGTATTTCGGACCGGAAGCGATCAGTTTGCCATAATCATAGAGCCGCTGCGTAATACCGAAGATGTGTCGCGCCTGGCGTCGCGTGTCATCGAATCGATGGCCGAACCGATAAAAGTCAACGATCAAGACCTCACGGTCACTGTGAGTATCGGTATTTCCATCTTTCCACAGGATGATTTATCCGCCGAAATGCTGGTGAAAAATTCGGACAGCGCCATGCATCTCGCCAAACAAGAAGGCCGTAATCAGTACCGGTATTACTCGCCGGCGATGAAGCAACATGCGCTTGACCGGCTCGAGTTCGAGACAGGGCTAAAACAGGCGCTCCAAAATGATGAGTTTGTTCTGTATTACCAGCCGCGGGTCGAAACCAAGTCGGAGGAGATTGTCGCAGTTGAGGCGTTACTGCGCTGGGCGCATGCCGAGCGGGGCTTGGTACCGCCGAACAGTTTCATCCCGTTGCTCGAACAGATGGGGCTGATCAACTCAGTCGGGGAATGGGTCCTGCGTACCGCGTGCCAGCAGACCAAAAAGTGGCACGATGCCGGGATGTCCAGAGTTCGGGTGTCGGTAAACATTTCGTCAGGACAATTCAGGGTTAGATCGTTTGTTGACATGGTCCAAGATGCCTTGGACCAATCCGGACTGGACGCGCAATATTTAGAACTAGAACTGACCGAGAGCGTACTCATCGAAAACATCGACACCGCCGTTAAGGTCATGGATGATCTCAAAGCAATCGGTGTGGCCATTTCCATCGATGACTTTGGATCGGGCTACTCATCCTTGAACTATCTCAAATTGTTACCGCTCGACTTTCTAAAGATCGACCGAACTTTTGTAAAGGATCTGGCAACGAATGAGAAAGATATGGCGATAATCAAAACGATCGCGGCGTTGGCGCATAGTCTCAACATCAAATTGGTTGCCGAAGGAGTCGAGGAAAGTGGTCAGGTGGAGTTTCTGCGCTCGCAGGACTGTTACGAATTGCAAGGTTTTCTGTTCTCGCCGCCGGTACCCTCGGCAGCCATACCTGATATGATATCCACACAGGTAGTAAGTCGCGCTGTCTAATTAGGGCTGACACCAAGTTCACCTCAACATTATGTTATCGGTACATCGTGTTCTGGAACCGGTGAACTGCTAACGCGGTACTCCCTGACTGTCGGGTTATTATTTCGGGTTGTGCGCGGCCCGGGATGGCAAATGCCTTGAGTCAACGATGAATCAACAAGAACAAAACGCAATGCCGCTCCCACCCGGGCCGCCGGAACAATTTGACGTCGGCGATACCAATGATTCACTCGCAAAGCTGGTGGCGTATTTCAAATCCTATGGCGACATTTTTCGGATTTATTCTCCCGGGAGAGGAGCAGATACCTATGTGATCAGTCATCCCGATTGGGTAAAACACGTATTGGTGACGAATCACCGTAATTACACCAAAGGTGTTGGGATTAATCGAGTCAAGGTATTGCTCGGAAACGGGATAATGGTCAGTGAAGGTGATTTCTGGCGGCGCCAGCGGCTCATGATTCAACCTTTGTTCCATAAACGCGCGATCCGGCGCTTTTATGAGATGATGATTGAGTGCAACCAGGCGCTGGTCGATCGCTGGATGGAAAACGCCACCAGCGGTAAACCGGTAGATGTAACGGAAGACGTCAGCGAGGTGACGCTGGAGATTATTTTACGCGCCATTTTTAGTGAAGATTTGAACGCCCTGGCGTCGACAATGGGCGAAAATCCATTCCTTTTAGTGGCGAAAGAATCAGCGCGCGATCTTAGATTCGCCGCGCAGTTTCGAAACTTAAAAAAGCCGATCCTTGCGATCGTCGAGCAACGGCGCAGCACAGGCATTGACCGTCCGGATCTATTGTCGATGCTGATGTCGGCGCGCGACAAGCGCACCGGCGAACCGATGCAAGATAAGGAATTGATCGACGAAGTCATGACCTTGATCGTCGCTGGCCACGAAACCAGCGCCAGCGGATTGAACTGGCTCTGGTATATGGTCAGCCAGCATCCGGAAATAGAGTTAGAGCTACAGGCTGCGGTGGACCGGTTATCCTCGCCGATGATGGTAGATTCGATACTTTCTTTAGACCTCGTGCGGTATGTCGTCGACGAGACCCTGCGGCTGTATCCCCCCGGCTGGCTGATTACGCGGCGGGCGATTGGGGACGATGTCATTGGTGGTTTCCCCATCGCACCGGGTACCGATATCTTGATCAGCCCGTACCTGCTGCACCGTCATCCCCGTTATTGGCAGCAGCCGGAGCAATTCCGGCCACAGCGATTCGCTGCTGCAGATGCCAAGGAGCGTTACCGGTTCGTGTATCTGCCATTCGTTGCCGGACCTCGACGCTGCGTGGGGGAAGCCTTCGCGCTGGCCGAAATGCAGATTCACGTTGCCGTGGTTATTCGTAAGCTGGCGCTCCGCTATATAGGAAAATCACCGGTGGAAATGGAACCCCGCGTCAACTTGCGAACGGCGCATAACCTCATGTTTCAATCGGTGTTACGGTGAATATGGAATATCAGACGTTAACTGAAGCGTTAACTACACTCCGCAACTCAGATCGACGCATTACGTACATAGCAACGCAGGATCGCAGCCGGTCGGTTTTGCTCTCTGATCTGTACCTAAGGGCGATCGGCATTCTTCGCTATCTGCAGGATCGGGGGATAAGGCGGGGAGATCAATTGATCGTACTGCTGAATAACAATGAGCGGTTTATAGATGTATTCTGGGCCTGCCTGTACGGAGGCATCATTCCGGTTCCGATTGCTGTCGGTGTGTCCGACGAGCAGCGATTCAAGCTGTTTCGTGTTTACGAGAAGCTCCCCAATGCTTTTGTGTATACCGATCGCCCAATTTGGCACCGCTTGCATGATTTCGCCCACAGCCGGGGCATTGCGGATGTCTCTGATGAGATGCAATCGCGGTGTATGCTCAGCGACAACATTCACGATACGTCGCAGCCCGGTGACATCGCGAATGTGAACCGTGACGACGTGGCCTTTATCCAATATTCCTCTGGATCAACCAGCGAACCAAAGGGAATCGTGCTCACCCATGGTAATTTGCTCGCCAACATCGGCGACATCGTTCAAGCGGCCCGATTCACGCCCGACGATATCAGCCTGAGTTGGATGCCACTGACCCACGATATGGGGCTGATCGGGTTTCATTTGAATATGCTGGTCAGCCAAATGCATCACTATTTGATGGATACCGAGGTATTCATTCGCCGACCATTGAGCTGGCTGCAGGTGGCGAGTTCGGCGCGCGCCAATATCTTGTGCTCTCCCAATTTCGGTTACCGCCATTTCTTGCGGTTGTTCAACAAGCGTCAATTCGACGGCGCCGATGTCGATTTGTCCCAGGTGCGGTTGATTTTTAACGGTGCTGAACCGATTTCGGCATCCTTATGCGAGGAGTTTTTGCGCGCCCTCGAGCCATATGGACTGCGTCGGAAAGCCATGTTTCCGGTGTATGGGCTGGCCGAGGCGAGTCTTGCCGTGTCATTTCCTCATCTTGACCGAGACTTGCGGTGGCAAGACATCGATCGCGGGGCGGCGGGTATGGGCGATGCTGTGCGCTCCGCACCCGGCGATGCCCAAGCGATGCGCTGTGTGAGTGTGGGGCACGCCATCGGTAGGTGCCGGATGCGGATAGTGGGCAATGATCAAAGACCGCTCCCAGACGGCACCATCGGACGAATCCTCATCAATGGACCCAATGTCACCCCCGGTTATTATCTCGATCCCGGCGCCACCGAAGCGGCCATCGATGGGGAGGGTTGGCTGGACACCGGCGATTTGGGGTTTTTGGAAGACGGTGAATTGTTCATCACCGGTCGCGAGAAGGACGTGCTGTTTGTCAATGGTCAGAACTTCTACGCCCATGACTTGGAGGCGGTCGCGCTGCAGTCGGGGCGGCTGCAGTTGGGTAAAGTGGCGGTCGGGAGTTATCGTGATGAGGGTTCGGACACCGACAAGGTGCTGGTTTTTGTTTTACACCGGGGTGATCTCGGTGATTTCGTAACCTTGGCGCGTGATGTGACCGGATATATCAACGAGCACACCGGTGCCGAGGTGTCGGAGGTGGTACCGGTGTCTCGAATGTTGAAGACTACCAGCGGTAAACTGCAGCGTTTCGCCTTGGTACAAGCGTATTTGGCCGGCGAATTTGACGAAGATCGGGCGATGTTGCAGCAACTTGCGGCATCGGTTGAGCGTGACGAACCGGTAACCAATATTGAACGCCGACTCAGGGATATCTGCGATCAAGCGCTTGGTGATATCCGGCTGGGCCGGCACGACAACTTTTTTGAGACCGGCGCCAGTTCGTTGAAACTCATCGAAATTCACGAACAGATCGAAAATGCGTTTCCGGGGCGTGTCGAATTGATGGACTTGTTTGACTTTCCGACATTGGCGGAACTGGCGGAATTTCTAGAGCAAAGGGTGTCAGCCGTATAGCGAACGTTTGCGCTTCCATCGGTTGTGAAACCAAAACCAGTCGGCAGGATGTGCGTTGATCTGCGCCTCTACGGCATGCACATAGCCCTCGATAATCGCATGATCGTCTTTTGCATAAGGCGGTTCAGCCAGCAAGTGAATATCGGCCTGGTAGAAACCGCGTTTGATGCGTGACATGCCGACAAACACCACCGGATAGTTTGCAAATTTGGCCAGAATCTCCGGTGCTTGAAAGAAGCCGGTTTCCTGATTCAGGAATGTGGTCCAGTAGGTCTCATCTTGCCAATTGGGGGCCTGATCCGGAGCGATGGAGACCAGACGTGGTTCGCCACGGCGTTGCATGACCTCGGACACCACGCTGCGGTCGGGGATCAGCTTGCCGCCAAAGCGTCGATAGATTCTCGACAGCAGCGTCTCCAGTGAGCGGTTGCTAACGGGCCGATAGATGGCCTCCAGTGGATAGTCGAACTTCAGATTCATCGCCAGCAGCAACCATTCGATATTGCATTGGTGGGCGACGGTCACCAGCAACGGTTGGTCTTGTGTCAAATAGTGATTGATCGTCTCGCCACCGGAAATTGTTATCCGTTGGTCCAGATCGGATGCGGTAATAGTGAGTGACTTAATCATTTCCACAGCAACGTCCGCGTAATTGCGGTAGATCTGGCGAGCCAAGCTATCAACCGCATGGGTTTCTCGTTCTGGAAACGCTCGTTTTAAGTTTCCCAACACAATCGCACGTCGTGATGGAACGAAGCGATAAAGCACGAATTCAATTAACGGCGAAAAACCATACAATGCAGAAAGCGGCAATCGGGATAGCAGTGTCAACGTCGCGGCGAGCATGGCCTTAGCATAAACGATTCAGTTGATTATCGTATCTTCACGGTTGGGTTTGTTGTGGATGAAGCAAAGCCCAGCGCGTCGTCACTTCCGCGATTAAATTCTGTGACGGGTTGGGCTGGGTGGTGGGTGAGGTCCCTCCGGCTTTGCAGGACTTCGGTTGCGGGTCGCGTGCGTGGCCCCGGGCACTGGGCGCGCACACCAAACCGGTGCTTCGCGAGCGACCAATAAACACCGCAGCCGGATTGGGTCTGTCTCGCGAAAAATATTGCGAGTTGGCCTTGATGGGCTCCAACCTAGTGTGGGACCCGGAAATCCGTGCTACGCGTTGCTTAACCCGCATATTGCGTCCGTCGGCCACCAGCCTTGAGTTAACTGATTGATAAACAATGTATAAACATCGAATCAAGCACATTTGTCTTGGGTACACTTTGTACACGGCCGGTTTCCTATCCGCGTTCTGACTGGTCCAGGTACGCCTGAACTTGGACTTCACTCTAGCCATAGCTACGGCTATGACTTTCGCTCCAGTGCGGCGCTTGTCCCCGCACAGCAGGGGGATCCAGCCGCCCCGGTCCCGCGCCAGCTTCCCGGATACTGCGGCAATAGGCAGGCTAGGAGTGGTGAAACCGCTTGGCTTACCGGGCGGTCGGCGATAAAGTAGCGACCAGGATTGCTCTAAGCTAAGGAGGGGGTTACAGAGAGAGATTAAAACCAGAGGACTAAGGAGGAAATCATGTTTCAATATCTCAAACCCGTCTTCGCCGCCCTTTCCGCCGCGACCCTCGCCGTGTCATTGGCCGGTGCCGCGCAAGCAAAGGTGGACGGCGATACCATTATTCTTGGTGCCGCCCTGTCGTTTACAGGGAAGTATAAAACCAACGGCAAGCACACCAAGAACGGCTATGAGCTGGCGGTCAAGAAAGTCAACGAAATGGGTGGCATCAAAGTGGGCGGCAAGAGCTACAAGCTCAAGGTCATTTACTACGACGACGAGTCCACCCCCGCCCGCGGCGCCCAGCTGGTCGAGCGCCTAATCAAGCAGGACGGCGTGCAGTTCATGCTCGGCCCGTACAGCTCGGGGTTGACCAAGGCGATGGCACCGGTAACCGAGAAGTACAAGATTCCGATGGTCGAGGGCAATGGGGCATCCCGGTCGCTCTTCAACAAGGGCTACAAATATCTGTTTGCGGTGCTGTCGACGTCGGAGCAGTATCTGGCCGAGGCCATCAATCTGGCCGCCCAAGAGGCGTTGGCGGCGGGCAAAGACCCGGCCGAACTCAAGTTAGCGCTGGCGATGGAGAACGACCCGTTCTCTCAGGATATCCGCGCCGGCGTGTTGGACGACGCGCAGACCCACAGCATGAACGTGGTGATCGACGACAAGCTGCCCAAAGAGCTGAACGACATGACGGTCACGCTGACCAAGATCAGGGCATTGAAACCGGATATCTTGGTCGTCTCCGGCCACTCCAAAGGCGCCGCCACCGCGGTGCGCCAGATGATGGAGCAAAAGGTCGATGTGCCGATGTTTGCCATCACCCACTGTGAGGCGGCGGACGTGGTCGGTAAGTTCGGCCCTGGCGCTGAGTACACATTGTGCGCTACCCAGTGGGCCGAGACCATGACCTACAAGGATGAGTACTTTGGCTCGGCCAGCGATTACGCCAAGCTGTTCGAGAAGGAATACGGCTACGTGCCACCGTACCAGGCCGCCGAATCCACCGCCTCGGTATTGGTGTGGGTCGATGCCCTGCAGCGGGCCAACTCCTTCGATACCGGCAAGCTGCGCGATGCGCTGTCGGCAACCGAGATGCAGACCTTCTACGGCAACATCAAGTTCGATGAGACCGGCAAGAACATTGCCAAGCCGATGGTGCTGCGTCAGATCCAGGGTGGCCAATACAAGGTGGTCGCGCCGACCAAGTGGGCGTCGGACAAGCTGATTCATCCGCGTCCCAAGTGGAGCGAACGGTAATTTACAGGTGCTAGATAGGAGTCCGCCCTTGGCGTTGCCGGGGCGGGCGATTCGTAATGGGCAACCTTGAGATCCTGCTGCAAGCACCGATCTTTTCGGTGCAGTTGTTGATCGACGGCTTGTTGGTGGGGTCAATCTTCGCCTTAGCCGCCTACGGCATGGCGTTGCTATGGGGGGTGATGAACATCATCAACATCTCCCAGGGCGACTACGTCATTCTCGGTGGCTATGTCACTCTGACGCTTTACAACGCCGGGATTCATCCGTTGTTCGGTGTCCCGGTGGCGGCGCTGGTGTTATTCATCGTCGGTTGGGCCATCTACCGGGCGGTGATATTCCGGGTCGTCGATCGCGATCTATTTATCTCGATACTGGCGACGTTTGGCATTTCCATCCTGTTGCAGCAATTGATGGACCAGATCTTCGGCGCCGACATCCAGTCCGCCGAGTCCGGCCTGGGACAGATATTCCTGTTCGATAGTCAAGTGACTGTGAGTCAGATCAAGCTCGTGGCCTTTGCCGTCGTGGTTGTCGTCGGCGTGGCCTTGGTGTTGTTTTTCAAAAAATCGCGCATGGGGCAGGCGATTCGGGCTACCGCGCAGAATGCCCGGGCGGCGCGCCTGATGGGCATCAACACCGATCGGGTCTACGCGATGACATTCGCGTTGAACGCCGCCCTCTGCGGCGCCGCCGGGGCGCTGGTGGTGATGACCTGGGTGATCCAACCCTTCATCGGTCTCGCCTATACCATTCGCTCGTTTATGATCGTGGTGGTAGCGGGGTTGGGTAACATCGCCGCGGTCGTCGCCGCGGCCTTGGGACTGGGCGCGGCGGAGCAGTTCGCCGCCTTCCTGCTTGGCGCCGAGTTCCAGATTGGGTTCGTGTTTGGGCTGTTGGTGGTCATCCTGCTGGTACGTAACATGTTTCTCAAGCGGCAACGCCAGGTCCTGAAATGAACGGTCCCGGCAAAATGGCGCTGTATGTTGCGTTGGTGATCGCGGCGTTCCTTATTCCTCTGGTCCCCGTGTTGCAACCATATCTCATCCAATTCGCGTTTCTATGGGTCATGATTCTGTTTGCCATGACCTGGGACGTGTTGGGCGGGCAGATGGGCTATAACTCGTTCGGCAATATCGTCTTTTTCGGTGTCGGCATGTATGCCACCGCGGTAGTGCAGCGGGACCTGTACTTTACGGTCGAAGAATACGCCAACGTCGCCGGCGGCGACCAGGCGGTGTTGACCCCAGTGGAGTATTTGACCGGGTTAGGTCTGGGCATGGGTAGCGGCGCGTTATTGGCAGTGGTGATCGCCGCGGTGTTGGGTTCCGGTATTCTCGGGCTACGCGGGCATTATTTCGCGATCTGCACGCTGGGTCTGGGGATCGCCGCCGGCGAACTGGCCAGCGGTTGGGATTACATTGGCGCTGGTTCGGGCCTGGTGACACCGTTATTACCCGACGCCCTCGGCGAGCGCGGCCCGTTTTTCTATTATTTGTTCTTGGTGTTGGCGGTGATCGCGTTTGCGGTGCTCAAGCGTTTATACGCCGGCCAATTTGGATTGGCAATCAACGCAATCCGCGATGACGAGGACAAGGCAGATGCCTTGGGCTTGCATGCCACCCGTTACAAAACCGTCGCCTGGTGCGTGTCGGGGTTTTTTCTGGCTTTGACCGGGGGCGCCTTCGGCAATCTGGTGATCTTTATCGACCCGACGGATGTGGCGTTCGCCGGGCCCACCTTCGGGGTGTGGATGGTGCTGATGGCGATCCTCGGCGGAAAGGGCACGCTGTGGGGGCCGGTCATCGGCGCCACGGTTTTTCACATCACCCAGGAAATCTTCTGGACTTATCTGTTTGGCTGGCAGCGCGTCGCGCTGGGTCTTATGATCGTTGTCGTAGTGGTGTTCTTCCCGCTAGGGATCGTCGGCTGGTTACGCGAACGCTGGCCGCAGCGGTTTGGCGAGGTTGTCGATGAGGGCGCCCGCCGGGTGCAGGTGTCCTTGGACGGAGAACGATGAGCGCGATCCTGGAAGTTGAAAACGTGACCAAGACCTTCGGCGGGGTGATCGCGAATAACAGCATCAGCTTGTCAGTGCCGAAGGGTTCCATTATTGGCTTGATCGGACCGAACGGCTCCGGCAAGACCACGTTGTTTAATTCCATCGTTGGCCATCATCCGATCGATAGCGGGGCGGTTCGATTTCAAGGTACCGAGCTGTCTCGTCTGAGGACGCCGCAAATCGCGCGGTTGGGTCTGCTTCGTACGTATCAACAGACCCGCATCTTCGGCAAGATGAACTGCGTGCAGAACATGCAGATCAGCCTGCCGCACGTAGACGACAGTTTCGCCACGATGCTGCGAAAGTTTCCACCGGAAATCACCGAACGGGCAGAGAGTTTACTGGAGTTTGTTGGCCTATATGCGAAACGTCAGCTGCGTGCCGAAGACTTGTCATTTGGCCAGCAGAAGTTGCTGGAGTTTGCGATGGCATTAATGAATGAGCCGATCACGTTATTGCTCGACGAACCGACTGCAGGGATCAATCCAACGCTAATTAATGGTCTTATCGACCGGCTGAAGCGCGCCAATGCTGAATTCGGTATCACCCTGTTCGTGATCGAGCACAATATGCGCGTTATCATGAACCTCGCGCAGCACATCTACTGTCTCGCCCACGGCGAATTGTTGGCGGACGGCACCCCCGACGAGATCCAGAACGATCGGCGCGTGATTGACGCCTATCTGGGTGCACACTGATGGCCGAGAACGATCGCGACAACACCGACACCAGGATCCATGGTCACGGCGCGGGGACGGTGGACACCGTGTTATCGGTGGACGAGGTCGCGCGCGACGCCGGCGCGCTCTCCCAGGACCGTCCGACGGTGGACAAGTTTGCCGCGCTCGCGGATAACGCCCCGTTTCTCACCATTGAGAGTCTCAATGCCGGTTACGGCAAGATGCAGATCTTGTTCGATGTCCATCTGCAGGTCAGCAAAGGCCAGTCATTGTGTTTGATCGGACCCAACGGCGCGGGCAAATCCACGGTGCTGCATTCGATCTATGGGTTTACCAACATCATGGGCGGGTCGATCCGGGTCAACGGTCAGGAGATCACCAAGCTTGGCCCCAACCAGAAACTCAAGCAAGCGAAGATCGCCTATATCCTCCAGGACAACTCCGTGTTTGCAGACATGACCGTGGAGGAAAATCTGTGGATGGGCGGATACCTGATGGAGGATCCGGCGCACGCGCGGGAGGCTGCAGATAAGATCTTGGATAAATATCCAAACCTGGCGGAACGCCGCCACCAACTGGCGCGGGTATTGTCGGGAGGCGAGCGGCGCCTGTTGGAGATCTCCCGTGCCCTGGTCATGAATCCTGAAATACTGCTGGTGGACGAGCCGTCTATTGGTTTGGAGCCACGGTTCATCAACATGGTGTTCGAGATCCTCGACGACCTGCAACACAACGAGGGAAAGACCATCATCATGGTTGAGCAAAACGCCAAGAAAGGACTCGAGTTTTCCGATGTGGGTTATGTAATGGTTTCCGGCGAGATCGCGATGGCGGACAAGGGAGACCTGTTATTGGCCGACCCGGAGGTCGGACGGCTATTCCTGGGCGGGTAAAAAAGCAAGTAACAAAACCGAAGGACTCGAGACTCAAACTAGTGTCCCTATTCATGGAATACGTTGATCATCCGACGTTTTCTTTCTTTGATATCCTTGCGTGCCTGAGAAAGGTGGAAGTAGATTGATGACCAAAACACATTACAACATTGCGGTGATACCCGGGGATGGGATTGGTAAGGAAGTGGTGCCGGAAGGAATACGGGTCTTGGAACGCGTCGGTGGCCGCTTCGGTATCGAATTCAGTTGGTTGGAGTTCCCGTGGAGTTGTGAGACCTACGCCAACACCGGCGAGATGATGCCCGAAGATGGACTTGCGCAACTCAAACCGACTGATGCCATCTTTTTGGGCGCGGTCGGTTTCCCCAATGTCCCTGATCATGTCTCGTTATGGGGTCTTTTGATCCCGATCCGCCGCGAGATGCAGCAATATGTCAATCTGCGGCCGGTGCGCCTGCTCGACGGTATCCAATCACCGTTGCGAGACCGTAGTGCGGAAGATATAGATTTTATCGTGGTCCGCGAGAACAATGAGGGCGAGTATTCGGAGATCGGCGGGCGCCTTTATCGGGACACCGATGCGGAGATGGTGGTTCAGGAAAGCGTATTCACCCGTCACGGGGTTGATCGTGTCATCAAGTACGCGTTTGAGCTGGCCCAGACCCGCGATGCCAAGCATCTGACATCGGCAACCAAGTCCAACGGCATTATTCACACCATGCCGTATTGGGACGAGCGCTTCACCGCGATGGCCGACGAGTATCCGCACGTTCGCACCGATCAATACCACATCGACATCCTGGCGGCGAATTTCGTACTGCATCCGGATTGGTTTGACGTCGTCGTTGGGAGTAATCTATTTGGCGATATTCTGTCCGACCTCGGTCCCGCAGTGGCTGGAACCATAGGCATTGCGCCATCCGCCAATATCAACCCCGAACGCCGTTTTCCCAGCATGTTCGAACCCGTACATGGCTCGGCTCCTGACATCGCCGGCGAGGGCATCGCCAATCCTATTGGCCAAATCTGGTCCGGTGGCATGATGTTGGATCACCTCGGGCATCGCGACGCAGCACAGGCCGTGGAGCGTGCGATTGAGACCGTGCTGGCGGAGCCTGGCCTGCACACGCCGGATATGGGCGGAAAGGCCACCACCAGCGAACTGGGGCAAGCGATCGCGTCCGCAATTTGATCGGGCGCAAAGACACTTAATAACAAGTACAACGCTATTTTCACTGTTAGCATGGTCTTTTGGTTTGGTATCTCTGCGCACCGTGTCCGAAGACGTCAAGCGAGGCATTAAGGCTGGGGGAGCCGTTGCGCCAACGTTCGTAGCGATTTTTATCGGTGTCGGTATCGCGGCCGAGGTTGCGGATTTGCCGCCACTGGCCACGTTGTTGTCGTCGGCAGCGATATTCGCAGCGCCAGCGCAATTCGCAATGTTCGATATGGCAATGCAGGATCACGCGTTGCTGCAGATTATCTCTGTGGGCGTGCTTGTGAATCTGCGGTTCTTCGTCATGAGCCTGACGTTGACCAATTTCTTCGACACCGTACCGCGAACACGTCTTGTCTATTGGGCGCAGTTCGTGAGCGCTTCATCCTATTTGGTGACGTTTTTTCAATCACGCCGCGATGAGCCGGTGGACTTGTTCGATTTTTATCGTGGTGTGGTGTTTATGACCTTCACCGCGGCAATCGTGGGGACCGCGATAGGTGTCGTAATCGGGGCTGGATTGCCGGCCTTACTGGCGTTTGGTGCGACGTTGTTTTTGCCCATCTATTTCTCGTTATTGTTGGTCGGTGAAACCAAAGGTCGTTATGAGGTGGCAGCGGTCATGATCGGACTGATGTTTACACCACCTCTGGAGTTGCTAATACCGGGATGGGGCCTGTTCGTTGCCGCCATCGGGGCAGGTGCGATTGTGACAGCGGTGAAGCGGTGACAGATTTACAGTGGTTCTTCGCCATCGGCGGCACTGCCGCGGGGACTTATGTCCTGCGCGCAGCCCCATTCCTGTGGACACCGCTGCGTGACGTTGGCCGCCGTTATGTCGATTTTCTCACTTACGTGTCATTCGCGATCGCCGCCGGCATCGTGTCCAAGGCGCTGTTGTTGGATGGCAGCAGGCTGGTATTTGGAATGGACACCTATATCAAATTTGCCGGGCTTGCTGTTGCGCTGGGGTTTTATCGCTGGATTCGCAATATTCCGATGGCGTTATTCGTTGGTGCAGGGTCTGCCGTGCTGATACGTTGGCTAGTCAGTTAGAGCTGTTTGAGGATCTCTTCGGCGCTACTCACCTCGAACTTGCCTGGTTCCTCGATGTTCAAGGTTCTAACTATGCCGTCTTCGATGATCATTGAATAACGTTGTGAACGGATTCCCATACCACGGTCGTGACGGTCTTCGTGCAGCCCAATGGCCTCGCTGAAATCGGCGTTGCCATCGGCCACCATCAGTATATTGTGGTCGACATTCTGGGCCTTTCCCCAGGCATCCATGACAAAGGCGTCGTTCACAGACAAGCAGATGATGTCGTCGATTTGTTTGTTATGGATCTCATCAGCGTGGACAACGAACCCTGGAAGGTGGCTTGCTGAACAGGTAGGTGTGAACGCGCCGGGTAGGGCGAACAAGACCACTCGTTTGCCGGACAACAGTGTATCGGTGGTTACCGGCTGCGGCCCCCCCTCGCCCATGACGTAAAGTGTGACATTGGGGACTCGATCCCCGACTTGTATAGGCATATGAGAATTCCTCAACGCGGTTTGATCCAGCCAGCCTAAGTGCAGCTCGTATATTGCACCAAGGCAGCGAGAAATAGAGCTGACATTTCTTGGGCATAATTAATTCGATCAATACCCGGTGTGACACTTTGTCCCCGAGTATGCGCCTATCCCGGCGCTGGCTTGGTCTCGAACGCCTGGAGTTGCGCTGCTCTCAACGCATAGCTGCGGCTATGCATTTCGTTCCAGCGCGGCGTCCAGCCGCCCGGTCCCTTCGCCATCATCCGGGATCCTTGGTGCAATATACGAGCTAGCCGCGGCGGGTTGCAAGGGTCAGCCCGCATATTGCACCAAGGCGCCCCGCGACTATTCATGATGCCCAGCTAAGAACTTCGCAGTGTCCCTTAGATAAAATAGCAACATAAGGGTCTCCAGGTTATTTAGGGAGAATAGTCGCGGGGCTATCCCGGCACTGGCTGGTTCTCGCACACCTTCGCTTGGCTTTCACTCGACCCATAACCCGCTATGGGTCTTGCTCCAGGCGCCGCGCTCAGCTGCACGAGTCCTTCGCCAGCAGCCGGGATCCTTGGTGCAATATGCGAGCTAGTGCCTTCCAGTTAAGGATCATGGTATGTTGGCGGCCCCGATTCATGAGAGGTGGAACCATGGCCCGGACCGCGGAGCAAGCGCAGGCTGATAACGGACGACGTGCGCTTGGGCGCGCATTGCGGCAATGGCTGTCGGATGACGCGGTGCTCGATCAAACCGAGCAGCTTCGGCCGTACGAGTGCGATGGCCTTAGCGCCTACCGCAGGCTACCCCTGGTAGTCGCGTTGCCGGATACCGTTGAGCAAGTGCAGGCGGTGATGCGTTACTGCGCGAGCCAGCGGATCCCGGTGGTCGCGCGTGGCGCGGGGACCGGCCTGTCGGGGGGCGCACTACCGCTGGAAAACGGCGTGTTGTTGAGCCTCGCCAAGTTCAACCGGATTCTCGACATCGATGTGCTCAATCGCACCGCCCGGGTGCAACCGGGGGTGCGCAATCTGGCCATTTCCGAGGCGGTATCCGGGTCGGGGTTTTATTACGCCCCGGACCCCTCATCACAAATCGCCTGTAGCATCGGCGGCAATGTGGCCGAGAATGCCGGGGGCCTGCATTGCCTGAAGTACGGGTTGACGGTTCACAACATCCTGAAGCTGCAAGTGGTCACCGTGGAAGGCGACTTGGTCACCATCGGGGCGGACAGCCTGGACGCCCCGGGTTATGACTTGCTGGCGTTGATGACCGGCTCTGAGGGCATGCTGGGAATTATCGTGGAGATCACCGTCCGGCTGTTGCCAAAACCGGTGTCGGCCAAGCTTATCATGGCGTCTTTTGACGATATCGAACAGGCGGGTAACGCCGTTGGCAACATTATTGCGACGGGGATCATTCCTGGCGGCTTGGAGATGATGGACAACCTGGCGACCCGGGCAACGGAAGATTTTGTACACGCCGGTTATGACATCGATGCCGCGGCGATACTTTTTTGTGAGCTGGACGGTACGCCCGAAGAGGTCGATGATGATATCGCGCGGGTCAAGAAGGTGCTGGAACAAAGTGGTTGCACCGATATGCGCATTGCCAAAGATGAACAGGAACGGCAACTGTTCTGGTCCGGACGCAAGGCGGCGTTTCCGGCGGCGGGCCGGTTGTCACCCGATTACTATTGTATTGACGGCACCATCCCCAGAAAAAAAATCGGTTACGTATTGACGCGCATCGCGGAAATGGGACAGGAGTACGGTCTGCGAATTGCCAACGTGTTTCATGCCGGCGACGGCAATCTGCATCCGTTGATACTTTACGACGGCAACCAGCCCGGTGAGCTTGAGCGCACCGAAGAACTGGGCGGTAAGATCCTGGAGTTGAGCGTCGAAGTCGGTGGCACGATCACCGGCGAGCATGGTGTCGGGGTGGAAAAGATCAACCAGATGTGTGTGCAGTTCGATAAATCAGAGCTGACCCAATTTCATGCGTTGAAAGCGGCGTTTGATCCCAATAATCTACTCAACCCGGGTAAGGCGGTTCCCACCTTGAGCCGCTGTGCGGAATTCGGCGCCATGCACGTACACAAAGGTGAGTTGAAATTTCCAGACCTGGAACGGTTCTAGCCTGCATATTGCACCAAGGCGGCGAAATTCAGAGTTATCAAAATGATTGATTTAGGTAATTCGATAAATTGCGAAAGTGACACTCTGTACCGCGGCGATCGCCTATCCCGGCCCTGGCTCGATCTCGAACGCCTGCACTTGCGCTTCGCTCAACCCATAGCTCGCTATGAGTTGAGCTCCAACGCGGCGTTCAGTCGCTCGATCCTTCGACTGCGCTCAGGACAGGTCTCTTCGCCAGCTTCCGGAATCCTTGGTGCAACATGCAGGCGAGCAGGGTGCAGCCCGCGTTGAATTCTGACAACAACATCGACAAGCAGCTCTGTCTGGTGGTCAAGCAGGCGGCCGCGGAGAGTACACCATTGCGTTTGCAGGGCGGCGACACCAAGGCGTTTTATGGTCGCGCGAGTGAAGGACAACCGTTGGATTTACGCGGCCACAACGGGGTCGTCAGCTATGAACCATCGGAATTGGTCGTTACCGCGCGGGCCGGGACATTACTTGTGGACCTCGAGTCAGACCTGGCCGATCAGGGTCAGATGTTGGGATTTGAGCCGCCACATTTCGGCGATGGTGCGACCCTGGGTGGCGCGATTGCTTGCGGGTTTTCCGGGCCCCGGCGACCCTACGCCGGGTCGGCGCGGGATTTTGTGTTGGGCGCCCGGATCATCAACGGTCACGGCGAGTTGCTGCGATTCGGTGGACAGGTGATGAAGAACGTCGCCGGTTACGACATATCCCGATTGACGGTTGGGGCCATGGGTACCCTAGGGGTGATTGTCGAGGTATCGGTGAAGGTGCTGCCCATCCCGGCCCGCGAGGCCACGGTTCGATTCTCAATGCCCGCGGCGCAAGCGATTGGGCAGATGAACGAATGGGCCGGACAGCCGATCCCGATCTCAGCCACGTGTTATCACGACGGTACGCTTGATGTTCGCGTGTCCGGTTCCGCCAAGGGTGTGGATGCAGCGATCATTAAACTGGATGGTGAATTGATCGATGAGGGCGCAGCGTTTTGGCACGGCGTCAAAGAGCACCGCCATTCGTTTTTTGCTGATGATCAATCGCAGTGGCGTATCTCGGTGCCGCAGGCCACGCCGCCGCTGCCCCTCGACGGTGAGTGGTTGATCGAATGGGGAGGAGGGCAACGTTGGTTGAAGACCGATGCGCCAACAGATGTGATTCGCAAACAGGTCGAGGCCGCCGGCGGTCACGCGACCCTGTTCCGCGGCGGCGATCGATCAGGCGAGGTGTTTCACTCGCTGCCTTCGGGACTGTTCAACCTGCATCGTAATTTGAAAAATGCATTTGATCCCCAGCGAATATTTAACCCTGGACGGCTGTATCGGGATTTGTGAATAGGTGGATAGTGCAGATCGAGTGCTCGAAACCAGGAAAGCGAATAGCCCATTACACGCCATGTTTAGTGTTGTTTAAACTTTAGACCTGGTACTTGGAATTCCTTGCTCATTATTTTTGATTTTATTCTTGTTGTTTAAATACTATGCAAACCGCGCTTGCAGAATTCATTCGAGGAACTGAAAAGGGAAAAGAGGCCGAGGCCATCTTGCGTGCTTGCGTGCATTGTGGGTTTTGCACCGCGACCTGTCCTACGTATCAGCTGCTAGGGGACGAGCTCGACAGCCCGCGGGGCCGTATCTACCTGATGAAACAAGTGCTAGAGGGTGCAACCCCCACCGCTACCACACAGATACATCTTGACCGTTGTCTGACGTGCCGCAGTTGTGAGTCCACGTGTCCCTCGGGGGTTCAGTACGGCCGCCTGCTCGACATCGGTCGCGAGGTCGTGGACACGCGCGTCACCCGGCCGGTCATCGATCGCGTGATGCGCAAAACCCTGCGGATGATTATTCCGTATCGGCAGCGCTTCGGCTCGCTGTTGAAACTCGGCCAGTGGGTCAGACCGGCGTTACCGAATCCGGTCAAACGGCTGGTCCCGATAACGCCGCCAGCCGGGCCATGGCCGCGGAACAATCACCCGCGCACCATGCTCGTGTTGCAGGGGTGCGCACAGCCGGCGATTGCGCCGCAAATCAATGCTGCGGCGGCGCGGGTGTTGGACCGCTTGAGTATCCAACTGATCGCCGCGCAAGACACTTGCTGCGGCGCGCTCAGCCATCACTTGTCGGCACCCGAAGAAGCGCTTACTTATATGCGCTACAACATCGACGCTTGGTGGCCTTACGTCGAGCAAGGCGCAGAAGCAATCGTCATGACCGCCAGCGGCTGCGGCGTGTTGGTCAAGGAGTATGGCCACCTGTTGCGCAATGATCCCGAATACGCCGAGAAGGCCGCCCATGTGTCCAATCTCACCAAAGATCTTTGCGAAGTATTGCACGGCGAGGATCTCGATCCGCTGCGCATCGAGGCGGATACGCGGGTCGCATTTCACGCCCCGTGCTCTCTGCAGCATGGCCAGAAAATAAATGGCGTTGTGGAAGCCATTTTGACCCGTATCGGGCTTAGCCTGACCGCGGTTCCCGACGCACATCTTTGCTGCGGATCCGCGGGCACCTATTCGATACTGCAGAGAAAAATCGCCGATCAACTGAAAAAAAATAAATTGAAGGCGTTGCAGTCCGGCAGCCCAGACCTGGTGGCCACCGCGAACATTGGCTGTCTGGCCCATATGCAGGCTGATGCCGCAGTTCCGGTAAGGCATTGGATCGAGCTGCTCGACGCGCAAATTAGTTGACTGACGTAACCCTGGTCGGTACGTGCAGTCAGTTCTCAATAGAGGTACAAATCGCAGATGGCATTATTTGAAAAACTACAAGAACGGCAACAAGCGGACCAACCAATCCGCGTCGCATTGATCGGTGCCGGCAAGTTCGGCTCCATGTTTCTCGCCCAGGCGCCGACCACGCCCGGACTGCATGTCGCCGTGATCGCGGATCTCGATCCACCCAGGGTCCAGTCCAGTGTCAAACGTATCGGTTGGCCGAGCGAGGCGCATAATGTGCTCACGGTAGCCGAAGCGCTTGCCGAGCGCCGCACCCTGATCACCGACGATGTCGAAGTTGCGTTTTCCACCGCGGCCATCGATGTGGTGATCGAGTGTACCGGTCACGTGATTGCTGGGGTGGATCATGCCCTGCGCGCGTTTGAAGCTGGCAAGCATGTGGTGATGGTCACCGTTGAGGCAGATGCCCTGGTCGGTCCGCTGTTGGCGAAACAAGCGGCCCAAGCGGGCGTCGTGTACTCGTTGGCCAACGGTGACCAACCGGCGTTGATCTGTGAACTGGTGGACCTGTTACGAACCGTTGGTTTTACCGTCACCTGTGCCGGTAAGGGGACCAAATACCTCCCAGCGTACCACGAGTCCACGCCGGATACGGTGTGGGGACATTATGGGTTCACCGGGCAGCAAGTCGCCAGCGGCGATTACAACGCGCAGATGTTCAATTCGTTTCTCGATGGCACCAAATCGGCGATTGAGATGGCGGCCGTGGCCAATGCTACCGGTCTGATACCGCAATCCGATGGATTACGGTTTCCGCCGAGCTCGGTCGATGAGTTGGCGCAAGTTTGCCGCCCACAGGTCCATGGTGGGGTGTTGGGTCGAAGCGGGACGGTGGAGGTTGTGTCCAGCTTGTACCGGGATGGCGCAGAAGTGCCAAGGGATCTGCGGTGGGGGGTGTATGTCACCTTTGAATCCGATAATGATTATGTGCAACGCTGTTTTAGCGAGTACGGTGTGGTCACCGATGACAGCGGCCGCTACGCTGCGCTTTACAGGCCGACCCATTTCATCGGTTTGGAACTCGGCCTGTCGGTCGCACACGCGGCACTGAGGAACGAGGCTACCGGGACGGCTGCGCAGTTCAACGCCGATGTCGCGGCGGTCGCCAAGCGCGACCTTGCGGCGGGTGAACTGCTCGATGGGGAGGGGGGGTACACGGTATATGGCCAATTGGTGCCGTCCGCGGCCAGTCTCGAGAAAGGCTTTCTGCCGCTGGGTTTAGCAGCGGGCGTGCGACTACGCCGTCCGGTGGCGGCGAAACGGCCAGTCAATTGGAGCGATATTGACCCGCCGCAAACTTCCCGTGCGCTGGAACTACGGCGGCGGATGGAACGCGAATTCGTCCAGGGTTCGCTATAATCGGTCTTGGACGCTGCGGAATGTCCGATAAACCTTTTTACCAACGGCACGTGTTTTTTTGTATTAATCGACGCGACAACGACGAGGCCTGTTGCGCCGATCACGACGCACCCGCTATGCGTGACTATGCCAAGGCCAAAGCCAAGCAGCTGGGCATTCATGGTAAGGGTGGCGTGCGCATCAACCAGGCCGGCTGCTTGGACCGCTGCGAGCAGGGGCCGGTGATCGTGGTGTACCCGGACGGCATCTGGTACACCTACGTTGACGAAGAAGACATCGACGAGATCATTGAGGAGCACCTAATCAACGGGCGGGTGGTCGAGCGGCTGCGCATTTAATCTGTGCACCAGGATAGTGCAATGGGCGGTCCGGCACGCGAATCGAGAGCAAGGCGTCAGGCGCAAACCGCTGGGGGATAACAACAAGATAAGGAAGTTATCTACAATACAGGGTGTTATACGGAAATATTCGTCTATAATGATAAGTAACGGATGGATTTGACAAATCTAATATAATATTAGATAATTATTATATCCTGAAGTTGTGGAAGGATTTCAGGTGGAAGAACACCGGGTATTGGCTTGGAAGCGGATATCCCGTGACAGTCTCCTCCATCCTCCTTTGGTGGTTTGGGCGTGGCTCCTCTAAGCCACGCCTTTTTTTTGGATACCCCTGCTTGATGATTACGTTCTGCGCGACATAGCGTCGTGATAGTGTCTTGTAACTTATATCCCTGTTTAGTAGTATGCGCCTCCGCCCTCCACCGGGCACATAAACTGGCATGAAGACCTTTTCCGCAAAACCCAAAGATATACGGCGTGACTGGTATATTGTTGACGCCACAGACAAGGTATTAGGGCGTCTCGCCACCGAGGTTGTGCGGCGCTTGCGGGGCAAGCACAAGCCGGAGTACACACCCCATATGGACACCGGTGATCACGTCGTGGTGATTAATGCGGGCAAGGTGCGCGTGACCGGCAATAAGGCGAGCGACAAGATCTATCACCGCCATACCGGTTTCCCGGGCGGAATCAAGTCGGAGACGTTTGAGAAAGCGCTAATCAGAAGTCCCGAATTTGTCATCGAAACAGCTATAAAGGGAATGTTGCCCAAGAATCCGCTCGGCCGGGCGATGTTTTCCAAACTGCATGTCTACGCGGGATCCGAACATCGGCATCAGGCGCAGCAGCCCAAGCCGTTAGAACTCTGATTGCGACGAGGTATTACGTGGCGAACACCGAACAATATTATGCAGGGACAGGTCGGCGCAAGTCGTCTACCGCCCGGGTGCGTCTCAAGCATGGCAGCGGACGAATTATGGTAAACCAGCATCCCCTCGACGAATATTTTGGACGGGAAACGTCGCGCATGGTCGTGCGGCAACCGCTGGTACTTGCGGACATGGAGAGCACATTCGACATTGAAGTAAACGTCGATGGTGGCGGTAACAGTGGGCAAGCCGGCGCTATTCGCCACGGAATCACCCGTGCTTTGCTCGGCTATGATGAGACCCTGCGCCGCAAGCTCCGCAAGGCTGGCTTCGTCACCCGTGACGCGAGAGAAGTCGAACGCAAGAAAGTTGGTCTCCACAAAGCTAGGAAACGGCCGCAATACAGTAAACGCTAGGCCGTATATTGCACCGAGGATCCCGGATCAGAAACGGGGTCAGAGTCACAGACTCTGACCCCGTTTTTTCTGGGCACAGCATCATACGCCCCGCATCCCTCGCGTTTCGCGATCAGATAATATCCAGTACGCTCCCTCGTTGCCGTCGAATGCAGCCGGGGTTGCGAGGTTCTACACGCAGCGCGCTTGGGCGATGACAGCAAATCGCCATGGGACCCGCAGCGGGGTGGGCCGGATCAATCGGCTGATCGCAAGTCCGAAACAAGTCTGAAGTGCCTTTACCTGGTCCCTTTTCGCTTGTATCTTGTGTCTGATCCTGGGGGATCGTCTAGTGGTAGGACTGCGGACTCTGACTCCGCCAGCGGGGGTTCGAATCCCTCTCCCCCAGCCAATAAATTCGCGGTTTCAGTCGCCTCGAAACTTATCCGAGCAAACTCATAACGCGTATTTGTCACCGGCCCCTTGCTGAGCACGACAAGAACGCAGAACCGGCTCGGCTATCGCACCAAGGTGCCTCGCAGCGTCTTTTCCAGGAAATCGTGACATTCTACGGTAAAGCTGCTTGACGCCACTGCAGTCCCTGGCGACGGGGCCCGGTGCGACATCCGGGCCACTCGCCAAAGTCCGGCGGTGTTGAATCTTTGCTATCCGGACATCTCTTTAGCGGCGTGCAGCGCGCGCAATTTTATGGTAACGAGAAAACTAATGAGCCCAAAGGTCATTAACAACCAGCTCGACGGTTCTGGAACATTTAGTATTGCAGGCCCTGTGCCGGGTGTAGGGCTGAAAGTGCTTGCAAAATCTAATGCGTTGTTATTGGTGTCTGTTGCGAACGTATCCCGTGACAGGCTAAAACCGGCGGGTACGTCCAAAGCCGGCATGCCCTCACCGCTATTGTAAATACCGGCATCTCCGTATTGTAGAGAATCGATGATCGATCCTGTGGCGTCCAGTAACTGGATAGAGTCCGGTCCGTTTTGCCAGTCGACACTTGCAACATAATCTCTTGCTGCCTTTACTGCGTCGGATGCGGACGATGTCGCCAACACCAGGACCCCATCGAACGGGATAACAGTATTTGTTAAATCGATCGAGCGGTAAACTAAACCCGTGGATCCATTCGTACCCGTTAAAAAATAACCGTTCAGGCTGGCGTTAGGGCTGCCAAATAATTCCGTAAATACATCATCAGCGTCAGAACCCGATCCGTCATAGACAACCTCATTAATCAAGACCATAGGCATGGCCGAAACAGGCGTATTCCAGGAGATAAGAAGAACGGAGCAGAACAGAAAAGTCTTGGAACATTGCATGACAACCTCCTTGTTATCGTGAGAGCTAACTTATCCGAGTCTTAGTTGATCAACACCCTTGAAAAGAATGCGAACGTCAAGAATACGTCAAATGATCGTAAAAACCAAGCCGTTCAGTGGGGCCGCAACTTGAAACCACTAACTGGGTTCGGTTCCGATAATGCCTGCAGAACCTGGATCGTGGCACTTACCGCTTATAGCGGCGTTTTGGGGCGCAAAAACGATGTTGTAATCGTGGATATCGCGATACTACGGATAACATATTTCATTTAATCAATCAGTTGACGAGGTCCGACTCCTTGTAAACGTAGGTCGTGAACTTGTTTGTAGTTGACGAGGTCCGACCCGTAGTGAACGAGTTGTTTGGTGAACGCCGTGAACGTAAAAAATATAGTTTGTAGTGCGGGAAGGCAGCACGAAGAAAAATGGCCACTCTCAATGGGAGGGCATGACTTCCTGTGAGGCATTTTGTGTTTTATCTGTGCGGAATCGTGGTCTCGGTCGCAATATCGCTTTCGGCACCCGCAGTTGCGGTCAGCCTTCCCAGCGGATTTACTGAACAGGTGGTAATTGGCAGCGGATTAAACGGCCCGGTGGGCATGGCGTTTCTGCCCGACGGACGGCTGCTCGTTGTCCAGCAAGGCAACAATACCAACCAAAACGCCGATGACGATGCAAAGGTGAAATTGTGGGCGAACGGGGCGCTGAGCACACTCCTGACGATGCCCGAGGTCAACACCGGGGGCGAACGAGGGTTGTTGGGTATTGCGGTTGACCCGGCATTTCCTTCGCGTCCATACATCTACCTGTTCTACACCAACGCCTCCCCGCCGAAGATCCACATCGCGCGTTACACCGTAGCAGGCGACCTGAACGATCCGTCGTCCGCCAATTTCACCATCGACAGCAATACGAAGGTAATACTGCTGCATGACATTCCGGACGATGCCAGCAACCACAACGGCGGTACACTCCGCTTTGGACCCGACGGGAAGCTGTACGTCAGCCTAGGCGACGATGCCGACCGCTGCGACGCGCAGGATCTGACATTGCTCAAGGGCAAGATCCTGCGCATCAATGTAGAGGGTGTGACCGGGACTTTCGATGCGGCCTCAGACCGGGTATCTCTGGATCCGGGTAACAATCCGTTTTCCGGAGACGCCAACCTGGACAAACGCCTGATCTGGGCGTACGGGCTGCGAAACCCGTTTCGTTTTTCCATTGACCCGGCGTCCGGGCGCATCTATGTCGGCGACGTCGGGGCTGGTACCCGGGAGGAGGCCAGCGAAGGGTCGCCGCCGGCTGAAGACGGCGGTGCCGCCAGCGCAGACAACTTTGCGTGGCCGTACTACGAAGGTATGCACGCCCCCGCCAATCCCAACTGTGGGATTACGCCGCCACCCAACCATCCTCCCATTTTTGAATACGACCATAGTGGCCAGGGCGCCCTGTCGGTGATGGGCGGCCCTGTCTACCGCGGCAACCCTTACCCCAATAATATCTCGGGGGACGTCAGTTTTCCGCTGAGCTTCGAGGGCGTGTACTTCGCCTCGGATTACTATGTGGGGTTTTTGCGGGCCCGGCGCTGGGATTCCGGAACTTCCACCTGGGTCCAGATTACCGGCGGGGTGACGGCGGACGATTTTGCCACCGCACTGTCCGGCGGTAGTTCCGACTGGACCGTGGGGCCCGACGGCGCGCTTTATTACGTTTCTCAATGGACCAATAGCGTGCGCAAGATTGCCTATACCGCTGCGGACTTCGATCGGGATGGCATCCTGGATGCCGACGACAATGACGACGACAATGACGGCATGACCGATGGATTCGAAAACGCCCACCCCGCAGTACTGGACCCCCTCGATCCCACCGATGCGGACGACGATCCGGACAACGACGGTCTGACCAATCTGGACGAATTTAATAAACACCCGGATTTGGACCCGAACGATCCCGACACCGATGGGGACGGTATTCAGGACAATTGGGACGACCACCCGGTGTTCTCTAGTAACGTATGTGCGGGGAATGACGCGAACTTCGACAGTGTGGTCAGCGATGCCCAGCAGTGCGTGGCCGCGAGCTCGGTCACGGTAAAGGGGACCGCGCGCGTTATGGCGACGGGCAACCTTGGGATCATCTCACCACGGATTACCATCGAGCCTGGATTTAGCGTCGAGTCGAACGGTGTATTCAAAACCAATTCAGCGAACCCGTGCCCGGTTTGTGTCCCGTAGACAAAGCATCGCAAGACTCCAGCAATGCCAGAGCAACAAGGCCTTACCCCGGTTCGGTGCAGGTACAAGCATCGAGCCCGATGAAGGCTATTTGGGATTCATTGCCGCAGACGTCTCGTAGTTAGTGGCGACGAACAACAGCAAGGCGGTAGTAACGACGGGCATTGTCTTGGTTGCGACGCAGTTGGTTAAAGATCAACAACAGGGCATCGACTCTAAAAAAAGAGATTGCGTCACATCAGAAACTGATTGAGCAATTGGGCAATCGACTGAACGAGTTTGAAACAAAGCTGCGGTTATAAGAGGTTATTAGAATGATAGTGACCGTCGTTAACCCAAGCTTGCCTGTCCCCTAGGATCGGTAACACCTACACTCTAAACACTAACCCGTCTATGCTGTAAATAAGTAACCACGAATTATTGAGCACGAACCGTGCACCATTATCCAGTCTCAATCACCGCCCTCGCAACACTGATGTGGAATCTCGTCAGTTTTGCCCAGTTGGGACCCGAGGCCCCGAATCCGGGGCCCGCAGGCATCACCCCACAGCCGGATGACTTGGGTGCACCCACCGCGCAAACACTGACCGCGCCCACAACAGCCGATTTCGAGCAGCAGGTCGTCGAGCGGGTCAACCAAGAGCGCGACGCCCAGGGGCTCGCCCCGCTGAAACGCAACGTCCTGCTCGATAGTTCCGCGGGCACACATAGCGACAACATGGCCAGCAGAGACTTCTCTGCGCACTGCGACCTGGATCTGGTGACGTCAGCATTTGATCGAATAACGGCTGCGGGTTACGTGTGGAACAGCGCGGCTGAAAACATCGCCGCCGGCTATACTACACCGGACTTTGTGATGAACGCGTGGATGAGCAGTTCTGGTCACCGGAACAATATACTGTCAGGGAGTTACCGGGAGATCGGGATCGGTCACACGCACCAGCCCGCTGATTTCTCTAACGTGCGAATCGATGCTAACGACGACTGCGTGGCCGACGGTATCGACGGCCCTTTCTATCACTATTGGACCCAGAATTTTGGCCGGCGAAACGACGTGTACCCAGTGGTGATCAATCGTGAAGCTGCAGAGACCGATACGCAAGGTATCGATCTTTATGTGTACGGCGCAGGATGGGCTGCGGACATGCGGTTTAAGAATGAGAACGGCACTTGGTCGTTGTGGGAATCTTACTCACCCAATAAATCATGGGAACTCAGTTCCGGTAACGGTGTGAAGCAGGTGGAGGTTGAGCTACGAAACATTGACAATACGGTACGTGCGGCGAGCGATACGATCGCACTCACCCTGCCGTGCGCTGTGCCCGACGATCAACTTGATCTTCCCATACAGACCATTGATTATCAGCAAACTTTCCAGGCGTGCTCGCTGATTGCGGCTGCGTCCGGCTTTGAAATCAACGCGCCCGGTGACGTCACCTTTCATGCCCCCAGGATCGCATTGGGACCTGGCTTCAAAGTCCAACAGGGTGCACGATTCACAGTGATGAGCGAAACCCCGTAACCGGTGGCACACCCAGGCTACCGGTTGTCGTTCCGAAAAAATCGTCTCGCCTGATTCTATTGCGCTTTTCCCTGACTTCGCCTAGCCCGTATTTCTCACCAGGATCTCGGATACTGACGCAGGACTCGTGCGGCCGAGCGCCGCGCTTGGGGCGATGAAAAATAGGGGCCGGAGTCTGTGACTCCGACCCCTATTTTCTGTTGAGTGCAGGCCAAGCGCAGATGTGCGAGACCCAGTCAGGGCCGGGATAGTCCCGCGACTATTCTCCCTAAACAAACTGGAGGCTCGTATGTTGCTATTTCATCGAAGTGACACTGCGGAGTTCTTAACTGGGTACCATAAATAGTCGCGGGGCGCCTCGGTGCAATATGCGGGCTAGGCACAGATCAGTTGATGTAGCGGTGCATCGTGGGTCTTGAAATGGTTGCAGAACCACTCATACAGCCATTTGGCCACGACTTCATCGTCGTCGACCCCGTCCTGACATTGGTGGATCATAGCGGTGACCTCGGCGAGTAACCGGCGATGGTCCGCGTGGTGTTCTTCGTATGCCGCATAATTATGGGTTCGCATCATCTCCTCTTCGTGCGCGAAGTGACTGGCGGCGCTGGTATGCAACTCTTCGAGGGCATCGATAACAGTCGTTTGATAGCGGCCTGATTGTACTTGTTGGTACAGCCGGTTAACGATTTGGATCATGTCGCGATGCTCATTGTCCAATTCCGCCACACCAAGCGAAAACTCGGGTGTCCATTCGATCAGCGTCATAGTTCTGCCCTGCCAAATCCAGTGTCGTTCAACATAGTAACATGGGCGGAGTCAGGCAATCACCACGGGAAAAAGCGCGCGTGGGAGATTGCTCTAAACCATTTGTATAGCGTTTAATGAAAGGTCACAGCCGCGTGTGCTGTTTGTTCGCGCACATTCAGTAACGCAGTATGGCTTAGTCTTAGCTTTTTCTTGCCGTCTTGGCGGAGAAGGTGCCAAGTATTTGAGCCACCTTTTCGCTCCCACACTTTGGGCAAGTCGGATTACTCGTGTTGTGTTCCTCGATGTGCTCGATTCTTTCAAATGTCTCGGCGCATTCTTTGCATTGATACTCGTAGGTTGGCATAAGATCATCTCTCCTGGCTGGTGAGCAATAATTATCGCGATATCAGTATCAGCGCTATGATCCAGATCAATGAGATATTAGGTCATCCGTGGACGCGCAGGCGCATTTAACAGCGCCTGCTTGCTTTACGTGGGAAGAGAAATGCGGGCTAGAGCCTCCGGTCGCAATCCCGATTCGTCCCAACTTGGAAGCGAAAACGCATCGATATGGCGTTTGCCAAGCGGTGCATGCCGGGTCGGCGTGGAATTACATGGGATTGATGATCAGTCAAAGAAATGATTGCTCGTTGAATTGACCACGGCCGATCGCTGGAGCCGCATTGACATGACGCGCATCAGGCGCCGTGATGCGGGATCATGAGGTGGGACTATGCGACTCGGTTTCTACCTTGATCCTTCGCATGATACATTGCCAGGTCGGCCCCGCGGACCGCCTTATCGAAGTCGTAGTATTTGGCAGTAGAAAAGACGCCGAGGCTCGCGGTCATCTTCACCTGGTTCCAGGGGTTCTCCAAACGGATGTCGCGGATGGCGTCACACAAGCGCTGTGCAACTTGCATCACATTGTCGTGGTTTGACCCCGGTAAAAAGATGCAAAACTCTTCCCCTCCCCAACGACCCGCGAGATCACTATCACGCAGAAATTGCATGATGGTTTGACCGACCGCCCGTAGTGCGATGTCACCGGTTTTGTGACCGTTTGTATCGTTGATCTGTTTGAAATTATCGAGATCTATGAAAATCAAGGCGTAGGAGAGTTTCATTCGATCAAGCAGGGAGAGTTCCCGCCGTACCATTTGCTCAAAGAATGTTCGGGTGTAGAGGCTAGTCAATGCATCACGGCAAACGGTGTCGGTAAGTTCAATATGGAACTCGATTACATCTCCGTTTTCCATCGGCGATGCCAACACCATGAATATTTGGTTACCTTGTTCAGTAACATGAGAGTGCAGTACAGACACGGGTACACCAAGTTCGTCGGCGCGAACCTTGGGACAGCTTTCGCCTTGCACGTGGCACGGGTGCTCGTAGCCATGGGTGAGCCGGTGGCAGGTATCGTAATTATCACCGTAAACTTCCCGGCCCGCGGTATTCACATATCGTACCCGGTATTCCGCGTCGATCCACAGAACCGGATACGGCAGGAATTCAATGAACGGCAAAGCCGCCTCGATCATCTCGATCGTGACTTTATCACCATGTGCGGGATTAACGGCGGGTCGAACCATTCTATCAGCTTAGCAGAGCCGCATAGATTTGCTCTGAGCCTTGAGCTTCTTGCAATTTTCCATTCCCTGCACCAACACGGATCGAGTTGAGCGGGGCCTGAATTCGCGTTTCACTCACCAGAAATAAAGGGGGAGTTACAGACTCGCCCCCTTTATTTCATCGTTCCAGCGCGGCGCTTGCCCCCGCACAGCAGGGGAACAGCAGGAGAACAACGCGCAGGACGAGTCCCGTCGCCATCAACCGGGATCCTTGGTGTAATAGATGGGCTGGCTGGCTAGTTTTTTTTATTCTTTAGTTGTTAGCTCAAACAGACCGCTGATTAGAAAGATGGTCAGCGAATACGTGGGTGACACGGTGCCACATCAAGAGATTCGGTTTTTGCCCCGCTTTCAGATTCCCGGCATCGCGCAAAAAACTCGCTCAGAGCTTTATGTAGGAATGAACCAGGCGGTGTAGAGGCGCATCGTGGGTCTTGAAGTGGATGCAGAACCAGTCGTATAAGCGTTCGGTCATGACTTCCACGTTATTTAACACGCCATCTTGATGCTCGAACATCATTGCGGTGACTTCATTCAGCAGACGTTGGTGATCTGCGTGGTGTTCTTCGTAGGCGGTGTAACCGCGCGCCTGCATCATCAATTCCTCGTGAGCGAAGTGTTTGGCGGCGCTGGCATAGAGCTCTTCCAAAAAATCGACCATTGTTGCGTTGTGCTCACGGGATTGTGCTACTCGATGGAGTCGATTGATCAGGTCAATCAGTTCGCGATGCTCGGTGTCTACCTGCGGTACACCAAGCGAAAACTCGGATTTCCATTCGATTAATGCCATGTGCCTATCCTAGTACATTACTGTGGAAGATGGCAATCGCGATCGATTGCAGTACGTCACACATGGATAATTATCAGGGCCCAACGGAGGTTACATTAGACTGCCGTGGCCACGGATACTTAGAGTCGTTCAGCCGTAAAGCAGTGCGCTATCGCGGCCCGCGTCATACAATTCGGTTCCGGTACACGCGAGTTGCATGACACCATCGAGATCCTTGCCATCATCGATTGTTTCTCTTACCAAAGATGTTCCCACTAATAGGTCGATAGCCGGTACATCGTCGCGAAATTCATAGGGTTCCGTGCGCCAACAAAAGTCATTGGGCCACAATGATCTCACCGCGACCAGTACCGCGATACCGGTGCGATAGGCGTCAAAAGCCCGGCGGTCGGTGACGTGTAACTGCAGCGCTTGACAGCGTTGCCGGGCAAACTTGTGGAACGCCGGTTCGATAACACAGGGTCGAAAGCGCACACCCGAGAGCGTGTATCGTGACAGTTCGTGTGCCAACGCCCGCGCGTCAATGAAAGGCGCGCCGACCAGTTCAAAAGGCCGAGTGGTCCCGCGTCCTTCAGATAGATTGGTGCCCTCCAACAGGCACATGCCGGGGTATACGATAGCGGTATCGAGGGTCGGCAAGTTCGGCGACGGCAATATCCAGGGCAGATCGCAATCGTCGTAGTACGCGGCGCGATGCCAGCCCTCGCATTCAACGACCTCCAGTTCACCACCGATGCCGAACGTGTCGTTGTAGAGCTGCGCCAACTCACCGATGGTCATCGCGTGCCGTTGCGGAATTGGATACAAGCCACAAAAGCTTTCGAGTCCCGCGTCCACGCCACCGCCTTCGATCTGCAATCCACCGATCGGGTTCGGTCTGTCGAGCACCACCACCTTAATCAGGTGCGATTTTGCGGCGCGCATGCAAAGCGCCATGGTTGCGGCATACGTGTAATACCGCGTACCGATGTCTTGGACGTCAAATACCAGTACATCAATCTGCGCCAGGTGCTCAGACGTCGGAGATAACGAGTCAAAGCTTTTACCGTACAAACTGATTTCCGGTAATCCTGTAGCCGGGTCGCAGGCGTCATCGACCCCGATCATGTCTTGGGCAAAACCGCGCAGGCCGTGCTCAGGTCCGAACAGCAGGCGTAGATCGATGTCGCGGTGACGGTGCATGAGATCGACAGCGTGATTCAGCTGACGATCGACGCTGGTTGGATTAGCAATCAGCCCTATGCGGGCATTACCCAGCCAACGCTGTGGGTTTTCCAGTAACCGTTCAAGACCAAGGCGCATGGAGCTATCCTAAAGGCACAATTCCTCTGGTCCCACAAATAAAATGTGGGGTCGGCTTATTGTACTTTATTCGCTTGGATATCCATGACCTCGCTCCGTGCCGATCCCTTGATGTCATTCCGAGCACTAACATTGTCATTTCGAACGGCGTGCGGGATCCGGCCTGCTGTTGGCCGTGCCGATTTTTGATGTCATTCCAAGTGCAACGAGAAATCTCACCGTGGTTGATCCTGGCGACGAATTCAACGGGATGAGATCTCTTCCTGCGCTTGTCCCCGCCTTGTCCCCACACAGCAGGGGAACAGCAGGACAAGCCGCGCTGCGCTTGTCGGGATGACAACTTTGTTGTCCTGAGCGTAGCCGCAGGAGCCTTTCCAAGTGTGAGGCTAGGAAACTGCGGCCTGTTGGTTATCTTTCAACAAATAAAAGATTATGACGCCTATGGATAGTATATTGGCAATGTAGTTGAACATCATCCAGTTTACCCAACCGAATTTCATGAGGACGCTGATCACGTAACAGACCTCGCCAAGCAACCATAAACCAACGAAGGTAGGATTTATTCCTTTTGCGCTTTTGTTCTTGTAGCATTCCCAGGCCTGTGGAATACCACATATTGCAAATGCCACAGAACCTATCCATCCGATTAGATCAGCCATGTTCCTTTCGTTACTGTCATATGGATTATTTGATAATGACTAACCTGGGCTATTACCGGCATCACTATTGCCTATTGTCAAGACACGTGGCAAATTGGTAACTATAGATTCAGGTACTACTCGAATTATCCCATGAAAGCCAAAGATGTGATGGCGGCGCCCGTGATGACGGTATCGCCGTCAATGTCGATCGACGAGCTTGAAGGTGTGCTGACGGCCGAGGGTATCAGCGCATTACCGGTGCAGTCCGAAGGCGGAAAGATCATCGGTATCGTTAGTAAAACCGATATGCTGCAGGCCGCGGAGCTGCAAAGGTCGAAAAAATTCAGCGAGATCTTCGGATCGGTCCCCGTCGTCAGTGACATAATGAATTACGAAGTCGTGCATGTATCGTCCGATGCATCCGTCAGATCAGTCGCCGAGATCATGATCGATCAGCATATACATCACGTCTTGGTGATCGACGATCGTAAAATCCTTGGAATTATTAGCAGTTTTGACTTACTCGATCTCGTTAGCTGAACAGCCGAAACAATAATTTTGTGTTGAAGATTTCAGGTGATTGTAATCGCGGCTTGCTATCCGAATATCTATCATCCAAGTGTCATCGTTATCTTGGGTAGCAAAGTTGGCGTGATGCGGGATACCTCGTCATTTATTGAATGCTGAAACAGCGATACCACCCGTGATGCACGTAAGTTTACATTGTGGCCAACGGCGTAGGGCTCACTGGATTCAGTTGGCGTGCCTGGTAACGCTGACCGTGGTTTTTTCCACCAGTACCGGTTCCGCCGACTCCGACCGGTACCAGCGGCTTCGCGCTGGGATGCTGGATGCGATACGCGCCGATTATCAGGATACCGCCGTCTATATCGACAAGGAAAAAGCCGACCCGCGAGTGTTGGCGGCCATGGGGCAGGTTCCCCGGCATGAGTTCGTGGCCGAGAATCTGCGGGATAGGGCCTATGAAAACCGGCCGCTGCCCATCGGTCACGGTCAGACAATCTCCCAACCATATATCGTTGCCGTTATGACTGATCTGCTCCGTGTTCAATCGGATGATCGAGTACTGGAGGTTGGCACCGGCTCCGGATATCAAGCCGCAGTCCTTGCCGAGCTGGCCTCACACATGTATTCGATAGAAATAATAAAACCGTTAGCAACACAAGCGGAGAAACGATTGCAAAGACTTGGGTATACAAATGTCACGATACGGCATGGTGATGGTTACTATGGTTGGGAAGAACAGGCACCTTTCGATGCAATTGTTGTGACCGCCGCGGCGGGTCATGTGCCGCCCCCGCTGATCGCCCAACTCAAACCAGGGGGCCGCATGGTGATTCCCGTAGGCTCGCGGTTCTTGGTTCAGGAATTACTGATGGTGGTGAAAGATAACGATGGATCGGTTTCGACGCGGCAATTGTTGCCGGTGAGATTCGTCCCCCTCACTGGCGGTCACTAGACTTACTGCCCGCGTGCGGTGAATGACGTTCCCCACACCGCGGTTCGCCCCCCACTGCTGACCATCGTCCTCATCTCGGGTACCGCTCTGGCGTACGAGGTGTTGCTGATGCGGCTGTTGTCGATCCTTCAGTGGCACCACTTTGCCTACATGATTATCAGTTTGGCATTACTTGGATATGGCGTGAGCGGCACCTTTCTTTGTTTCTTGCAACAACGGCTAATACAACGCTTCACCCACAGCTTTATTGTCAACATTGTGCTGTTCGGGGTGTCTATCGTAGCTTGCTTTCAGGTCGCGCAACAGATTTCATTCAACGCTGAAGAGGTGTTATGGGACCCCCCGCAGCTACTGCGCTTATTCGCCATTTATTTGTTGCTGGCGTTGCCGTTCTTTTTTGTCGCCAATGCCTTGGCCTTATCACTGATTCGATTTCGTGATCAAGTTTCCCGCGTTTATGCCTTTGACCTGATCGGCGCTGGATTGGGTAGCCTGTCGATCGTTTTGTTGACGTTTGTGTTGCATCCGCTGCCCTCACTCATGGTCCTCGGAATATTGGTAATGGTCTCCGTAGCAGTGGCTGCGTGGGAATTATCCATTGCCGCGCGTGTAAAGGTAACTGCCGGCGCATTGCTGGGAGCGTTGATGCTGGCGGTGGCAATAGACCACGTGGATCTCACGATCTCCCCCTATAAGGGATTGAGTCAGACGTTGCGTATTGCCGGAACCAAAGTGGTGGACACGCGTTCGAGTCCGCTCGGTTATCTCAGTGTGTTGGAAAGCGAACAAGTCCCATTGCGGCATGCGCCCGGCTTGAGTATCAACGCCTCGGTCGAGCCGCCATCCCAGGTGGCGATCTTCACAGACGCAGATAACATGACGGTGATCACTGAGGATGCCGGCGATCGTGGCGCATTCGCTTATCTGGACTATATGACCTCAGCGTTACCCTACCACCTCAATTCCCCGGGTCATGCGTTGATACTGGGGTCAGGTGGTGGCGCAGACATTCAACAAGCCCGCTACCACGGGGTGCCCCGAATTACCGCAGTGGAACTCAACCCACAGCTCGTGGACATCGTGCGTGACCGCTACCAGAATTTCTCGAATCACATCATGAATCAGGACGGCGTCGACTTGCACATTTCGGAGGCGCGTGGTTTCGTCAGCCGTTCGCGTGATCGATACGGCTTGATCCAACTCGCGCTATTGGACTCCTTCGCGGCATCTTCGGCCGGCCTGTATGCACTCAATGAGAGCTACCTGTATACGGTCGAGGCGCTACAGGTCTATCTGAGACATCTTGAACCTGGGGGTTATCTGGCGATCACCCGCTGGATCAAACTTCCTCCGCGCGACACGTTGAAGCTGTTCGCTACCGCGATAGAAGCATTGCAGCGTGAAAACAAGGCACATCCGGATAGGCGGCTATTATTGATTCGCAGCTGGCAGACCAGCACCTTGCTGATAAAGAACGGGCTAATCGGTGATGAGGAGATTTCCGCTCTCAAGACTTTTGCCGCCGATCGTGCATTTGACGTGGCCTGGTATCCGGGCATCAAGGAGGCGGAGATCAACCGTTACAATGTGTTGAGACAGCCATACTACTATGGCGCCGCTATGGCGTTGCTTGGCCCCAAACGCAGCGCGTTTCTACACGACTATAAATATGACATCCGCCCCACGTTTGACGACCGGCCGTACTTTTTTCATTTTTTCAAATGGTGGGTGTTCCCCGAAATAATGGCATTGCGTGGCCGAGGTGGTATGCCGTTGCTGGAAATCGGCTATCTGGTCCTGGTGGCGACTTTGTTCAAGGCGGTAATTGCGAGTGCTGTATTGATTGTCTTGCCGTTAATTTATCTCCGGCGGCAAAATACATCTAACTCCCAAGACCGCGTCAGTTCCCCGCGGGTACTTTGGTACTTTTTTGCCGTAGGACTGGGATTTTTGTTTATCGAGATTGGCTTTATTCAGAAATTCATTTTGTTGTTGCACCATCCGGTATATGCGGTTTCGGTGACATTGGCTTCGTTTTTGGTATTTGCCGGCGTTGGCAGCGCTGTTACCCAGCGCACAGTACAGACGGGCGGTCACCGGCGCACCGCGCGCTACGCAATAATCGGTATCGCGCTGTTTGCAATGGCGTATACGTGGTTGCTGGGCCCGTTGTTCGAACACTTAGTTGCGCTGCCGATGGTGCTCAAGGTCATCGTGTCGGCGTTGTTAATTGCGCCCCTGGCGTATTGCATGGGCATGCCGTTCCCGCTTGGCCTGTCCCGATTGAGTTCCGCAGCGAGTCATCTAGTGCCATGGGCGTGGGGCGTAAACGGTTGCGCGTCGGTGATCAGCGCGGTGCTGGCGACCTTGTGCGCGATCCATTTTGGATTCGCGATGGTCATAACCCTGGCGGTATTGGTGTATATCTCGGCTGCGGTCAGTTTTCCGCAAGTGATGCAAACTACCGGTCCGGCAAAACCGCAATAACCGGGCTCGACAGCCACGTGGACCGATGTCTAGTGCAATGGGATAATGAATTTAAAAGATTCTGCACAAACTGCAATCACCAACGCCAATTTCTTTCTTGATCGATAACTTACAAAGTGCTCTCGGTTTGCTGTTACTCATGCTGCTGGCTTGGCTTTTCAGCGAGCGGCGACAGGTGAGATTATGGAAAGTAGCCATTGCCGGTATTGGGATTCAGCTGATTATGGCGGTGTTGCTTTTGAAGCTTCCGTTCATACAAAAATTATTCGGTGCGTTGAATGATGTGGTAGTGGCGT
>CAMYNX010000002.1 GCA_947259875.1 uncultured Gammaproteobacteria bacterium | reverse complement strand
CCGGACTCATATCCGCGGTCGCTATGGCATTAGAAAGTCCCGCCCACACCGCCATGATCGTGTCACCGGAGAAAGTACGGTTGCGGAATACCTCGCGTTGCGAGGGCCGGGTGTAAAGCTTGATACCCGCCTGCAGCCAGCTGTCATGGATCAACTCGAGCACGTCGGTCTCTTCGGTGCTTTCTCCAGCGGTCTGAACAATGATCTCCAGCGGGCGCCCATCCGGAAGCAAGCGTACCCCACGGTTGTCATATTTGGTCAAGCCAATTTCGTTGAGCAGTGCATTCGCCTGCGGCAGATCAAATTTGGTCCAGGACTGCTGGAACTCGGGCCTGAACAACGGACTTTGTGGCAGCACCGTGTTGTTGCTCTCGAGTACCAGGCCGAAATAAATCACCTGGTTAATTTCATGGCGATGAATAGCCAGCGATAGGGCGCGGCGAAAGCGGGCTTCGTGCAGCAAGTCCCGCCACACCAGATCGTTGGTGTTCAGGTTAGGATAAAGCGTAATCTGCGATCCCTTTGCGGTGCGCCACAGGCGGACCGAGTAGTTGTTACGTTGTTCACCTTCTTTGAGGAAGGTGTAGTTGTCCAAGCGCAGATAGCGCGCCTGCAAATCCGACTCTCCGGCACCGGTCTTGGCCGGTACCAGGCTGCTGCTGGAAATATTGACAACGACCCGGTCAATATACGGCAGCTGTTTGCCTTCACTATCGACGCGGTGGTAGTAGGGGTTGCGCTTGAAAATAAAACGTTCCGATGGTGGACGTGTGGTGTTTACCCATGGATGCAAGGTGGGTAAATCCGGATTGTCGAACTTGTACATACGAGCTAGGCGGTGATGCAGACCCGCCCAGTTCCGGGTACCGGCCTGTGCCACTTTTTGCTCGAGTTCGGTGGTTTTTGTGTAGCGGGCATGGAACTGCTTCAGGTAGTGAGCGGGAAGATAAATGAACAGCGGCCTGGGCCCGGCAAGAGCCGGTAGGAAGAAGGGATTGGGCTTGTGCCAGCGGTAACGAATGGTGGTTTCATTGATGATTTCAACCTCCGGCGGTTTACCGTCGATCAGCAACGCTTGGGTGGGACCAAATGGCGACAGGTCTTGGTTATTGGCGACATCTTCCCAAAAATAACGAAAGTCCTCGGTAGTAAACGGATGGCCATCCGACCATCGATGACCAGGCCGCAAATAAAAGGTAAACACCCGATTATCCTCGACCTCATACCGTTCCAGCAGGTCCGCAAAAAGCTCGAATTGCTGGTCATACGCGACCAGCCGAGCGTAGCCATAGACCACCATCATACGGATATCGCGAGCCTTACCCATTAGCAGGCGAAGTTCGCCACCGTAGTGTCCGGGAGTCTTTGCAGTGCCTTGATAACTGACCATGGCGGGTCTTTCGGGTACCCGTTGCTGGATTGGAGGCAGTTGGCCGGTGCGAACGGCGTCCGTCAAACTGGGCACTTCGCTGAGACCCTGCATTTGTGCAATTACCAGGGGACTGGATAAGCTGGCCACCAGCAATAAAAAAAAGGTCCAAAATCGATTCGCTCTCATGTTCTCAGCTCATTTATTCGTGTGCCAACTGCAGCCCGCACCAGATGTTCGCGATTGACTTTCACCAGCGTTGTTTGCGTCTGGTCGTTTACGGTAAACGGCGGCGACCATGCGGCTGGATTCGACGCCCTCCCTTCCATCAGTACCGCCAAGTCCAACTGCCGACTAAGATCCGGATACGGAACCGCGGCAAGCAGCGCTTGAGTATAGGGATGGACCGGATCGCGAAACAATATTTCTCGTGGCGCAATCTCCACCAACCGCGCTTGACACATCACCGCAATGCGGTCAGCGACATAATCCACCACTGCTAGATTGTGAGAGACAAATAAGTACGTCAACCCAAGCTCTTTTTGCAACTCTTTTAATAGATTGAGGACCTGTGCCTGTATCGAGACGTCGAGAGCGGATACTGGTTCGTCGCAAATCAACAAATCCGGTCGCAGGGCCAGTGCGCGCGCGATCCCGATACGTTGCCGTTGGCCGCCGGAAAAACTATGCGGATAGCGGTTCAGGAACCGGGGATCCAGTCCTACCAGGCGCAATAATTCCTTGACCATTTCAGCCTGGTACGCTTGATCGCCAAGCTTATGAATGATCAAGGGCTCGCGAATGATATCGAACACGGTCATGCGCGGGTTCAAGGAGCTGAAAGGATCTTGAAAGATCAGCTGCATCTTACGGCATGCCACGAGTCCCCGGTCTCCCTCAAGGGCCAACCAGTCGGTCAAGGTGCCGCGGTCGTTATAGATCACGTCGCCAGTGTCGGGACGTATCGCCCGCATGATGATCTTACTGAGCGTGGTCTTGCCGCATCCGCTTTCACCCACCAGCCCTAGGCATTCGCCCCTCTGGATATCGAAACTGACGTCGTCCACCGCGGTATTAACCTGTTCCTCCTTGTGTCCCAACCAGCCGCTCTTGCGTATACGAAAGGTTTTACGCAAATTTCGTACCGAAAGATGTGCACCGGCGGATTCGGCCTCGGGCGGCCAGGGTTGCTTGTCACTAAGCAATGGTCCGGTTTCGTGCTCAACCTCACGCACCGGCTGCAGCCGCTCACCGGGTTTCATATCAAAATGTGGGACTGCCTTGAGCAAGGCCTGCAGGTAGGGATGGCCGGGACGATTAAAGATGTCAATGGCAGTGCCGCGCTCCATCACCTCCCCGTGATACACGACAACGACATGTTCGGCCACATTGGCGACAACACCAAGATCATGCGTGATGAGCAATACAGCCATCCCAAGTTCGGCTTGAAGATCCTTTATCAAGCTAAGGATTTGTGCCTGGATGGTGACATCCAGCGCCGTGGTTGGTTCGTCGGCGATTAATAACGCCGGGCGGCAGATCAGTGCCATAGCGATCATCGCCCGTTGCCGTAGGCCACCGGACAGTTCGAACGGGTAAGTCTTTATGGCCTGCGCAGGGTTCGGAAAACCCACCAGTCGTAACATATCTTGAGTAAGATCCAGTCCCTCTTGTTTATCTATCTCACGATGTAGAAACAAAGCCTCACTCACTTGATCGCCGACAGTATGTAACGGTGAAAGAGACACCATCGGTTCCTGAAAGATTATTGATATGCGCCCGCCGCGGATGCTGCGCATCGCGGCGCTCTTAGGTGGTAACTTGGCGATATCAATAACTTCGCCCGAGCGGGGTTCGGTGAACAGAATCTCGCCGGCACTAATGCGCCCAATGTCCGGCAGGATACCCATGATGGATTGAGCGATCACGGATTTACCGGAACCCGACTCACCCACCAGGGCCACGGTGGCGCCGGGGGCGACACCAAACGAGACGCCGCGCACCGCATGAATCACGGTGTTGTGCGCGCTAAACTCGACTTCCAGATTCCGTATATTCAGCAGATCCGGCATGTTACGCCCTTATTCTTATCGAACACGCGGCGAGACCGATGTCATGCGTGATATCCGTGGTACGGCTCGTTGGTCAGCAAGTACCATATTTTAACGGCCATTGTAACGTCTTAATCAGATAACACACCGCAGTCCACACTGGCCGGGCCATGCCCCGTGAATCTCGATCATAATAGCTGCGCTAGGGATGACACCCCATCGCTGTTGACATAGTTTCACGATGCGATTCTATGATCAAGCGAGGCCGGGCAGATCCGGCCGAGTGCCACGATCAGCGTGGTTCCGAGAACCGGAGCGGCGATCGACCGCGATGGCGGCTGACCCAGATTAGCCGGCAGATGCTATGGTTATGCTAGCACGGAGCTTGAAAGGAGTAATCGATGAGTGAGAAAAGCGTCTTGTTGCGCGGACAGATTCAAAAACAGCGGGCAGTAATTACGCCGGGTTGCCACGATGCATTGAGTGCCAAGGTTATCGAGCGATGTGGCTTCGAGGCGGTGCAAATCTCCGGATTCGGGATTGCCGGATGCCTGCTAGGCAAACCGGATGTGGGTCTTATGAGAACGAAAGAGGTGTTGGATTTAACCTGGAACGTGGTCCAGGCGGTGGACATCCCGGTCGTGGCGGATGCAGGTGCTGGCGCGGGGAGCGCCGTCAATGCTGCTTGGGTGACCGAGCGATTGATCAACATGGGTGCTGGGGGGATGAATATTGAGGATCAGTTGTTCCCAAAGCGGTGTGGACATCGGACCGGGAAAGAAGTCATTTCTGCAGAAGAAATGATCGGCAAGGTGCGCGCCTGTAGCGATGTGCGCAATCGGCAGGATGCAGACTTCGTTATCAGTGCCTGCACCGACAGCCATGCCAGTTTCGGGTTAGACGAAGCCGTCCGGCGATGTAATCTCTACCTGGATGCGGGTGCCGATCTGGTTTCCATCAATGCGATCGGCAGCCGCGATGATATCGAGCGAGCGGTGGACGCCGTCGATGGTCCGTTATCCATCAACCTCATGGACGGCGTTACTGGAGTGAATACTGAATTGGTCCCGATACGGGAGCTTGTGGCGATGGGAATTGCTCAGGTGTCGATACCGGTGGCGTCAATCATGGTTGCTCATCGAGCGTTGACCGATTTTTTCAACGCATTGAAGGCTTCACCCACGGGAGTATTACCGGGAGAGACGAATTGGTTGACTAACTTTGACGAGTTTACAGGTTTTGTGGGCCTGGACGAATACCGGGCGATGGAGGATAAATACCTTCCCAACGAATCCACGCAGCTGGATTGATGAGGATTGCTTTAATGTCGTGTGCCCGCGCAAACTTGTGTCGCTGCGTAGATCATAGAAATCCCATGCTAGTTGAGGTCCGCTGTTTGACTTAACAGAGTGTGACTTTTTGTTACCGGTTACTCGTGTTTCCAAACAAGGAAATCAACAGGTTACCAAGTTGCCACGGAACGGATTTAATTAAAGTGGAATGGCGCCGGCGCTGTACGCAAAGGTCTTTATGCTATTATTATGGCTGTCTAAACCATCGTGTTCTCGTCCCGGCATTCTTTCTCATTGAACCGAGCGCATGTGGTTTGCGTAACTTGGGTTAACCGATCTTGTTTCGGGTCCGATCCTTTAGCTCACCATACGCTCGGACTTGGCGCCACTTAGCAGAATCCTTTTGGTGGCTTATCGATAACTGTTCACGCGAAGACAATTGTATGAAAACATCTCGGATATCGGGCCTTTGGTCCATATGGCTTGCATCGGTGTTGCTGATGCTGAGTCATACTGTTTACGCTGAGGAGCAGACCGTAATTCAAGACGGACGAACCGTTTCTATTGAATACGTGTTGACCCTCGATGATGGTTCCGTGGCATCCACTAATGTGGGTCAGGTACCGCTGAATTTTACGCAAGGTCAAGGGCAGATATTACCGGGACTCGAAGCGGCTTTAAACGGATTGAAAAGCGGAGAGAAGAAAGCTGTTTCCTTGTCTGCAGAGCAAGGTTATGGTGCGGTAAATCCAGACGCATTCGTAAAGGTTCCCATCGATCTCATACCGGAAGATGCCCGTGAGGCGGGTACTATGCTGGTCGGCCGAGATCCTTCTGGCAACGAAAGGTATGTCCGTGTTCACGAAGTGCAGGAAGATCAAATTGTGATCGATCAGAATCATCCCTTGGCTGGCGAAACGCTTCATTTTGCGATTACGGTTATTTCTGTTGAATAGTCTTGAATGTCATGCAGCAAAGAAAGCTTTATGTTGGAAATCTACCGTTTTCGGTATCCGAGGCGGACATAGAGCAGACCTTTTCGGCATACGGCGACATTGAAAACGTAAAACTCATTACCGACCGTGACACAGGTCGCTCTCGAGGTTTTGCATTCGTAACGTTCTCGACACAACAGGGTGCGGATCAAGCGCTCTCCAAGCATGGTGAGGAGATACAAGGGCGGAAGATAGTAGTAAGTGTGGCGAAAGAAAGGGACGGTATCCACGGCAGGCGCCCCCCCGCCAGTAAAAATCGATGCGCAGTTGTATACATCTCGGCCACACTAAATCATCTCGTGGTTGAGGATGCTGATCGTTGGGGCACTGTTTTCTGACTTGCGGTGACGTCCGGGTTATACGGTTTCTGCAAGAACAGGACGCCGTCACTGCTAATTGTTCTTAAAACCTATGATGTGAGGCTGCCGGCATGGCCGTTCACAACGAATTGGTAACCCTGCTCGGGCGCCTCACCGCCCTTTTGGGTGACCGTGTCACGACCAACATCAATGTTCGGGATCAACACGGACATGACGAAGGTTACCGGCCCAGCCAGCCACCGGATATGGTCGTTTTCCCGGCAACCACAAACGAGGTGTCCGCGGTGGTAAGAATTTGCGCTGACCTTGCGGTGCCAATGATTCCCTACGGAGTGGGAACCTCGCTAGAGGGTCAAGTGATGGCTCCCAGCGGTGGTGTGTGCATAGACCTTTCGCGCATGAACGAGGTGCTGCAAGTGAATCCACAGGATCTCGATTGCACCGTTCAGGCTGGAGTGACGCGCCGGCAACTCGATCAATTTCTCCACGACCAGGGGATGTTTTTTCCAGTGGATCCGGGCGCCGACGCTACGTTGGGCGGTATGGCCTCTACCAGGGCCTCCGGGACCAATGCAGTCCGGTATGGCACGATGAGAGATAATGTGTTGGGTCTGACCGTGGTGTTGGCCGACGGTCGTGTCGTTAAAACCGGGGGTCGCGCGCGCAAATCTTCGGCTGGTTATGATTTGACTAACCTGTTCGTGGGATCTGAGGGAACACTCGGGATCATCACCGAACTTACGGTACGATTGTACGGTCGCCTGGAGGCTATCTCGTCGGCAGTTTGCAGTTTTGGCGTTCTTTCCGATGCAGTCGATACTGTGATTGAGACCATACAACTTGGTATACCGGTAGCTCGAATAGAATTTTTGGACGAAGTGCAGATGGATGCGGTAAAGCGTTACTCTGGTTTGAGTTATCCGGTTGCGCCCACCTTGTTTCTCGAATTTCACGGTACCCAGTCAGCGGTTGCGGAACAGGCTGAATCGGTCGGTGGCATCGCGACCGAGCACGGTGGGAGCAATTTCCAATGGGCCCGTGACGAGCAAGATAGAAACGCGTTATGGCGGGCACGTCACGATGCTGCTTACGCATGTAAGGCGTTACGACCCGGTTGTGAGATGTGGCCTACCGATGTGTGCGTGCCCATCTCTCGCCTTGCCGAGTGCATTAATCAAACCCGAAAAGATATAGATCAATCGGGCCTGGTGGCACCGATCGTGGGGCACGTGGGTGATGGCAACTTCCACGTCGTGATCGTGCTGGATCCTAACGATCCGGAAGAGATTCAGCACGCAAACGAATTCAACGAACGTCTGATTGAGCGCGCACTGGGCATGGGTGGCACGTGTACTGGCGAACACGGCATTGGTTTGGGTAAGCGAGAACATCTCCTTAGCGAACACGGTGATGCCGTGGACATTATGGCGAGAATCAAACAATCCCTGGACCCGAAAAACTTGATGAATCCAGGCAAGATTTTTATGGACTCTTGAGAGTCCTGGTGCGACATACCGGCTCAGCACCTCGCAGTGGTTGAATCAAGCGTGCGTTGCTATTCCTTGGTGTTACCCCACAGCCACGACCAGCCACGGCTCTGTTTGTGCTCTCTGACGTCTACGGTGGCAAACTTGCGTTCTTGCTCGCCGATATAAATCTGGCGTGGCCGGCCAATCTGTGGAGGACCTTCCGACATCATCTCTTTCCAGTGAGCAATCCACCCTACGGTTCGGGCGATGGCGAAGATCGCTGTGAACATATTGGTTGGGAAACCCATTGCCTTGAGGATGATCCCGGAATAGAAGTCCACATTTGGATAAAGTTTACGCTCGATAAAGTAATCGTCTTCCAGGGCAATGCGTTCCAGTTCCATGGCAAGCTCCAATCGCGGGTCCTCGATGCCCAGCTCATTGAGCACCTCGTGACACGCTTTACGCATCACCTTGGCGCGCGGATCATAGTTCTTATACACGCGATGCCCGAAGCCCATGAGGCGGTAGCTGTCGTTGGGATCCTTGGCGCGTTTGATAAACTCCGGGACCCGGTCTTTGCTTTCGATTTCACCCAGCATCTTCAAGACGGCCTCGTTGGCACCGCCGTGGGCGGGTCCCCACAAGGAGGCAATCCCTGCTGCGATACACGCAAACGGATTCGCCCCTGAAGAACCCGCTAAACGTACCGTAGACGTGGACGCGTTCTGTTCGTGATCAGCATGCAATATCAGTATGCGGTCCAGCGCCTTGGCGAGCACAGGATTGACTTCGAAATCGTTGGCCGGGACCGAGAACATCATCTTTAAAAGATTTTCCGAGTAATTCAGGTCATTACTCGGGTAAATGAACGGCAATCCCATCGAATACTTATACGCATAGGAGCCGATCGTAGGCATCTTGGCGATCAATCGGTGTGACGCCACCATGCGTTGTTGCGGATCCGCGATGTCTGTACTGTCGTGATAAAAAGAAGATAACGCGCCGACCACACCGACCATAATCGCCATGGGATGTGCATCCCGACGAAAACCACGATAAAAGTTCATCAGCTGCTCATGCAGCATTGTATGATGCGTGATGTGGTGGTCGAATTCTATTTTCTCTTCCGGCGACGGCAACTCGCCATGCAAGAGTAAATAACAAACATCCAAATAATCGCTATTCTCCGCTAAATCTTCGATGGCATAACCTCGATGTCTCAATATGCCGTTCTCGCCGTCGATATACGTGATCGCAGACGAACACGATGCTGTAGATGTAAAACCCGGGTCATACATGAACATGCCGGTCTGCTGGTAAAAGTTGCGAATGTCGATCACCGATGGTCCCTCTGAACCATCGAGGATGGGTAGGTCGTAGGACTTGCCGGACACGTTGTCGCGAAGGGTAAACGTTTTTTTCTGTGACGGAATTTCTGCCGATTTCGCTTTACTCTTGCTCACTGTTTATTCTCCATTCCATATATCAATGGACATCTAATCAATGTCGCGTGGAAATAAATTCGTCGCTATCGTGCCCACATGTATATTTTCCCATAATTACCGTCAGATATGAAAAAACCAGCAATCTACTAGAAATTCATCTCGCGGCGACGCACGCCGTGTTGTTGTCCATGCTGAACTCCAAAGCGCTAATCTCGTCCATCAATGCCTTGCTTTGGGTGTCATCCAAGCATCGCAAAGGGGGGCGCACGGTCAGCCATTTTGGGTCATCGCAGAAATTACTCACGATCGTCTTGAGTGCCGGAATCATCGGATAGGCTTGGATCGCGTTGCGGATTTCGGTGATCCGTGCTTGCAGCGCATCGGCATGCGATTGTTCCCATTGTTCGTACACCTTGCGGATGCCGCCCGGATTCACATTACCTGTTGCCGTGATACAGCCGGCGCCACCATGACGCAGGGTATCGAGCAGAAACACTTCAGATCCGGCGAATGTTATGAAGCCTGGAAACCGTTGCAACACGGACAGGGTATTGCTCCACTCACCAGAGCTATCCTTGAGCCCCACGACCACGCCTGGATACGCGGCTATGAGCCGCTCGATTAAATTGAGCGAAATAGGCACCTGGGATACTGGAGGTATGTGGTATAGGTAAACCCGCAGCCGGGGATCGCCCACTCGTTCGATAACCTCCGAGAACGCAGCACACAGCCCGTCGTCGGGCACGCCTTTATAATAAAACGGCGGAAGCATTAATACGCCCCCGCAGCCCATCTTGGTTGCGTGGGTCGTCAGCCGAATGGAATCCGTTAACGCGCACATGCCGGTACCGGGCAGCAGCCTGTTAGCCGGCACACCGGCCTCTATTAACGTATCCAGCAAATCGATTTTTTCTTCGACCGACAATGAATTTGCTTCACCGGTGGTTCCAAATATCGCCAGTCCATCGGCGCCCTGAGCGAGCAACCAACGGCAATGCTCGATAAATGCCGCTGAATCCGGCATCAAATCTGAGCCAAAGGGAGTCAGCACTGGAACCAATACGCCGCTGAAATTCGTATCTGCAGTCATTGTTATTTCGGTGATGTCGTCCGCGGGACGCGATAATGTAACGGTTCTCTAGACGATACACCAGACAAAACAACGTGGCTGCACAAACGGAGAGAATGTTTCGTCAGTCCCAAGGACATCACTTGCACGCAATAATTCCTATCGAAGCAGTCGTCGGGAAAAATCACCCGGACGACAAACAGTCATCGCGCATTCATTTTGTATCATCGACTGCGAATTCCCCGTCAAAGGTATTCACCATTACTTCGGAGTGTAAGGTTTGGTGTACAGGGCATCTATCGGCGATCTCCAAGAGCCGCTTGCGTTGAGCGTCATCCAGGTTCCCATGGACTCGTATGCGCCGATCGATCCGATCGATTCTCCCTGTTTTGGTTTCGCAAGCGCTGCAATCACTGGCGTGAATCTTTCGGTGTGACAGTTCCACTTCCACGTGTTCAAGGGGCAATTTTTTGTGCCGTGCATACATGCGCAGAGTCATGGCAGTACAAGCGCCGAGTGATGCCAGTAACAGATCGTAGGGAGAGGGCCCGGTATCATCCCCGCCATAGGAGATCGGTTCATCACCGCGCAGGTGATGAGGGCCAACGGATATATTTTGCGCGAACACACCCTGGCCAGCCTCAGAAACTAAAACTGTTCTGGGTTCCTGGTCTGAGAATGTGTTTTCCTCCACCGGTGCAAGATAGCGCTCTACCCAGGCGCTCACTAACGATGCGACGTATTCGGCGTCTTGTTTGCGCGTGAGCAAGTGATTCGCGCCATCGAGAGAAATAAAACTCTTGGGATGTAAAGCCGACTCGTAAATCGCGCGGGCATGCTCAATATTAACGGTTTCATCCTGGGGGCTGTGCAAGATCAGTAGTGCACGATTTAATCTATGTATATTGTCGGACAATTGGTGCTCGGCAATATCGTCCAGAAACTGCTTGCGGATCAGAAACCGGCGGCCCGTCAACGTTACTTCTTGTTCACCATGGGTGATCACGTCATCGATACTGGTAGCAAACAGATGCTGAACATGGCTAGGATCGCTCGGGGCCCCGATGGTGACCACGGCCCTCGCTTCGGGTATATCAGCAGCAGCACTCAATACCGCGGCGCCTCCCAGACTATGGCCAATGAGTACACTCGGAGCGCTAGTTGACTCACGCAAGTAATCAGCCGCCCTTACCAGGTCCTGGACATTAGAGCTGAAATTTGTGTTTTCGAACTCGCCCTCACTTCCCCCAAGGCCGGTAAAGTCAAAGCGAAGTACGGCAATCTCACGCTCCGCCAAGGCTCTGGAAATCCGCGAGGCGGCGACCGATTCTTTGGCGCAGGTGAAACAATGTGCGAATAGCGCATAGGCGATCGGCGTACCACCCGGCGAATCCATACGGGCATCCAGCATTCCGCTGGTACCCGGAAAACTTATGCGTTGTGTCGGCATGAACGGACTCCTTCTTTCGCGTGTCTGTGCGCACTCAAGTTACCAACTATGTTTCGATAGGCCAACCAGGAGGTACTTATGGTAGCGACGGCATGGCAGTTAACGATGACGCAGTCCAATACCTCAGCCAAAAATTGACTCAGTATGTATTCCAATGGTGAGTAGCGGAAGACTGCTCATTGGCCCGTTCTCAGTGATTTACCGCGGGGCGGTGTTATACTCTATTAACGACCATTATCAGAAAACCAGCGCGCCGTGGTGACGGCTATCGCTTGTATCTTTCAGCTAAGCGCGCAACGTGCCAATAAAAAAAGAATTTTGTGGATCCCAAACTGACAACGAAGGCCCACGATCGGGCTCAGTCCTTGCCCTCCAAAGATTTCCCGACCGTAAAGTCGAACGCCGCGCGGGGCCAGCATTGCCTCCACCGCACCTACGTCTTCGTTGCCATGATGATTGCCATCGTGCTGGCAGCCGGGTGTTCCATCAAGCGCTTTACGGTGAACACTGTTGGCGATCTGTTGGCTTCTGGAGATTCCGTCTACGAGCGTGATGACGATCTCATCCTTGTAGGGGATGCCTTGCCGTTTAGTTTGAAGCTTGTCGAGAGCTTGTTGTCACAATCCCCGCGACACGACGGTCTGCTGCTCACGGCCAGTCGTGGATTTGTTCTTTATTCTTATGCTTATGTTCATTTCGAGGCTGATCAATTGGCTCCCGATGACCTCGACGCGGCGCTGGAACTTCGTCGTCGGGCACGCAGGTTATATCTTCGGGCACTCGATTACGCATTGCGCGCGTTAGAGTTGAGATATCCTGGTTTCGCGGTGCGGCTTAGTGAGGACCCACAACAGGTGGTACATGAGGTGTTATCGGAGGATGCGGCACGGGTGGTGCCGGTACTCTACTGGTCTGCGGCGGCGTTGGGTTTGGCAATCTCGGTATCGCGGCATGACGCTGCATTGTTGGCCCGGTTGCCGGAAGTCGACGCCATGCTCGGCCGTGCCCTGGAGTTGGACGAGGGCTGGGATGCAGGCACACTGCACGAGTTCCAAGTGACCCTGGCGGCGGCCGGCCGCATTCACGCCGACAAAAATGTGATTCGCCGGCATTATCAGCGGGCGTTGCAGCTCTCGCAGGGTAGGCGCGCGAGTCTATACGTCGCCTATGCCGAGGCGGCATCGATACCGAACCAGAATCGGGAGGAATTTCTCGTGTTGCTAGATAAGGCCCTAAGGGTTGACATCGACGAACAACCGCAAAATCGGCTTATCAACGCCCTCGCGCAACGCCGAGCGAAGTGGCTCAAAGGCAGAATTGATGAACTGTTTCTGTAACGATCAAAGCTCGATCATGTCGGATACGGCAAGATTGAGGGCGCTGCGTGTATTGGTACTGTTTCTGGTAATGCTAATTTGCGGCCTGGTGTCGGTACCCGCATCCGCCAAGGTCATCATCAAGTTGGGGACCATCGCTCCGGAAGGATCGGCATGGCACGATGCGCTGCTGCGCGTCCGACAACAGTGGCACGATGAGTCCGATGGCGGGGTGGAGTTACGGATCTATGCCGGAGGTGTGCTCGGTGGCGAGACTGAGATGGTGCGTAAGATGCAGCGCCGCGGTCTGGATGCGGTGGCCATATCTGGTGCCGGCCTGCCACAGATTGACAGTAGCATCGACTGCCTAAATATGCCCCTGCTATTCGAGTCTTATGAAGAACTCGACTACGTTCGATCCGCGATTCAAGGCGATCTCGAAAAGCAGCTGATGGCCAGACAAGTCAAGATTCTTAATTGGGCGGAGGCCGGTTGGGTGTATTTCTTTGCGAAGCAACCGGTGAGAACGCCGGATGATCTCAAGAAATTGCGACTATGGACTGCGGCCGGTCATCCCGAATCAGAGCGGCTGTTCAAGTATTTTGGGTTTCGCGTAGTTCCGCTCGACGAGACTGATATGCTTACCGCATTGCGAACCGGGCTGATCGAAGCCATCGATGTGCCGCCGTTATTCGCCTTGCTGGATCGAAGTTATCAGACGGCAAACTATATGACCGATCTGCGTTGGGCCCCTTTGAACGCGGCAACGGTGATTCATCTCGAGGCCTGGGAACGGATCCCTGAAAAGTTTCGTCCGCTATTGATTAACGCTGTGCATAGTATTGGCGAACGGCTACGTGAGCAGATCCGCAAATCAGAGGAAGATGCGATCCGCGAGATGCAGACACGTGGACTGCAGATCGTCAAGCTCGACAAACGCGCCAGTGAACTGTGGCGGACCGGTGTCGACGAGGCGTACCCGCTACTGCAGTGCGCCAAGCAGCATCCGCAATTATTCGCCAAGATCATGCGCCTGCATGAGCAGTTCAAGAGTTCAGACCGGGCTGAGCATAGCGGTCAATAAGAAACAAAGCGCAAGCGGCGGTAGAGCTAACCAAAGACAATACGCCCGACGATCTCCATGGGAATAACTAAGCTAACGGCGGCGCTTCGCCGTTCGGAAGATATAGTATCGGTGGTCGTATTGACGATCATGTCGGTGTTACCGCTTGCCGAATTCAGCACCCGGGAGTTTTTGGGTGGTGGAATCCCGGGTTCTATCTCAGTGGTACAGCACTTGACGCTTTGGATTACCTTTCTCGGTGCGGCCCTCGCGGCCCGCTCAGACCGATTGCTCGCATTGTCGACCGGCGAGTTTCTCCCACCGTCTTGGCAGCGGCGTGCGCGGGTGCTGACCTCGGCCCTTGGCGTCGGAATAACCGGTTGTCTTTTGTTGGCAAGTATTCAACTTGTCGGGGTCGATTACAAATATGGAGGCATGGTCTCCTGGGGGATCCCGGTTTGGATGTTTTCCTTGATTATGCCTCTAGGGTTCGCGCTGATTGTCGGCCGCTTGATTTGGCATGCAGGGGCGGATTGGCGGGGCCGCTCCCTAACCGCCCTCGGTTTGGTGATACCGGCGGCGCTTGGGTTTCTTTTTGATGCACCGGGACCCGCGATGATGTGGGGCGTCGGGTTGGTGCTGTTGCTTGGTATGGCATTGGGTATGCCGATCTATGCGGTCATCGGTGGCGCGGCGTTGTTGATGTTCTGGCACGAGGGCACGCCGATTTCGGCGGTTCCCGGAGAGACCTATCGCTTGAGCACGGAGGCGATGTTACCGGCCATCCCGCTGTTCACCGTCGCCGGTTATGTGTTGGCCGAGGGTGGGTCCAGCAAGCGGCTGCTGCGTTTGTTTTCCGCATTGGTTGGTTGGATGCCGGGTGGTCTCGCTATCGTTACCACGCTGGTGTTGGCATTCTTCACACCGCTTACCGGCGCGTCGGGCATCACCATCCTGGCGATGGGGGGTGTACTACTGCCGATGCTCGTTAGGGCGCGCTACAAAGAACAAGAATCGATCGGTCTGGTGACGGTTTCTGGATCCATTGGCGTTCTTCTCCCACCCAGTTTGCCGGTGATCCTGTACGCGTACTATGCAGAACTCGATTTGGAACGGCTATTTATCGGCGGGTTGCTGCCGGGAATTCTGCTCATTCTGGTGGTCGCTGGCTATGGCGCGTGGTGTGGCTGGAAGGGTGGAGCAACCCAAACACCGTTTCGCTCGCGCGAGCTTTATGTCGCATTGCGGGAAGCGAAGTGGGAGATCATGTTGCCGCTGGTGATCCTAGTCGGCCTCTTCGGAGGATTTGCGACGCTGGTGGAAGCTGCTGCATTGACCGTGCTCTATGCGGTTCTCATTGCATGCGTCATTCACCGGGAGGTCAGGCTCACCCGGGATCTCATCCGAGTGATGGTAGAAAGCGCGACGATGGTCGGTGGGTTCATGATCATTCTAGGCGTCGCGCTGGGATTTACCAACTATCTTGTTATCGCGCAGATACCTATGCATGCTCTGGACTGGGTCCAACAATTCATTCAGTCTCCATATTTATTCTTATTGGTGGTCAATATCGTATTGATCGTTGCCGGTGCTTTCATGGATATCTATTCGGCGATTATCGTCATTGTTCCGCTAATCGCCCCGATGGCGGCTGCTTATGCGGTGGACCCCGTGCACCTAGGGGTGATCTTCCTCGCCAACTTGCAGTTGGGATACCTCACGCCGCCAGTGGGCGTGAATCTGTTTCTTTCCGCGTACCGTTTCAAGAAGCCGTTGGCACACATATATCGTTCTACATTCCCTTACCTGATCATTCTGCTGATGACCGCGTTGCTGATCACCTATGTGCCGGCACTCACCCTGTGGTTACCGGCTCTGCTATTGGATTAGGCAGAAAAACTAGTGTCGGTATCGGAAGCCGCAGCAAAAAACCGGTATTGCAACCGGCCAATCCGACTGCGATATTTGCGTGTTAGTCGCGAAGGGTCTTGAGAAAATCGATGAGTTCGGTACGTTGTCCCGCGTCCGCTATGCCGATCAGGGTCTTTTTAGTACCGGGGAGGAACTTATCCGGGTCGGTCAAGTACTCGTCCAAATCTTTTTCACTCCACTCGCCTTCTGCCGTAGCGAGTGCCGTCGAATAACCATACCATTTAAATCTAGCTTTTTCGGCGCCGACAATTCCCCACAGGGTGGGCGCAACACGAAGGGGTCCGTCTTTTTCCAGGCTGTGGCACACGACACATCCGCTCGCGGGACCATCATGGCCCTGGGGTTGGGCGGCGTACCGGTATTGCCCCTCGGTGCGCACGCTGCGCGATGGGGTGTCCGTTGAGCAACTCCATAACAGGCTCAACATCATGGACAATGCTATAGCCATGCGTGTTTTCGCGTTCATGAATCTAACTCCCGCACTTCCAAAACTTGTAACTGGCAACAAATCAATTTGCACATCGCCGGTGGCATGTCTGCGTTGGCCGCGTCGACTTCAACCGCTGAGCGACAAATGCCGTTATCACATCAGTAACGTCAACGACGGCGTCCTGTTAAGCAATCGCGAAACGTGGTACCGTGAGTGGTTCTCCCGCGCCAAAATCGAAGCAAGACCGCCATCAACAGGGCTACGACGATGAGCGGCAGCAAATGGTGCATGTCCCAGAAAAAATGCTCAGGGGCGGCGATCGATCCACCGCTCAGCACATGCCCGGGGTGTGCAAACGTCGGCGCGCTCAGCGATGAGATGAGCAAGCCCATGCCGATGAATTGACTAAGCCGTTTCATTGTTGACTCCTTCATGTCTAAGTTTCGTCGATAATAGAATTCACGCGGTCTGATCGCACGCCGCCGCCTTGCGGGCCGCCCGCGCGGTGTTGAGTCCTGAGCTGAGCCAGTCCGACCACACATCACAACCGTCGCCGCTGAGGGCGGATAGTTGCAAAATCTCGATCTTGGGATTCACCCGTCGCGCGTAATCGATACAGCGGTTGGTGTCAAAATTCAGATGGGGCAGCAGATCAATTTTATTGATCAACATCAAATCCGATACCGCAAACATGTCGGGATACTTGAGAGGTTTGTCCTCGCCCTCGGTAACTGACATGACCACCACCTTACGGGTCTCGCCCAAGTCGAACGCAGCGGGACAAACCAGGTTGCCTACATTCTCAATGAACAGCACGCTTTCATTCTCGACTGGGAGCCGTTCCAGGGCGTGGCCGACCATGTGCGCGTCTAGATGGCAGCCCTTTCCGGTGTTGATTTGGATACCTGGAACCCCGGCGGATCGTATGCGCTCGACGTCTTGGCTGGTCTGCTGGTCGCCCTCGATGACTGCGATGGGATAACGCTCTTTTAGCGAACGCACGGTATTCACCAACAGCGTCGTTTTTCCCGAACCCGGACTCGACATGAGGTTGACGGCGAATACGCCGCGCTGTGAGAAAAAATGGCGATTCGCGGCGGCATAACTGTTGTTCTTGCTCAACAGGTCCTGTTCCACCTGCAACAGCCGCGTCTCGGCGCCGTGGTCATGTGCGTGGTGACCGTCATGATGGTGATGATGAGCGTGGGCGTGTTGGGGCTGTTGGCCGCTGGTGATCTTGACTTCGTCCGTGCCGCATCCACAGGTCGTACACATTACGCTACCTCCAACGCTTTTATCTTCATTTCATTTCCGGTTCGCATCTGCATTTGGTAACCGGAGCAGTCCGGGCAAGGATCGCCGTGCCGCTCGATGTCAACGACCCGCGAACATCTCCAGCACCAAGCGTGGCCAGGAACCTTGATGATATCCAGCGTCGCCCCTTCGGCAACGGTGCCCCGGGTGACGCTATCGAAACAAAATCCCAACGCCTCTGGCTCAACGCACGACAACGCGCCGATTTCAAGGCGCACAACTTTGACGCTTCGAAAACCATCGACGGCCGCTTGCTCCTGAATAATCTCCAACATGCCCTGACTGAGACTCATCTCGTGCATTGCTAGTGCTCCACGATGTTCAGCTCGTATCCGACGCAGGGGTCCAACGCGTTGATCAGCAGCCCCGCGTTTTTGTCCAGTGCCTCACCCACCTGGGCGTTCACACCCTCCAAGCCCTGAATCAACGGACCGCGGGGATGAAAATTCCATTCCGTGGGGGCCAGAATTCGATAACGATTGACTATGTTGTCCGTGATTTCTACCCAATGCACCAACACTCCCCGGGCGGTGTCAATCACACTGATGCCTTGGCCGCTTTCGTTATTGGTTGTTGTGCCCATATCATCGGACACGTCATCCACACAGGACCGCATCTTGGAGATCAGATGGTTGGTCTCAACGAGTCTTGCCGCCAGGCGGGTGAGCAGCCCATTCCCATGCCGGTCCCGCAACTCACTGACCAGTGGATGGTCCACCAGGCGCGACAATGCGCCGGTTTCAGAGATGTTGCCGTGGTAGTGTGGGTGGGTGCAAAACGACCAATCAACATCTTTGGCTAACTGCTGCGCAAAGAAGCCGGTGTCGGGCGCCGTCGGCAAAAGATCCACCGGGCTGTTGCCGAATGCCGCGAGTCCCTGGTCACGCACATAATCCAACGCCGCGGGCCCCGGTTGGTGTTGCCGGCCAAGCCAACGTTCAAAGGATCTGTGGTCATCTAATTGCGGCGCGGCGTCGCCGAAAAGAATCCATGCCGCGTGTTGCGCTACCGCATCGATGGTCTTGACGAGCTCGATTGGGTCGGGGACCAGATGACTACCGCCGACCCGGTTCCACGGTATGGCTTTGAACATATGCATCCCAAGCCCGCGGAGCAGCCGCCGTAGATCGCGTATGCCGGCCACATCGGGTTGCATGCCCAGGCAGGTCGGCCAATCCACGGTAATGCGCCAAACAGTCTGTTCCAGGGCCTCCGCAGCCACCAGCATTTGGCGTGCGGCGATCTGCGGTGGGGTAAGTGAGACCCGTAATGCGTGTTCCACCGCCACCAGGCCGGCGGCGGTTTGCGCCACACCACACAGGCTGAATATCCGTGGCAGCAGGTCCAAGGCGTCCCCGACCGAGCGGCCCTCGAGCAACGCACCGCTGTTCACCGGACGTTGTGAATCGAGTTGGACATTACTCACCATACCGGCATCGACCTTGACCTGGATACGTAGGCGGCCTTCGATGCCACCGGTTGTTTCGCGGGTGCCGCTCATTTAGCCGTTCACTTGGCCCCGCAAAAAAGCACGTCGGCTGCTATTCTCCGGAGCCCGTTGCTGTGTAGCACTCGCGGTAATGGTATTGGGCGGCGTCATCAACGAGTTCAAACGTCGTTTGGCCTCGATCCTTGCGAGTTCCTGAGTGTTAAAGGCGAACATCGGCGAGTGTAATGACAAGCTCTTATACAGTCCCATCACGTCGTCACCACCAAACATGAACTGCCATGTCCCGGCGGGTAGAGTTTCATCGGTGGGTGATGCGACTAACGAATAGTCCATCGGCGCTTTGTCACGCGGCAGCAGGATAACGTTCATAAACCACGGAGTGACCAGAACGCCAAGATAATTGTCGCCATAGGGGTGGAATCCGATTGCTTCCACCTGGAGGTTTTCGTTGTAAACAGGCAGGCCCTTCATATTGAGTTCACCGATTTTTTGAAAACGCTCAACTATCTCAACCACGCGAGGAGCTAGGTTTGAATGTTCCTGGTCGGTCATATCATGGTGCCTCATGGTCTGATTTGAACTCGATATCGTCAGCTAGTCGTTCGGCGAGTTCGTTGAAAAGCAACAACGCCTCCCGCGCTGCTTGCGGATCCATTTTAGCGACTACATGGGTGCGGGCCCGCAGTACCACATAGTCTCCCACCGTCAAGGGTTCGGTCATCAATCCGGTATTCACCTCGAGGCGTTCCCCATAACGCTCGACGATCACTCGATCGTCCTTAACTTCCATGACTTTGGATGGAATCGCCAGGCACATTGCTCAAACGACCTCCGGGGCTGTTAATGATTGTTGTCCGACATCAATCCCTACCGTGGCCAACTCATCTATGATCATCGTCAGCGCATGGTCGACAGCGCCGGCGGCGGTAGGAGAAAGTTCGGTTCCTAAACTGAGGTCTTCGGGTACGATGCCAACGATGCTCACCACCGGGGGGAGTTCGTCCAACAGCTTCAATGTAGCGAGAACATCGGATAAACCCACTTGGTGGGGCGAGAGCTTGGTCTGGAGAAATGCGGGCACGTCATCACCGGTGATTTGAATGACGGTCCCAGGCGGCGCGTCGGCTTTGATTGCGTCGCACACAATCATCACGTCGCGACCGGAGATGGTGTACAAAAGATCCATGCCCGAGGTTCCGCCATCGAGGACCTCGACTTCCTGTGGCAGGGTGTAGCGCTTGGCCAGTGACTCGACGACGCGAACGCCGACGCCCTCATCACGAAGTAAGATGTTTCCGATGCCCAGCAGCAACACGTTCATGTGCTTGCCCCCGCTTCGGTTACGCCGCCTTCACACGAACAATTGGCCGGTTCTTAGTGTCAACCATATGTATGGCGCAGGCCAGACACGGGTCGAATGAGTGCACGGTGCGCAACACCTCCAAAGGCAATTCGGCGTCGGCCACCGGGTTGTCCAGCAGGGACGCCTCATAGGGTCCCAACTGTTCGTCGTCGTCCCGTGGTCCGGCGTTCCACGTGGTGGGTACTACCGCCTGGTAATTGGCAATCTTGCCGTTGTTGATTACCGTCCAGTGCGAGAGGGTGCCCCGCGGCGCCTCGTGAAAACCAAACCCACGTACTTCGCCCTTGGGAAACACCGGTCGGTTAAAGGTATCGAAGTCCCTGTTGGCAATATTGTCCATCAACAGTTGCCATTGATTTTGCAGCGACTCGTACAACACCGCAGCGCGCACCGCCCTCGCCGCTACGCGGCCGAGCGTTGAATGCAGCGCAGCGAGTGGAATCTCCGAACCGGCGACGGTGCTCGCGATGGACAACAAACGGGTAAGATGACGTTTTGTGGGTTCGTGGCCGGCGGCGTACATCGCGAGCACATTGGCAAGCGGCCCGACCTGGGCGCGCTTGTCGTAAAATGTCGGTGCCTTGACCCAGGAATACTTACCCTCGTCTTGGAAGTCGGTGTATTTCGGATTGGTTTGACCGTCATAGGGATGCAGCGCGCGGTCGCCGCCCTGATATTCATACCAGGCGTGCTTGACACTTTCTTTGACGCCGTCGCGAAAGTATTGGTCCTGGTACCCGGAGATCTCCTTGAACGTTGCTACGTCGCCGCCGTCGATATAGCCGCCAGGCAGTTCGAACTGAGTGCCCTTGGTGTCGAGCGGCATGTCGGGCACCGAGAGATAATTGGTGACGCCGGCGCCGTATTGCGCCCACTCCGCGTATAGCGCGCCGACCGCGCCGACATCCGGTATCAATGCCTCATTCACGAACTCGCCGAGCTTATCGATCTCCGCCTTGATCGCAAACAAGCGCTCCAAGGTGAGCGTGGACTGGCTTTCCGGATTGATGGGATTAGCAACGCCACCCACCGCCAGATTCTGAATGTGCGGGGTCTTGGAGCCGAGGATGGTCACGATCTTATTCGCCGCCCGCTGATACTCCAGGGCCTGCAGGTAGTGTGCTGCCGCCAGCAGATTGACCTCCGGGGGCAAGCGCATCGCCGGGTGGCCCCAATAACCGCTCGCGAACACGCCGAGCTGGCCGGTATTCACAAACGCCGCGAGCTTTTCCTGGACCTTGCGAATCTCTGGCACGCCGTTGTGTGGGTAATCCGACAAACTCGCGCCGAGCTTGGCGGTCGCCACCGGATCCGCCTTGAGCGCGGAGACGATGTCCACCCAGTCCAGACCGGTGAGGTGGTAGAAATGCACGATGTGGTCGTGAACGCCGTGGGCGGCCATGATCATGTTGCGGATGTACTGCGCATTCAACGGCACCTCGAGGTCGAGGGCGTTCTCCACCGCGCGTACTGAGGTGATGGCGTGCACGGTCGTGCATACTCCGCAGATCCGCTGGGTGAAGATCCACGCATCGCGCGGGTCGCGGCCCTGCAGGATGAGTTCGATACCGCGCCACATCTGCCCCGATGCCCAGGCATTGGTGACCTTGCCGTTTTCGACTTCACAGTCGATGCGTAAATGACCCTCGATACGGGTTATGGGATCTATAGTAATTCGTGTCACGTTTGCCTCCCTTAATTAGGCGGGCCGGGTGCCATGCAACACCGGAAGTTTCTTGACGAAGACCAGATAAAGCATGATCTCGAGGGCGATTACACCGATGGTCACCATGAGTTCCGGCGCCGACGGAAAATAGCTCCAGCCGTTTCCGGGATCGTACGCCACCAAGAAGGCGTTGATGCGGTACAGAGATCCGGCCGCCAACAGCAGCAGCGCGGCGAGAAACATCTGCCGCTGATCCGTGCGCCGCGCCGGAGAGATCAGTATGATTGTCGGCATGACAAACACCAGTATTTCGAGCCAAAACATGAATGCGTTCAAATCCGCGGCAAACATCGGGGCGACGTGCCCGTGTGCCAACAGGTCAATGAGGCGCAGCACCACGAACGCCGCCAGCAGCCAGCCGACGATCGGCGACAGCTTACTCAAGATGCGCTGCTCGGACGGCAGCTTGAAGGCGTTGGTGATCAAGGTCGACTCCAGGATGACGATGCCGTAACCCATGGCGATGGCGGTGAGCAGAAACCACAGTGGCAGCCATGCGGTGAACCACAGGGGTGATAGCTGCGATCCCATCACCAGTAGCAGCGAGCCCAGCGAGGACTGGTGCATGGTGGGTAACAACACACCAAGCGCAATGATGATGTACATGAAGCGTTTCAGTTTTTGTTTGGCATTGGTGAGGCCAAGACGTTCGAGAAACGTGGGCGAGAACTCAATCCACAGCACCAGGATATAGGCCATGACGCACAGTGCCACCTCGAACATCACCGAGCTGGGTTGCGCATACCAGGGCAACAGCAGGTTGTAGAAGTTCCAGTAACGCCCGAGATCGAATATCACCGCCATGCCACCCAGGGTGTAGCCAAACAGACCACCGAGCAAGGCGGGCCGCATCAGCGGGTGGTATTCACCCTTGTTGAAGATGTAGACCAGCAGTGCCATGGCGAACCCGCCACAACCAAACGCGGTGCCGATTATGACGTCGACGACGACCCAGATTCCCCAGGGATAGCCGCCGTTGAGATGGGTCACCGACCCAAGACCGAACATGAAACGCGTGGCGAGAAAGTACACCGCTATCAGAAACAATAGCGCGAACAACATAAATGGCTTGGTCAGTAACTTACCGCCGAGGGGTTGATGCGTGGATTGTGCCATTGTGCTTATTCCTCATCCTCGTGCTGCTTGGTGCTGCGACGAGCGAGGTAGATGAGTCCGCCCAGGAGTGCCAGCGGTGCGATCATCCCCTTGTATAGGGTGTGTTGTACGCCTTCTGACAACGAGGCGTAGGACTCGTCGGGCAGTTTGGGCAATCCCAGCTTTTGGTGCGGGACGCCGGTGAGATAGCGGATCTGCGTGCCGCCCGCCTCTTTCACTCCGTAAACATGCGACTGATATTCGGGGATCGCCGCCTCGTGGGTCGGGCGATCATCGCCCAGGCGCCCGCGTGGAAATTCATAGCGATCGCCGGGCTGTTTGGATAGGCGTTGTTCCGCTTCTTGCTGGAGATCGTCGACCCGCCCGAACAAAGACGCCCCCGTCGGGCACACGTCGCAGCAGGCCGGGATCTCGCCCTTTTTCTGCAGGTGTTCGCAGAACTCGCATTTCGCGATCTTGCCGAAGGTCTCGTCAAACTGATACTGCGGTACCCCGAATGGGCATCCGTAGACACAGTAACGGCATCCGATGCAAGCGTCCGGATTGTGGGTGACAATGCCGGTATCCGCGTCCTTGAGCATCGCGCTCACCGGGCACACCGACACGCAGGATGGATCCACACAGTGCAGGCAGTGACGTTTAATGAACGCGTAGCCGTTTTCCTCGCGATCCTTGCGCTCTTTTGTGCCGTCGGTATACACCCGAATCGTGTTCAGGGTCTTGCCGGAGATGTCTTCCCCCGAGTCCCAAACCCCCACATTCCATTCACGCAAATGAGCGGGCTGTTCCACCGGCACATCGTTGGCCTCCTTGCAAGCGGTGACGCAGGCACGGCAGCCGATGCACAAGGTGGAGTCGTACAACATGCCCAAGGCATTCGGGGGCAGTTGTTTATTTTCGCGGCGCAGCGCCTGCGTCGATTCAACCGGCGCCACCGCACCGGCGATGGCGCCGGCAGCACCCTGGATAAAACGCCTGCGGCTCTTATCCATAACATACCCTCCTATGCGTCTTGATCGTCGGGTGCGTCGCCGCTGTCCGCAGCACCACCCATATTGCGCATTGCCGTGGCCGCGGCGCCCACTACCAGGCCGCCAACGCCGGCGGCAACCGCCGCCGCTGCGGGTGAGATCCCTTCACCTTTGTCAGCGTCCACGGCGGGGAACGCAGTGGGTGGCGAGAAGGTCTTTACATCGGCGAGCGCGTGCAGTGGTTTGTTAAAACCGGTCTCCTTCATCGTGCAGCCAAAGCACGGATGACCGGTGCCGACGGGCCATGCGCCGAATCCGAGGTCGCCGAAGCCGATGGATGGGCAGTTCGCATAGGTCTCGGGTCCCTTACAGCCGAGCTTGTACAGGCAGAAGCCCTGCCGGTGGCCGTAATCGCCGAACTCGAGGGCAAAGCGCCCGGCGTCGAAGTGCGGCCGGCGCTCACAGTTTTCGTGAACCAGACGGCCGTAGGCGAATTTGGGGCGGTTCTCCTGGTCCAGCTCGGGGGGCTTGGCGAAGGTCAACAGATACATCACCGTGGACAGAAAGTTGTAGGGATTGGGCGGACAACCGGGGATGTTGATGACGGTCTTACCGGGCAGCACTTCATGGGTGGCCTTGGCGCCGGTGGGATTCGGGTGCGCCGCTTGGATACCGCCCCAGGAGGCGCACGACCCGATGGCGATGATCACGGCGGCGCCCTCGGCCGCCTCGCGCACGTGGTCTACGTGGGGTATGCCGCCGACCTTACAGTAGATACCGCCGTCCTTGGTCGGGGTTCCGCCTTCGGTGACCAGTACGTATTTGCCATGGAATTCCTCCATGACCTTGCGTTTGTGGGCCACTGCCTGTTTACCCGCACCCGCGCACAGGGTCTCGTGATAATCCAGCGAGATGGTGTCGAGGATCAGGGCCTCGAGGGTGGGATGATATGACCGTAGCAACGATTCGGTGCACCCGGTGCATTCCTGGCCATGCAGCCAAATTACCGGCGGACGGGTCTTGGTGGTTGCCGCTTCGGCGATGCGCAGACCGGCGGTCATGGGTAGCCCCATGGTGGCGGCGATAGCGGTACAGTATTTCAAAAATTCCCGGCGCGTCAGACCACCCAACGACCCTTCATAACTATCGAGTTCTTGTTTCGTAAAGTTGGAGAAGTCAATGCTGGTGTCGTTGATCGCATCCATCAACGTGCCTCTTCTGTATTGGTTGGTGGTCGCGCAAATCTACGAACCCCCCCCCAGGAGTGCATTGACCAACGTCAAATTTTGCCGGAGCGAAGAGAGATCTTATGGCGAGATGGTAATCAGCCCACGAGCTGCGGGCGGATTTCTTCCACCAGCGCGTTGACCTGCGGGATGCGCACCGAGCGGCCGGAAAAGTAGGCGATGCCATCGGTCTCAAAGCGACCGATGATTCGTGACACCGTCTCGTGCCGGGCGCCGATCATCGACGCCAGATCGCGGCGTGACACCGGTAGATACAAGGTGCTGGTTCCGTCTGCGGTGCGGCGGCCGTAGCGGTCCATGAGAATGAGCAGCAAGTGTGCCAGTTTGGCGCGGTTGGACAGAGTCGCGTGATGCACCAATTTATCCTGAGCATCGTCCAGGCTTGCCACAGTCCGGCGTAGAAACTGCAGGCCCAGGCCGGGATTTTGATCGAGCAACGTCTTAACGGTTGGGGTGTTTATGTGACACACGTTAGCTGGGCCCAACGCCTCGGCGTTGCAGCGATGCGGTTCACCGGTCAGCACTGCTTCGTAGCCCAATGTATCGCCCGGGTACGCGAGTTGCAGCAACACCGAGTTGCCCTCGGCGTCCAACCTGCGGATGGCTACTGTTCCTGAACACACGCAGTAGACGCCGTCGCCGGTCTCACCCATCGAGTATACCGATTCACCCGCGCTGTAGCGGTAGCTCGATTGACCGCCGGCGAGCAGCGTAACCTCGTCATGGCCCAGTACGCTCCAGTCGCTGCGTTTGCGCATGATGCAGGTAACACAATCAAAATTTGAATCGCGAGAGCGAATCTTCACCATCGATTGATTAGCCTTGATATGTCAAAGTCTTACCTGTCTCCCTAATCCGAGACGCAGCAGACTTCATCCGTGTGTGTAGCAGGCGTGAAACCCAGACCAGACGTATCTTCGCTACGCGGCCTCGGCAAATACCTTACCGCGCATGTCAGATTTGGCTATACTGCCAGATCACCGAACAGCCAGGCAACCCCAATGTCGTCAAAAACGGCGGATTCGTCACCGCTACAAGCCACGCATGTCATGCAGGCCGAACATGACGTGCAGATCAAATTGCTGAGCGCGTTTGGCGACGCGGTGACACGGCAGCAATCTGCGGAGGAACTCGCAGAGATTCTCAAGCAGTTGATGGACTACACCAGCGTGCACTTTCTGTCGGAGCAGCTGCTGATGCGCATGTATGCCTATCCGGGATACGAGCAACATGAACAACGGCACACGTACTTCATGGAGCGGATTGGCACGCTACAAGAATCGCTAGCGGATGGCGACCGCGACCGGATGTTGACAACTGTGCAAAACTTGCGGGACGGGATACTGGGACATATCGAACAAGACGACGCCGCGCTCGCCGACTATTTACAACAGGGCCTGGCGACCCCTCGTTGAGGATATTACATCGGGTGCGACCGACCGCGGCTGGTTGACCTGGCATTGTGATTGAACATACCGTGACTTTAGTGGACTCCAAGACGGTAGCGGATTTAGACCCATCCAAGCGTTGGCAGATCCAGGTTCGCGGCGCGGTACAGGGGGTTGGATTTCGCCCCTTCGTATACCGTCTCGCCAGGCGTTTCGGCTTGACCGGTTGGGTGGGCAACAACGGAGACGGCGTGGTGATCGATGTGCAAGGTCAATACGTAGAGGCTTTCTTGGAGGCATTGCGCAGCGAATGTCCGCCGCTCGCCAGGATCGATGACATCGAGCTATGCGGTCTTACCCCAACCGAATATTCGAGTTTTGTCGTGGTCCCCAGCGGCGAGGGAAAAATCACCACCGTAATCACCGCGGACTATCCGGTATGCGATGATTGTGTGCGCGAGATGTTCAATGCAAACAACCGGCGCTATCTCTACCCATTCATTAACTGCACGAACTGCGGTCCGCGCTATACGCTGACACATAAACTTCCATACGATCGCGTCAATACGTCGATGGCGCAGTTTGCGATGTGCCGGCAATGCGCTTGCGAATATCAGGATCCGGTTGATCGGCGTTTCCACGCCGAGCCCATTGCCTGTCCGAGCTGCGGTCCAAAGCTCGACACCGACGTTGCGGAAATCGTGTCGCGGCTCGGTGCCGGTGAAATTGTTGCGATCAAGGGTCTAGGCGGGTTTCACTTGGCCTGCGATGCACGCAACGAAACTGCCGTCCATCGCCTGCGCCAACTCAAACAACGGGATAAGAAGCCGTTCGCGTTGATGCTCGCCAACCTCGCCTCGGCGCGACGCCTGGTGGAGTTGGGTGGTTGCGGGGAAGCGCTTCTCCAACACCCAGCGCATCCTATCGTTCTGGCGCATCGGCGTGGCGCACAATTGCCCGTGACGGTGGCACCCGACGTGCCGTGGCTTGGTGTGATGCTACCGTATACGCCGCTACACCTTCTGCTGTTTTATCATGCCGCTGGTTGTCCCCGCGAGGCCGAATGGTTAACCGCAGCGCAGGATCTGGTGTTGGTCATGACCAGTGCCAATCCCGGTGGTGAGCCCCTGGTCATCGGCAATGATGAGGCTCGTCAACGGCTCGCCGGGATCGCGGATCACATCGTTACCCACGATCGGGACATCGTCATTCGCGCCGACGACTCGGTGATGCGGGTCATCGACGGCGCTCCCGCGTTCGTACGCCGCGCGCGCGGTTTCGTCCCCGAGGCCATCAAGCTCGCGCGGCCGGTGCCGCCGATACTCGCCGTCGGCGCATACCTCAACAATACCATCTGTGTGACCCGTGGCCGCGAGGCGTTTGTGTCCCAACACATCGGTGACTTGGACAACGCCCCGGCGATCCGCTTCTTCGAAGAGTCCGTGCACCACCTGTTGTGCATACTCGAAGTCGAGCCCTGTGCGGTCGCGCACGATCTTCATCCCGATTTCCCCAGTACCCGGTTCGCCCTGGACCTGGGGATAGCCACCGTCGCGGTGCAACATCATCATGCCCATGTTGCCGCCGTCGCCGCGGAACATTGTGCTGACGAGCCTTGTCTGGGTGTCGCCTTGGATGGCTTCGGGCTGGGTCCCGACGCGGACAGCTGGGGTGGTGAACTGCTGTGGGTGCATGGCGCGCAGTGGCGGCGCGTGGGTCACCTCAAACAGTTACCGCAACCCGGGGGCGACACCGCCGCCCGCCAACCTTGGCGGATGGGGGCCGCGGCTCTCCACGCGCTCGGCAAAGGCGCAGAGATTTCATCTCGGTACAGCGACCAGCCGGGCGCCGCAGTGCTGGCGCAAATGCTGGAGAAAAACATCAACACGCCGCGTACGTCGAGTTGTGGGCGCCTGTTCGACGCGGCCTGTGGCCTGTTGGATGTGGTCCCGCATGCCGGCTTCGAAGGCCATGCGCCCATGGTGCTGGAGGGATTGGTGTCGCAACCCACTGCGATGCAAGATGGCTGGCGGCTCGAAAACGGTGTGCTGGATTTGTTGCCGCTACTGGAGCAACTGATTGACCAGGAGGCGCAACACGGGGCAGAGTTGTTCCACGGCACCTTGATTGATGCGTTGACACACTGGATCGCGTCGGCGGCGGTGGACACCGGCTGTCACGTGATCGCATTATCCGGGGGATGCTTCCTTAACCAGGTGCTCTCGGCTGGGTTGTTGAAATCGTTGCAGTACATTGGCCTCAAGCCGTTGCTGCCGCGCAGGTTGCCGCCCAATGACGGAGCTATCAGTTTGGGCCAGGCATGGGTTGCCGCGCACACCCCAGGGCCCGGTCGGTTAAATTCATGAATGTATAGTGAGTAATCGATATGTGTCTTGCCATACCAGCGCGCGTGAGCCAGATGCTCGATGATGACCGCGCCATCATTGAGATCGATGGTGTTCAAAAGGAGATCTCGCTGGCGCTCGTAGACGATGTTGCGATAGGAGATTTTGTAATCGTGCATGTGGGCTATGCTCTGGGGCGGCTCGATCCGGCCGAGGCGGAGAAGACCCTGGAGCTGTTAAACGCGATCTCGCAGACCTCGAGCGAGACCGTCGCGTCATGAAATACATCGACGAATTCCGCGATGGCGTAACCGCCTGCGGTGTTGCCAAACAAATGACCCTGGAGGCCAAACCGGACCGCAAATACAACCTAATGGAATTCTGCGGCGGCCACACCCATGCAATATATCGATATGGTGTGCGGGACTTGCTGCCTGACAATGTCAACATGATCCACGGGCCCGGCTGCCCAGTATGTGTGTTGCCCATCGGCAGGCTCGACATGGCGCTCTGCCTTGCCGATCGCGATGGAGTTACCTTGTGTACCTACGGCGACATGTTGCGGGTGCCGGGATCCGAAGGGCGGAGTCTGCTCAAGGCGAAGGCCGAGGGCGCGGACATCCGCATGGTGTATTCTGCCGCCGACGCATTGAAGCTGGCGCACCAGCTTCCGGATAGACAGGTGGTATTTTTCGCCATCGGTTTCGAAACCACGACACCACCCACGGCGGTCGCAATTCAAAGCGCACAGGCCCAGGGTTTGGAAAACTTCACGGTGTTCTGCAACCACGTGCTGACGCCTTCAGCGATCGCCAATATCCTCGAGTCTCCGGATGTGCGTGAGCTCGGGACGGTGCCGATTGACGGATTCTTGGGGCCCGCCCACGTCAGCGTAGTAATCGGTTCGCAACCCTATGAGTTTTTTGCGCGGGAGTACCATAAGCCGGTGATTATCTCGGGATTTGAACCCTTGGATGTGATGCAGTCCATACTCATGTTGATTCGTCAACTCAATAGCGGACGCGCTGAAGTCGAGAACCAATACATCCGTGCGGTATCGCGTCATGGAAACATCAAAGCCAAGCGGATAGTGGCGGATGTCTTCGAGTTACGCAGACAGTTCGAATGGCGCGGTCTCGGCGTTGTTCCGTACAGCGCATTACGGATCAAAGACCGGTTTTTGAAGTTTAACGCCGAGGCACGATTCAACCTGAACTACACCCCCGCCAAGGAGCACAACGGATGCCAATGTGGCGCCATCTTGCGTGGTGTCTTGCAACCGATCGACTGCAAATTATTCGCCACCACGTGCACACCGGAGACCCCCATGGGGTCATGCATGGTGTCGTCAGAGGGCGCCTGCGCCGCCCACTATATCTATGGCCGCTATCAAGACGAAGCGGAGACGGCATGAGCGCGCCGCAGGTGCGCACTAAGCGGGAATTCGGCAGGCCGCTTAATTTTAAGCGCGGTGTAATTGAACTCTCTCATGGTAGCGGGGGCCGCGCGATGACACAGCTCATCGACGAATTGTTCGCCAAATCCTTGGCCAATCCGTGGCTGGAACAGGGCAACGACCAGGCGTGTCTCGAACTGCCTGCGGGACGGGTGGCGATGACCACCGACAGCTATGTGATTTCGCCCCTGTTCTTTCCCGGCGGCGACATTGGCTCGCTGGCAGTTCATGGAACCATCAACGACATCGCCATGTCCGGTGCGCGTCCGTTGCACCTTTCGGCGGGGTTCATTATCGAAGCTGGTTTCCCGCTCAGCGACCTCAAACAGATCGTCGAATCCATGGCCCACGCCGCCCGCGCCGCCGAGGTTGCGGTTGTTACCGGCGATACCAAGGTGGTTGAGCGTGGCAAGGCGGACGGAGTATTCATCAACACCACCGGTATCGGCGTTATTCCGGAAGGGTTGCACCTCTCTGGTGATTTGGCGCAACCCGGTGACTGTATATTGATCAACGGGACCATCGGTGATCACGGTGTAGCGGTGATGTCCGAACGGACCGAGTTGGACTTTGAGGTTTCGGTGGTGTCCGATTCCGCCGCATTGCATGACCTGGTCCGGGTCATGGTCGCCACGGCACCGCAGATACGTTGTCTTCGCGACCCGACGCGCGGCGGTGTGGCCACCACCCTCAATGAGTTAGCGCGACAATCCAACGTCGGCATGGTGATTCAGGAGGCCGCGATTCCGATCCGGCCAGAGGTGTCAGCGGTCTGCGAGTTACTCGGCCTCGATCCCCTGTACGTCGCCAATGAGGGTAAGCTCATCGCTGTCTGTCCGCCGCAACACGCACAAAGCCTGGTCGATGCAATGAAGGATCATCCCCTGGGAAGGAAGTCTGCGGTGATCGGTGAGGTGGCGGCGGACCCGCACCATTTTGTGCGCATGCAAACTGCTTTCGGAGGCAGCCGCGTAGTCGATTGGTTGAGTAGCGAACAACTGCCACGTATTTGTTAGTCGGTGCCGCTTGAACGTATCGTGCGACTTCTTTTGCTTACACACGCCTTCAACAGTCTGAGCCAAAGGCTGTGGGTGGAACTCAGCGAAGCGGGACACACGGTCTCAGTTGAGTTCGATATCAATGATTCGGTTACCCGCGAGGCGGTGGCGGTGTTCCAACCCGATGTCATCATCGCGCCATTTCTCAAGCGGGCGATGCCGGAAGACGTTTGGCAAAACACCCCGTGCCTGGTGATTCACCCCGGGATTATCGGTGATCGTGGACCGTCGGCCTTGGACTGGGCGTTACTCAACAACGAGCGGCGTTGGGGGGTGACCTGCCTGCAGGCCAATGCCGACATGGACGCCGGGGATATCTGGGCATGGCAAGAGTTCGCTATGCGTGATGCTGCCAAGGGCAGCCTATACCGCCATGAGGTCACCGAGGCCGCAGTAATCACTGTGCGCCACGCCCTGGAACGGATAAAAAGCGGTTCATTTCGGCCGCGACCGCTCGATTACAGCGACCCCGAGGTCCGAGGTCGATGGCGGCCGTGGATGAAGCCAGGCGATCGCCGGATCGACTGGTTGGTGGATACCACCAAGGTTGCGCTGCGCAAGATCCGCTCCGCCGACGGACAGCCCGGTGTGTTGGACGAAATGTTCGGTGAGGTGGTGTATCTGTACGACGCCTGGCAAGAAGACTGTCTTTCCGGCTCACCGGGAGCGATCATCGCCCGCCGCCATGGAGCGTTGTGCCGGGCCACCGTGGATGGCGCAGTGTGGATCGGGCATGTCAATAAGAAAGACTCGGCGGGCGTAGGGAGATTGAAGCTTCCCGCTACCCTGGCGTTCGAAGATCAGATCACCGAACTACCCGAGGCGCCGGAAGAGTTCGCCGTCAACCACCATCGAGAAACCTTTCGCGAGATTGTTTACCGGGAACACAACCAGGTTGGTTATCTGGAATTTCGTTTTTACAACGGCGCCATGTCAGTCGATCAATGTGAACGTTTGCTGCGGGCGTTCGAGTACGCACGGGCAAGGCCGGTGCGTGTCATCGTACTGCTAGGTGGGCCGGATTTCTGGTCCAACGGTATGCACCTCAACGTCATCGAGGCCGCACATAGCCCAGCAGACGAGTCGTGGCACAACATCAATGCTATCGACGACATTGCGCGCGCGATCATAACTACTGAGGATCGAGTGACCGTCGCTGCATTGCGCGGCAACGCCGGGGCGGGTGGCGTCTTCCTCGCTTTGGCTGCCGACCAAGTCATCGCCCGCGAGGGTGTGATCCTCAACCCGCATTATAAGAATATGGGAAATCTCTACGGATCTGAATATTGGACCTATTTGTTACCGAAACGAGTGGGTGTTGAGCGCGCCGAAATCCTAACCGAGAATCGCCTGCCGATCAGTGCGCGGCGGGCTGCGAAGATTGGCCTCATCGACCGAGTCATAGAAACCGATACCATATCCTTTATACCCGCGGTGGAAGAATTGGCCGAAGGGATCGCGAACAGCCCGGATTACGAAGATATCATTCGCGAAAAATACGAACAGCGAAAACGGGACGAGTTAGAAAAGCCGCTCGCAAGCTACCGTGCGGCGGAGTTGGAGCAGATGAAGCTCAATTTCTACGGCTTCGATGCAAGCTATCATGTGGCGCGCTATAATTTCGTGTTTCGGGTTCCTCATTCCCGCACGCCATTGCATCTGGCCGTCCACCGCCGCAGCCAACCCGAATCATGAAATTGACATGCAATGTCAATTCGAACTTGAACCAATGTTAGGCGCAAAACCGCCCAAACGGCGCTACACTGCTGGGTTAATGTCGGATATTTTAAAGAGGTAAGGAGCATGCATAGAACTCTTCTGATCACAATGATCCTGACATTGGGTAGTGTCAATCAGGTCGTCGCGCAGGCGAACCCACAGGGTGCTGCGAACAACGACCGCGTGCAGTCCGTCGGCAGGCTTATCGAGACGTCAAAGGCAGCCAAACAGATCGAGGCGAGCGCGAACCCTCAGGCAATGGCTAAACGTGATGAGGCGCGTGCGCTTTACCGGCAAGCGGTGGATGCCCTCAACGCCGGTGATCTCAACAGCGGCAATGAATTACTCACTAAGTCGAGCCGGACCATGTTCGAGGCCGCGCGCATGGCGGGGAAAGAAGGGGTATTGGAGAAAAAGCGCGAGCGTGATTACCTGACTCGATTAGAATCCGTTACGGCGCTTACTGACACCTACACGCGCATAAGCCAAGAAAAAGGCACTGCCTCTGAAGGTGGCGACTTGCGTGAGATCGTCGACGCCAAGATAGTCCAAGCGCAGAGCTTGCGCGACGCGAAAAAACTGGTTGAGGCGCGTAAAGTATTGGATGAGGCGTACGTCGCGGCCAAGATGGCGATTGAACAAATACGCGGCGGGGAAACCTTGGTGCGTACGCTGCATTTCGAGACCAAGGAGGACGAGTATCATTACGAAGTCGACCGTAACGACACACACAGAATGCTGGTGGACGTGTTGCTCCAGGAAAAGATACAGGCCAACGCGAGCCTCAAGTCGATCGTCGAGAAGTTCATGGATCAGGCAGCGAAGACGCGCGCAACCGCGGAACAGCAGGCGGCAAGTGGCGACTACGAGACTGCCGTCGAGACCATGGAACGCGCCACCAAGGAGATCGTACGCGCGATACGCAGCGCCGGGATCTACATCCCGGGCTGAAATCTATTGTCGATCAGGAAACTTGAGCGGGAGTAAATTTATAGATAGCGACAGCTCTCTACCCCGCTAGCCCGGTTACGACGCCTAGTATCCCGGAATACGGCGAGAGGACCGGGTGATTGAACGCCGCAATTCGCCGGCCCCGATGGCCTGGTCGATCCAACCGTTATGCGTAGCGTTGCCGCGGTGATACATTATTTGGGCCAATATTCCTGGCCAACCCAGCGCGTGATTCGTAACGATTTCAAATTCAATTATCACCAAACGATCGATGCATAATGTGCTTACAGGCTATTCGTATGCGGTTGCCGCGTACGTGATCTGGGGCTTGTTCCCGGTGTACTGGAAGTGGTTATCGCATGTCGAAGCACTGGAGGTGCTTGCCCACCGAATCGTATGGACCGTACCTTTCGTAGCGGTCGTGCTGACTTTGGTGCGTCGCTGGCATCGCGTGGGCACAGTGATCAAAGATCGACGGCAAGTGTTGACATTGACCGTGACCACAGTGCTGATTGCGGTCAACTGGGGGATCTACATCTGGGCGGTGAATCACGATCAGGTAGTGCAGGCGAGCCTCGGCTACTTTTTGACGCCGCTGTTGAGCGTGCTGTTAGGTATGTTGCTGTTCCACGAGCGTCTCCGAATGTGGCAATGGATCGCGCTGGCAATGGCAGCAGCCGGTGTTGTCAACCAGCTTTTCTTCAGCCATGCCCCAAGTTGGGTAAGTCTGGGCGTGGGATTGAGTTTTGCCGGCTATGGCGCGCTGCGCAAGCTGGTGTCATGCGATTCTGCAACCGGATTGTTTGTCGAGACCATGTTGCTTACGCCTGTCGCCCTCGCCTGGATGTGGTGGCTGGGCGGCACAGGCTCGGCCGCATTCCTGCATACGGATTGGACCACAGATAGCCTGTTGGTGTTCGGTGGTGTGATGACGGGTACACCACTTTTATTTTACGTTGCGGCTGGCAAACGACTGCCGCTGGCCACGCTCGGATTTGTCTTCTATCTCACTCCGACTCTACAGTTCCTGCTCGGTGTTTTCGTTTACGGAGAGCCGATAGAACTCGCGCAATCAATCACCTTTATTATGATTTGGGCAGGACTCGTATTACATACGGCTGAGGGCAGACTGCACGCGCGCCGTGTCATTGCTCCGGAAGTTACTTAGATTCTACTCGTTCCACCGCGAGGTGTATCGGGAGAGGTGCGGGCGCAAACAGTGGTGATTTCTGATTACGCACTCCCTGTGACGCTCAGTTTGCGGGTTGGATAGCCATGGTGTACGCGCAACACTCCATGCGTCGCTGATCGATATCAAATTTTTCGATTACAGTTTTTCAATCAGTCCGGTGGTGACGAGAAATCCAACGGCAATGAGAACCACACCTATGAACACAAACTGCTTCACGTACCTGTCCTCCGGGACCTCGACTCCCCATCTCTTATACAGCGCTGTCATCTTGCGCGCGGCGGCCGCGCGGACGAAGATCAACAATGCGCCGAGCGCCATGAACACCATCCCCAAGAATGACAACGCGGTCATTGTTCAAGATTCCGTCGGGTCGAGTGGTTCGTGGTGAACCGCCTGATGGGCGGGCCGATGAAAGTGGTCGGTCTCGATAGGCGTTGCCAGATGCGAACTATTTATTCTCGCGGTCACGCCGTGACGTAAAGGGTATGTTGCCGGTAAACGCCACATACGCTGCAATGAGTCCCAATGACAGCGGGAACAGGATACGCAGTACGTGGACAAAGTTCTCGGCGGGTGATGACGCCGTATCGAGTACAACCAAACTGTACACGCGAAGAAACACCAGAACAATACATGCTACAGCCAAAGATCCGCCGACTACGCGCAGCAAAATGGATAATGTTCTATCGTCTATGTTCATGTTGCGAGGACTTATACTCGCGCCGTCAAACCGCTGTTAACCGATCACCGATTTAGACTGTCCAACATCGACGGCTAGCAAGCGAATATCAGGCATTGAGTCTACCGTGTTGTGATTCGAGTTCCTGCTTGATGGCCTCGAGCCATTTCTCCAGGCGAATTTTGAGTTTCGCCTCCATACGCGCCTCGTCATCTCGCGAGGCACTGGGATCTTGCTGTATAGCATCGCGGTTGCCGAATAGCACCCGAAACAACTTCCCCCGCCATCCGTCCGCCGTGGGCAACGGGATGTGGATACGTGGCACGGTGAACGATTCCTTTTGCGTCAGACGTGCGCCGTTGGATAACGGTTCCACCGTCACCCGCACCGTGAACGGGGGATCCGAATCCGACAGGGTCTCGATCAGCCGCCCCGGCTCGAAGGCGATACACCGGCTGCGGTAATCGGCGATCCTGCCCTCGACCACCAGCCGATAGTGAAACGTGGTGCCGAGGGCCACCGGGCCCTCGGTCTCCTGCACCACACCCAATACCTTCGCGTTGGGATCGAGCCGGGCCTTTCGCGGTATGTCCGTTACCAGCGAAAACACCGTGTCCGGATCGCTGTTGATCTCCACCGAATGTTCCACGTCAACCATGGGATGGTGTTGTCCGATCTGCTAAAGCCAGTAACTTATCATACAAGCCTTGCGTTATACCCAAAAAAAGAGAGACCGCGTTGCCACGGTCTCTCCAGTACTGTTACAGGAATGTATGCGTTGTTGATGTATTAACCCGCAGCGAGTGGTGGCAGCATGCCGCGATGGAAGATCCACGCCACGAAATACGCGATCGGCGCGATGACCACGAACAGCGCAATCGCGTACAACGCAGTCAACCGGCCCATGCCCTTCAACTTCGCGAAGTCGGTGATGACGCCAATAGCGACGAAGGTCAGCATGAACATCATCTTGCGCATCGGGCTTTGCACCACACCGGCGCCGGAGGAGGCGGCCTTGATGGCATCCGGGAACCAAACCGCGATCGCCACATAGGTCAACCAAGCAATGAAGTAACCGATCACGAATTTCGGGAACCGGAACCAGATCTCCGATGCCCCGACGTGCGCTTGGCCGGGTTTTCGCTCCACCTTGTAGACCCAGATCAGTGCGAGGACAAACGCCCACACCCCGATGAATACGTCGATCCAGATCTTGGTGAGGATGGCGGCGCTCAGGATCCAGTCCGCCTCCCAGGTCTCGCCCGTAGTGCGATAGTGGTTGGCGACCATCATCTCGTCGAGGATGGCGCCGGCCGCCGCATCGGCGCCGTCGGTCTTCACCGTCATGCCCATCGCCGCGCCGTTCACGATCGGCGCCTCCGGAGCCACTGCTGCATAAAACGTCGGCAGCACGACCAACTCGACCATTGCGAACACCACGATCAGCATCGACACCGCGATCGGCAGGATCGGTTTGGCGCGAATCGCTCCAGCGGTGGCGATCGACGCGGACACGCCGCAGATGGAGATGCCCGACGACAACACCGCCGAGGCGTCGCGCCGCAGCTTGAAGAGCTTACGCCCCATTGCATAGACGATCGGCCAGAACAGCAGATAGGCGACGAAGCACGCCGCCGCGCCCGCCAACGCCAGCTCCAGGGCAAAGCCGGCGGCCTTCATCGACATCAAGCCCAGCTTGATGCCCAGATAAACGATGGCGGTCTTGATGAACCACTCCGGTTTAGCGCCCTCGCGAAGGAAATTAGCGAAGCCCTTGAAGAGGTTGCCGATGAGCAGACCGACCGCCAGCGCCAGCATGTAGGAGAATCCGCCACCCAGCTGCAGGCCCCAGGACATGTGTATCGAGTTCTTCGATTTAGCTATGGCCTGTGCCGCCTGCTCCTTGGTGGGAACGTCTCCGGCCAAGACATTGACCCCCATGCCCGTCAGCGCCTTGTTGATCTGTGCCGAGCACTTGTTGACCTTGGTCGTGCAGTACACGTTGTCGCCATAGATCTCGGACTGAGTGATGGACTGGCCGGTCTTAAGGGCCTTGAAATGGGCCTCGTGGCCGATGATCCATGCGCCCCAGGTGATGAAAAAGATGCAGGTCCAGCCCATGAAGAACTTCTTGACATCGAGCTTCTGAAAGTACGCACCGATGCAGGTCAACACGGTGAACACCATATAGGTCACCAGCAGCGAGCCGAGGCCGCCCATTCCCTCGTAGGCGTTCCCTGCCTTCCCATGCGCCGCCGCCAGCAGCGTGTTAAAGGAGGGATCACTCCAAAGTTTTCCCCATTCCCAGGTCTTAGTCTTCGCCATCCAGCCGACCAGATCCACTCCCCAGATGCTGAGCAATCCGGCACCGAACATGAGCAATCCCAGCCAGACCGCCCACCAATCCTCGGTGTGGAGCATCCCGTCGGTCCACTTTCTGTTTACAGTCGCCATATATTTCTCCTTATCACCACTGAGCAGTGGTAGTCGTTATTATTGGGGTCATAGGTCCACGGTGATGTAACGATTGAAATAATGCGTGTGGTATTGCCGTAACCACGTCGGGATGGTGTCAAAATCGAACCCCATGAACACCGTCACCGATGAACCCATTGGAAAGACGCCGGAATCCCTCAACGCATGGGTCACACTTTCATCCACCTCGTGCAGCGTCTCGCCGACGGCAACCACCGCGCCGCCCCGGGCAATCCAGTTCTCGCCGTCGTGGACAAGACTCAATTCGACATCCGCCTTCATCGCATCTCTCCTTCGCTACGCCGTACGATCACCGCGAATTCAGTACGGTTGATGGATTACGGCAAGATAAAGGTGTTGATTAGAAAACCGAGAACCACCAGACCGGCAAGGCCTATGCCGATGCTCCATCCCACAAGCTGAGTCTCCCAAGGTTCCCACGGCTCCGCTTCTCCCAACAGGGCTTGGGCGGATTTTTGTTGATCATCGCCAGGTGCCACAGTGTCTACCATGTCATTATCCTCTCATATTTGTTGCGGATTCTGGATCGAGGCGAATCGATCAAATCGGCGCCGCCTGCGATCACGAAAGAGAAAACGCACGGCCACGCGGGTTTATTCCGCGGCCGCCGAGCAAGACCGGTTATGCTGCAATGCAACAAGCCCGCCTCGTGCCGTCTGTGACTTGATTTTGCTGAGATTAAAGGAAGCCGAGGTGCGTGGACCGCGAACCGCGAACCGCTTTACGGAAAGATGTCTACGATGTCATCGCGGCGCCAAGACGCCGTCAACGGGCAGATGCCTGTCAAGTGACGCAAGGCTCGCTGGAGGCGCGGGCGTCTTTGAGGGCGATGACGGACTGTGGATCCAAGGGCAGGCGGATGCGTGTCAAGCGCTGGACCACCTTCGCGATCTCGAACAATCGGCCCGAGTCCATCTTGTGTCCGAGAAGATAAAAACCGGTCTTACCGACCCGCCATCCGTAGATCGGTCGGCCACTCGCCTTGAAGTAAGCAATATCTTTTGGCAAGCGGATGTGGTTCCTGAATACCACCAGGCTGACCATGCATCCGCTGGGACCGACATAGCCGATGTGGACGCCTTCAACCCCTCGGGTCGTCACCCTTCGGATGCCGCTAAACGACAGGTCCACCTTGGAAAGGTCCGGTACGTAGGCATCTAGGTACAGCCCGTCGAGAGTTGTCTTCAGCAAGGCCTCGTGATGGGACTCCGACTGCTGGGCATGGGACTCCAGCCATTCGCTATGAATGGCCTCCGCAAGACGCATGCCCGAGACTGGGTACATAAGATCCGTATGCAACACAAGTACCGACATCAGCGAGCCCAACAATAGGATTGCTGCAAGGCTAGCCGCTAGGGAAATCCAGGTATTTCCTAGTTTTGTTTTCCTCGGTTGCCGAAATTTGATCTTGGATCCCAGCCCATCGGTGGAATGTGCAACCGCCGCCTTCAAGGAACTTAAGACGGCGACTTGTTCAGCATACTCTGGATCGATCGCCACCGCCTTGGCGACTTCGGCCGCATCCCGGGGCGACAACTCCCCGTCAACATATTGATTGATGGTTTCCCAACTGATTCTGTCCTTCATCTGCCACTTCTCACAATCCGGAGCGGAAATCTGCGCACTTGACGCTTGGTTAGTTCCTGCAACAATGCCTTACGGGCACGGCTCAGTCTGCTCATCACGGTGCCCACCGGCACTTGCAACAGGCACGCCGCTTCCTTGTAGCTGAATCCCGCTAAGTCAATCACCACCAACACCTCCCGGTGCTCCAGGCTCATCTGCATCAAGCCTTTCCTAACCGCTAGGGTGTTGATCAAAGTCTGATCTACAGAGGAAACGCCCAAGTCAGCGGAATTATTCCGATTGCCGTCATAACTCTCGTCCAGCTCTTCGAACGCCAGCGTCCCGCTGCGTTGTCTGCGAATATCGTCGCGGAACGTGTTGCGCAGAATCTTGAACAGCCATGCGCGGTACGCCGGTTCATCCACCGGGATGCGTTCTGCAGACAGGGATTTGAGTACACACGTCTGGACCAGGTCCTGGGCGCTATCGCGGTCTTTGGTCAGACTGAACGCGTAGCCGAATAAGCGGTCGAGGTAGGCCTCGATACGTTGACGTTTGGGCAGATTATGTGAGGAACAATCAGGGCTCATCTTTAAAACCTACATCGCCACGTTGATAATGATTATACGGCCGTTACCCATAAAGAGATATTACGTTTTGGTCCCTTAAATTAAAGCTTGTTCGAACATGCTACTTAGAACGAATCAAATATAAGGAAATGCTGTTTTTCTATGGCGTGAGGAATAAAACTTTTAATTTCTACGTTTTAACTATGAGATAAGGAATGTCCTAGATCTTATTTTAGCAGCGGGCGAAAGACATCATCGAAGCAAGGCGGTGTTGAGTAACCATCGCTTGCGTGTGTAAAAAATTGAGGGCGCACCACCATGCCGACACTCGGTCAGGTATTCCATCGTGCGGTTGACGGTACCTTCGCTGTCGATTCCAGGCAGCGCATCATCTATTGGGACCGTGGTTGTGAGGATTTGCTGGGGCATACCTCTGAGTCAGCGCTCGGCAGGCCTTGCTGTGATGTGTTACAGGGTTGCGATCCGGCTACCGGCGCATCCTTCTGTTGCTACGGGTGTGGTGTCGCGCAACCGGGTATGAACGGTGGCGCGCCAAACAGCTTTTCTGTCCAGGTTAGTACCCATGACGATAAGTTAATGCAGTTGTCGGTCAATATCGTGCTCATACCCTCGAACTGCAAGAGCACATGGAATGCGGCCCACTTACTGCATGTTGAGGGCAAGCCGGACGTATTAACGTCGTTGAGTTACGCCCTGGACAAGCATCCACCGGCGCCCGTGCGTCGGCGCAATGGTGCCGCAACCAGACATCGCCGTGCGGTTTCATGTTTAACGGCACGCGAACAAGAGGTATTGGCATTGTTAGCCGAAGGCTTGACTGGAGCGGTGATTGCCAAGCGATTGACGATCAGTATTACCACTGCACGTAATCACCTGCAGCACATCCAGCGGAAGTTGGGTGTGCACAGCCAGATCGAGGCGGTGGCCTATGCATACCGGCATAACCTCGTCTAGATGCGCCATTATGATCGAATACCAGTCTGCAAGATATCCACTGCATCAGAATAGCCGGAGCTACCCATGAGCAGGAAAATCGCCGTGCTTGTCAGGGAGCGGCAGGATGAAGCGCTAAGGATGTCCATTGGGTTGACACTGATGGACGATGTGGTCGATATCTATGTGCTCAACCGCAAGCTTGAGAGCACCGATAGCATCGTTGCCAACCTGGAAACGATTAACGATTTAGAACTAAAGATATACTCGGATTATGCAGATCAGAACTATGCCGAGCACGTTTCCGTTGACCAGATCGCCAACTCCATGACTGATTATGATCATGTCTTACCATACTAGCCCGCATATTGCACCAGTCGGCCACCGGCCTTGAGGTAATTGATTGAAAAACCGTTTGTATATATCGAATCTAGAACACGTGGCCCGAGTACGTTTTGTAGACGGCCGGTGTCCTATCCGGGCTCTGGCTGGTCCAGGCACGCCTGAACTTGGACTTCACTCAAGCCATAACTACGGCGATGACTTTCGCTCCAGTCCGGCGCTTGTCCCCGCACAGCCAGGGGGTTCAGCCGCCCCTGTCCTGCGCCAGCTTCCCGGATACTGGTGCAATATGCGGGCTAGGGGGCGAACGACCGGTCTTTCATGTCGCTTACGATGGGAATTTTCTAGAACTGCGTTGGTTGCTGAAATCAGAGGAGAACACAGTGAAACTCGGCATCTTAGTCAACACCGATCGGCATCTCGAACATATCGTCGGGATCACGCAGGCCGCCAGTGAGAAGGGCCATGAGGTAATTATCTTCTCCATGGACGAGGGCACACACTTGGTGGAGAACCAGCGGTTTACCGATCTTAGCGAATTGGATGGGGTGAGTATGAGTCTGTGTCGACACAGCGCCGAAGAACACACCATCGATGTCGAGGAAATCCCCGAGGGCATTACCCGTGGCAGTCAGTTCAACAACGCGATGATGAGTCACGAAGCCGATCGGATAATTGTGCTTTAACGGCACTGAATCACGGCACGTCGATGCGAAGATCACTCGAATTCTAAGCAAGTGAGTTAGTAACGTGAGAATCCTGCATATATTGAATGATGGCCCCCGCGAGGACGCGCGGCAGATCATAGCCGCTCACGCGACACAGCATGAAGTGGAGGTAGTAGATATGTCCGCAGACAATATTTCGTACGCGGAACTGGTGGACAAGATTGAAGACCATGACCAGGTCATATGCTGGTGAGCAAGACGTAAACAGGAGGGATCGATAGTGAACGAGGCACAGTGCTAGTGCAGATGGATGTGGCCAGTCAGGGGGCGCCAGCAGTCCCGCTCGTGGAGAGCCAGCCGGGCATCACGAGTCGGGTGGCATTGGATGACGGATGGTTATCGAACCACGATCGCGCCGTGCGTTGCGCGTTGATCGCGTTTCTGGCCTTAACCGTGTTCTTGTTACTGTTTCTTTTTCGCGATTTGGATGACAACCGGCTCACGAGTTGGCAATGGGTGTTCGCCAACGCCAACCTGCCGGTGTTGTTGTTCCAACTTTGCGCGGCACTGCTCATTGCGTACTTGTTGGCTGGTAGTGCGTTCCGCATCCAAGAGCATCCGATTACACTTTTTGTGCTGTCGTACGCCGTCGCGACCATCTTCTGGCGAGAACCCGAGGTCATTGTCGACGGCGCACGACACTTTGCCCAGGCCAAACACATCGAGCAGTATGGGATTGCCTATTTTTTAACCGAATGGGGCAACGACGTACCGGCATGGACGGATCTTCCATTGATCCCATTCTTGTATGGGATTGTCTTGAAGCTGTTTGGGGAATCACGATATGTCATTCAGGGTCTGTCTACTTTGCTTTTCTCTGCCACCGTTGTAATGACGTATCTAATTGGAAAGCAACTGTGGTCACGCGCGCTCGGCCTGAGCGCCGGCATGTTGCTGTTGGCAATGCCATACCTGCTGACCCAGGTGCCGTTGACGATGTCTGATGTGCCGAGCATGTTCTTTCTTACTCTAGCGGTGCTGGCATCGATACGTGCGTTGCAGACTGGGGGCGCGGTTCGCCTCGCCCTGGCCGCAGCAGCGATCGTGCTTGCGATGTTGGCAAAATACTCAATCTGGTTGATGCTCACCGTCATTCCGATCATCGCCTTGGTGGAGCTTGTCCGGCAGGGTAGGTTGGTTTGGGGACGAGTGGCGGGTATCGCCGCCGGGGGAGGGCTTTTGTTGGTGCCAATCCTGCTATGGCGCCATGATCTGTTCGCACATCAGTTGAGCTTGTTGCACGATTATCAGTATCCTGGGTTGTACCGCTGGGGCGAGAGTTATGTCTCGACCTTCTTGTTTCAGCTGCATCCTTTCATCGCGCTCATGGCAGTTGTCTCCACCTTCGCTGCAGCGATTCGAAAAGATCCAAAATACTTGATTATTAGTTGGATGTTGTTGCTGATCGTACTGTTCGAAATCGAGCGCATCCGCTACACGATGATTACGTTTCCTATGCTGGCCCTGATGGCCGCGTATGGCCTGGAGTTGATTCAAGACCAAATCACACGCCGCTTTATAGTCCTGGCGGCGGTTGCGTCATCGCTGGTAATCGCGGTCTTCGGGCACTTGGCTTTTCTACAAAGAACGAGCCCCGCGAATCTTCAGCAGGCGGGGTATTATCTCAATGCCGTGGATCAAAAGTTGATCGAAGTGTATACCCTGCCGCAGATTTACTCGGTGATCAATCCGGCTGTATCCGTGCCGATCTTGGACTTATTTACCAACAAACCCATCATTTATCGACGCGATGCTGGTCTTGAGAACCTCAGGGTTCCGCCGCAGATCGCCACTTCGCCATTGCGATTTACCTGGGAACTGCCGGATTGGAGATTTTTTGACGAATCACAAAAATCAGCGTATTCCGACAAGGTAATTGTTGTTATTCTGAGCGATCCGGGGCAGATGCTGCCCGCAAGCCTGGCCCGTGATCTGACAGGTTTTACGCTCACGAAAGAATTTCGCGAGCAAAGCGGTGTGTTTCGATATCGCACCATTGTGCAGATTTATCAGCCGACGAAAAGCATCTGAGGGGATGGATTTATGAGTACGACAGCAATAGATATGGCCGTAACGGACGCGGCTAAGGTCGAAAACGACCTGCGGAAGAAACGTCTTTGGGCCTATGGTATCGCGGCATTGTTCGCGGCTATCAGTATCGGCACCTACCTATATAGCGAGTATTACATCTACCTCTCGGTATACTTGTGGTTCGGATTCATCTACGGCATGTGCCTGCAGTACGGAAGGTTCTGCTTTTCCTCGGCGTTCCGGGATTTGTTTGCGGTAGGGGTGCCGCGCATGGCGGTGGGTATCATGATAGCGACCGTCTTGTTTGCCGCAGTGAGCGCGCTTGTCACCGCCACCGGCTTGAGCACCTTTCATGCCGCGCCGACCAGTATCCATGCGGTGATTGCCGGGACGATCTTCGGTATTGGGATGGTGTTCGCCGGTGGATGTGCGTCCGGTTCGTTGTACAAGACCGGCGAAGGCAACATGAGCGCGGCGCTGGTGATTCTGTCGATCAGCGTCACCCAAGCGTTGTTCGCGGATGTCGGCGGCTGGACCAATGCGCTGGTGCCCGAATCTTGGCATGCGTCCGCGGTGGCCAAGGGACTGCCGGATGTCATCAATGCCGGGGACGGCTGGGTGGACCAATACCTGGCCGGATACGTATGGAACCAACCGGTCCTGACCTTTGCTACCTTGTTTGGAATGTTGGACGAATCGTTCACTGGTGCTTTGTTTGGCAATATGTTTGTGGGGGTGATGATTCCTGCGGCACTGTTGTTGATTGTGGTTTACATTGGTTGGTCGCGCCCCGCGTTCCTCAGAAAGCGTGTCAAGGAAAAAGGTTATACGACGTTCCGGGATGAGCTTGACGGTTATTGGACGATGATCACCGCCAACAAGCGTACCGCTATCGCCGGTTTGTTGCTCGGCATCTTCTGCGGCCTGCAGATGTTGGTGACCCAGGGATTGCGGGTCAAATTCGGCATCCAGAACGCCGGCTCGCTGCTGGAGCGCATCGGGTTTGACTACGGAATATCGGTTAACGGGACGGTGTTCGACCCCGGCTATTGGTACGTGACCACCCAGGAGGCGCAGTGGGTCGGTTGGGTGTTCAATAAGTTGGGCGCGGATAATATGGACAATATCTATTTCGGATTCGTTAATGGGATTCCCAATCCGGCGCTCAACCCGGCGGATTGGATGTCACTGGCGTTGATCGGTGGCGCGGCGGTGATGGCGCTGTTGAACAACGAATTCAAATTCAAAAAGCCGACAATCGAGTTGGCGACGTGGGCCATTATTGGCGGGGCGTTGATGGGTATCGGTTCGCGTCTCGGACTCGGATGTAACGTCGGCGCATTCTTCGTTCGCGTCGCCCAGGGCGATACCTCGGGTTGGTTGTTCGGTTTGGGAATGATCGGCGGCGCCTACATTGAAATTCTTCAACTGGTGGACCGAGCGGCGTATGGCGAAGGAATTCGCTGCCTGTGATCTTTAACGCTCAATGTAATTGCGAGGAGATTTGGTATGAAGTTTGAAAAGCGAGACGATGGCGTCTATGTGCTGGATGTGAAGGGCTATGTGTGTCCGCATCCACAGATCTACACCAAGAAGGCGTTATCGAAGGTGCAAAGCGGTGATGTAGTGGAAGTTCTCTTCGACAACCCGTCATCGGGTGAATCTATCGCCGCTATGTGTGACACCACCGGTGACGAGATCGTGAACAAAAAGCAAGAGGGCGGTCAATTTGTGTGGGATATCGAAAAGGCCTAAGGAGCGGTGAGTCGGCCCAACAAGTGCCAGTAACGTTCGTTACCGATTGGAGATGTGTCTTCCAGGGCGCGTATTTAAATTGCAAAGAGTGATGTAACAATGAAAACCGGACTGTGGTCAGTGGTCGTTATGGTAGCGGGCTTTATCGGGTTTATGGCTGGCTACAGCCTGTCCCCCATGATAGAGGTCGGTATGATCGGAGGCGAACCGGACCAGGCGGGGATCAAGGCCGAGGTCGACCAAGACATGCAAGAGTACTACTCGAAATTGACCGGGCAAGAATAAATCGTGCCGGTACGACAAACAGCTTGGATGAGTCCACTACAATCTATATCCCGTGCTTCGGGGTGCATCGGTGGCAGGGGGCGAAGAAATTGAAAAACAGTTTTTGGATTGTGCTCACCGCAGGGTTTGCGATAGTTGGATTTTTGCTTGGCTACAATTTGTCAGCGCAAACCGGCGTGGAGCCCGGATTCTTCGAACTCCCCGAGGCCGGCGGTTACGGTGCCGGACCAGGGGCGGGCCAAGCCAGCGAAGGCGTCTCCAGCGACATGGAAGAATACTATAAGAAGCTGTTAGAGTAGATTGGAACGGCTAACTTCCCGTTCTTGAACAACCATACACGATAACAGCGGCCCTTTCATGCGCGGCCAGATCAGCAACAATTGCGATGCAGTGATCCTCGGTGGCGGGCTCGCTGGTCTCACCACCGGTTACCTGCTCGGCCAGGCCGGTCGATCCGTGACCTTGGTCGAGCGGGAAGCTAGCCTCGGGGGACTGGCGCGCACCGTTGAGACACGGGGTTTCTGCTTCGATCTCGGCGGGCACCGTTTTATCACTTGCGACGCCGAGGTCGATGCATTCGTGCGTGAACTTTTGGCGGGTGATTATCTGGAGGTGGATCGTTCGAGCCGCATTCTGCTCGGTAAAAATTGGTTCCACTATCCGTTGCGCCCCCTGAATGCGTTGTCGGGTTTTGGAATTCCCACCGCGGCGAAGATTCTCGGCGACTACGCCGCCGAACGGGTAAAGGCGTGTTTTGACTCTACGCCGCCGGTATCCCTGGAAGACTGGGTAGTGCGACACTATGGGCGCCGCTTGTTTGCGCTCTACTTCAAGGATTACAGCGAAAAAGTGTGGGGGATCGATTGCCGCAACATCGCCCCGGAATGGATCGAGCAGCGTGTTCAAGGCCTGTCCTTGGGGGCGGCCATACTCAACGCGCTGATACCACGTTTCGGCACCGCTCGATCTACTTTGGCGACCCGCTTCCTCTACCCGCCGTTGGGCATTGGCCAGATTGCCGAGCACATGGGTCAACGGATGGACGGCGCCACCCGCATCCTGAACAGTACTCGCGTGGTGCGGCTGGACCACGCCGATGAACGTATACGGCAGGTGACAGTCGATAACGGGAATCACACCGATATCCTGCATGGTGTGGATATTGTTTCCACGATTCCCCTGCAATCACTGGTCACCGCACTGCACCCGCGACCGCCGGCTCCGGTGTTGGCCGCCGCATCGCGGCTGCGCAGCCGGGATCTGGTAGTGGTGGCGGTGATGATTAATAAATCCCGCGTGACCGAGCACACCTGGATCTACGTGCCGGAGAGCAAGATTCCCAAGACATTGCTGGTGGCCGAGTATTTTTGTTTCCGCGGTGACACCATTTGGAACCGCACCACTTCCGAGGCGACACGGCTCACGGTCGATGGCCTGGAGCGGCTGGGGCTGATTGATAAACGTGAGGTGCTCAACAGTGTGGTGCTGCGGATACCTAATGCTTATCCGTTGTTCGAGGTGGGCTTCAAAGAGCATTGCGAGTGTATCCACAATTATCTCGACCGGTTCGACAATCTCCATGTGGCGGGACGTGGCGGCACGTTTCGTTACTACAACATGGATCACGCCATTCGATCCGGCATGGACATCGCCGGTAGACTCTCTACAAACGCGGCGATGCAACGAACGCCGGAACCGGGGCCCGTAGATAAGATGGTGCAGCTGGGATGAAGTGCGCATTGATCATTCCCTCGTGGCGGTCGGAAGATCTGTTTCCGACCAAGACCGCTGGATTTCAAATCAACTACTGGGAACCGTTGGGTACACTGTACTTGGCGGCAGCGCTGCAACACGCGGGGCATGAGGTGCAGTTTTACAATGGCGCCTTTATGAGTCACGCCGAAATCATGACCGGCTTGCGAGAATCCAAACCGGAGTTTGTCGGTATCTACTCGACGACATTTGGATGGCCACGAGCAGTCACCACCGCCAAGGCGGTCAAGGCATTGAACAACAAGATCTTCGTGTGTGCCGGGGGGCCGTATCCGATCGCGCAAAAGGAGCAGTGCCTGACGAACGGCGGCGCGGATTTTGACGCCGTGGTGACGGGTGAGGCCGAGGTCACGGTGCCAGAGATGGTTGGCCGGATCGGACATGGCGCGTCTCTCGATGGCGTGCTTGGCGTTGCCTTCCGCCAAGCACAACGTGTGGTCTGTAACCCGCCGCGGCCATTGATCGAGGACCTCGACGCGCTTGCGTTTCCGGCCCGGGAGTTATTGGGTGATCCGAATCGATATGTTCCGCCGCCGGCAACTTACCGCCGCAAACCGGTGGCGGTGATGATTACATCCCGGGGTTGCAGCCGGCGTTGTATCTTTTGCTTTCAAACCGACCACCAAAGGCAAAGCGGCAAGCGCGGGGTACGTTATCGATCGGTGGACAATGTGTTGCAAGAGATCAAACTTTGCCTGGATATGGGTTACCGCGAAATAAAATTCATCGACGATAGCTTCGCCGCCGACTATGACCGGGCGATGGCATTGACGAGCGAGATTCGGGCTCGGCGCTTGAACTTCGTGTGGTTCGCCTCGGCGTGTGTCAACCAGGTGGACAAACCGTTGCTGCAGGCGATGAAAGACGCCGGCTGCTGGGCCATTCTCCTCGGCGCCGAGAGCGGTGTGCAACGCAATCTCAACACGCTGCGCAAGGGCATCACCTTGGATCAGACGCGGGCCGCGGTGCGCGCGGCCAAGGACGTGGGCTTGAAGGTGAGCACGCCGTTTCTGTTCGGGATCCCCGGTGAGACCTACGAAGACGGCCTCAAGACTATCGAATTCGCCGCCGAGCTGAATCCAGATCTAGCCAATTTCCACGCGTTGACGGCCTTTCCGGGCACTTACCTGTACGAGCACCTCGATGAATTCGGCACCGTGTCCAGGGAACTCTCCGACTTCAGCTACCAGGGGGCCGCGTTCGTGCCCTACACCATGAGCCGCGAGCAGATCCAAGAGTTGCGTCAGCTGGCGTTTCGCCGCTTTTACACGCGTCCAACCTTCTTGTTGAAAAGGCTAGTGCAGATTCGCACCTGGAATGATTGCAAGGTGGCGGCCAGAGGGGTACGCGGACTGTTTTGGCTGTGGGCGAAAAAAAGACTGTTCGAGCGCAGAGGCATGCTCAGCAGGGCGGGGTACTGGCAAGGATTCAACAAGATATTGGTCATCAAATAACACTCGTGGCTGCAATAACACTCCCGGTCGCGGATCGAGGTGAGGGTGCGTTTCGCAGCCGGTGTGTCACATACCTTGCCGATGTCATAGTCGTAATCGCGGATGTTTCCGAATCCGTCTTTGCGTATTTCGCACGGGTACACCTCGCCAATTTCCGTTAGCACCAGATTAGCGCGGCCCGCATAGCAGGGTATCAGGCGCTGTTGCGCCGTCATGGTGTCGTGGATGATCCGCCGCTGTAACACGTCCTGGGCGGCCTTCAGTTGTGCACCGGTGAATCGATAGGTTCTGCGGCGCTCACTGTTCAAGTTGCGTGCCAACCGCGAGACAGCTTTTTTGTATTTGGCAAGGTCTACGTCCTTGCAATCATCATTGACGAGGTCTCCGCGCACGAGAGAAATCGTGTGCGTGTGTATGCCGTGCATCGCGTCGACAAAATCCATGATCTCATCCATCTTATCCTGGTTCTGGGAAAGGAAAACCGTGTTTACTCCCAACTCAAAATTGGGGTACGAGTCCAGCAGGTCACGAAGGCGTGCGTAGGTGTCCAGGGTCTTGTTAAAACTCCCCGGGGTATCGCGTAACCGATCGTGGTCTTCATGCAAGCCGTCTATGGACAACTTGACCGTAATCACACTCTCCGGACAACGCCGCAAGATCTGTTCGGTTCTTTCTCCGATCAACTCCGGCGTGAGCCCGTTCGTTGGAAACAGCATGATCGCGGGCCGGTTGTGACGATAAAAGACCTCGCTAATCTCCACCAGGTCTTTGCGTAAATAGACCTCGCCTCCGGAAAAGGCCAACCACAACAGGTTTTTCAGCGAACGCGCCGCCGTCTCGATTTCCTCCAAGGTCAATTCCGCGGTAGTGCTGTAGGGACTATCGTTACTGCGAAGATAAAAACAAAAAGGACAACGAGCGTTACATCGCCGCGTCAAAAAGAAGGTGAGTTGGATCGGTCGACGCTTCCACAGGATCGACGGCCAGTGGCGCAAAGGAGAATACATATCGGTCTGTCTTGCTGCTCTTAAGAGTTACGTGAATAACGAATCACACCAACAATCGCCCCCAGCCCCACGGGTAATGGGTATACCAACAAGTAATACAACACTGCCCGCAACGAAAACAGTATATCGTTGGCATCACAAAAGGCCAACAATAGCGGTCTGTTAATTACTAGATTTACACAGAAACAGCAACAGCCAGCTCAGGCAATAGGCGACTACGTTGGCCTTGAGTTCCAATGAGGCGGTCCCGGAATCCGCCAGCAGATCCTTGTTGCCGATGGAATACATCGTCCAGTACATGGATTTGCGAAATGCGTTACGCAACGATCCGAGCAGCGAGAAGTTAAAGATATGACGCACTTGTATATCAGGGTTTACAACCAATCCGATGCCCTGCCGGCGAAGACGATGGCTAAACTCCACGTCCTCGAGCATCGGCCGCAGCGATTCCGAGAATCCAGCGCTTGTTCGAAAGCTGTCCGCTGAAATTGCCATGGCATGGGTGGCGATATAGTCCGGGTGCGACGCATGTTTGGTTTCTGAGTAATTGATATACATCGATTGGAACCGGTTGAAGAAGCCATCGTCCGCCGGCCGGCGAGTATAGGTGCCGCCCACCACTAGGGCGGAGTGAGAAGCAGCGAGGGCTTCGCTGGCTTTGGTTAATGTGTCCTCGTTCAGCAAGCAGTCGGCGTCGGTAAAGAACAATATTTTCCCTTGTCCGTGTTGTGCCCCAATATTCCTAGCTCGGGCCGCGCCACCATGGTTAGTCAGCCGCACCAGCCGGCAGGGGAACTGTTCAATGACGCGTACCGAGTCATCGTCGGAATAATCGTCCACGACAACGATTTCGAAGTCGGGGTGTTGCGACGCGAGTGCGGCTTGCAGACAGGCGCCGATGGTGTTGCCGCCGTTGCGATTAGGGATGATGATTGAGACATCGAGAGCCACTGCGCCACCTCCTGGTTGAACCGCATATTGCCCCAAGGCGGTCAAAACGAGGATAACAGGTCGTCTACAAAAAGGAATTCGCAAATACGCGAAAAATACAGGCTGTCGTCCATTGTGGTCTCAGTGAGGACGCGATATGGTCCGCGATGGGGTCAGCCCCCACGGCGTGGGGTCTGCGTGCCGGAGCGCTGTCCAGTGTAATGATGCAAATGAATCATTTTCAGCGGGCAGGTAGAATAGTAAAACCCCACTCAGATCTGGAAATGATTAAATACATTGCGTTGACATCAACGATTGTTTAGGAGGAGCTGACTATGAAACGAAGTATCAATGTCTGTACTAAGGCACTGCTAGCGATGCTGCTGGTGGCATGGGGAGGCAGTGTTTCGGCGGGCCAATGGGCCAACCCCGACCTGCTGCTCACCGCGGACGCGGTTAAGGCTAACGTCGACAAGTCCGACTGGGTGGTGGTCGATTGCCGCAGCCTCAAGGCCTATGTAAAGGGGCATATTCCCGGTGCCATTAGCCTCGGCGACCGATGTAAAAAGGCGCTGCGTGATGCCACCGCTAGGGTGTTCAGAGATCCCGGAAAATACGAAAAACTCTTCGGGACAGTAGGCATTGGCAACAATACCCATGTCGTGTTTTACGGCGGTGATTTGGGCACCCTGTTGGATGCCACAGTGGGTTTTTGGATTATGGAGTACCTGGGCCACGACAAAGTGCATGTGTTGAACGGCGGTGTGGATGCTTGGCGTAAGGCCGGTTACCGGTTGGACAACAAGCTGGTGAAGAAAGACGCAACCACCTTCAAGGCGAATGTGGTCGCTAGCAAATATGGCGAGACCGATGAGGTGCTAAAGATCGCCTCCGGTGAAGCGAAAGAACAGCTGGTCGACTCCAGGACCAAAAAGGAATATGACGGCAAGGACATCCGCGCCATCCGCGGCGGCCACGTGCCCAACGTCACCGTCAATGTATCGCACATCGACACCCTCAAGCAGGAAAAGAATGCCAAGACCGGGAAGATGCAGCCGGTGGCTTACCTGGATCCCGATGCCGCCGAGAAGGCGTTTGGCTCGTTGGACAAGTCCAAGCGCACCCTGGCCTAT
>CAMYNX010000001.1 GCA_947259875.1 uncultured Gammaproteobacteria bacterium | reverse complement strand
GCGACCAACGTACCGGCAGTACACGCCAGCGCATGAAGATGGATATTCCTGCTTCGTGCAATAAACATAGTGTCTTCCCTGACTGTTGAGTCGGCTATACGCTTTCCCTTAAAACATTATATGCGCTTCGACTCCATCAAGCATCGTCTCCCCTCCCGGGAAGATATCGAAAAAAACTCATGCTTGCGATTCTTAGAAGAGCATCTCCGTGACAGGAATCTTTGGCATTTCAACCGGCGATCGGTGCCACGAGCCACGGCAATTGGCCTGTTCTGCGCGTTTTTACCGATGCCGTTTGAGATGTTACCGGCAGCCATCGGCGCCATCACCTTCAGCGCCAATCTACCGGTGTCGTTGGCGTGGGTATGGATTTCCAACCCATTGACCTGGATTCCTCTGTATACCCCGGCGTATCTGCTTGGCGCTAAACTGCTTAGCGTACAGGCAATGCCATTGGAACAGATCACGCTGGGATTGCTCGGTTCTCAGCTTGCCGCACTCTGGCTGGGCTGTCTCATCGTCGGAACGGTGGTGTCCACGATAGGCTTCTGGGCCATGCGTATACTCTGGCGTATCAAGGTGATTAGCAGTTGGAAGGATCGGCGCCGTCGTCATCGACTTAAGGCAGCGCTCAAGAAGGCCAAGACGCAAGTCGTGTCAGCCGCTAAGAAACATCGCGCGAGATCTACCCATCAACAGGTACAAGCCTCCCATCAATCAGGCGCATCACCCGCTGCATCTTCGTCGCCAACTCAGCGTCATGAGTAACCACCACCAGGCTGGTATTCAGCTCGTGGTTCAAGTCCAACATCAACCGGTAGACCTGATCCGCGGTGCGGCGATCGAGGTTGCCGGTCGGTTCGTCGGCAAGCACGCATAGCGGGCGGGTTACCAGAGCTCTGGCGACCGCCGCGCGTTGCCGTTCGCCACCGGAAAGTTCCCCTGGCTTGTGCTGCAGGCGGTGCGCCAGGTCCACCTGCTCGAGACATTCCGCGGCCCGGGCCAGTGCCGACTCCGGCGTCTGTCCGGCTATCAGCAACGGCATGGCCACATTCTCCAGGGCAGAAAATTCGGGCAATAAGTGATGAAATTGGTACACGAACCCTAGAGTGCGGTTACGCAGCTGGCCACGCGTGGTCTCGGTGAGGCCCGCCAAATCGTGTTCGGTCACGAATACACTGCCGGTGGTGGGAGTGTCGAGACCCCCGAGTAAATGCAGCAAGGTGCTTTTTCCAGAGCCAGACGCGCCAACAATTGCCACTTGTTCGCCGGGGGCGACATCGAGATCCACACCTTTTAACACTTCCACGGGTACTACCATGCCCTGGACGAAGGTCTTCTCCAAGCCGTTACAACGGATAACGGGCACGCTATCGTCATTCATAGCGCAGCGCCTCGGCTGGCTGGGTTCGAGATCCGCGCCACGCGGGATATAGCGTCGCAACTGCGCTCATAATCAATGACGCGCCGGTGATCTTGATGACGTCGTCCCAATGCATTTCCGCAGGAAAATCACTGATCACATAAACATCTGCGGGGAAGAACTTCACCCCGAATAGAGTCTCGAAAAACGGTACCAGCGTCTCGATATTGAGCGAGGTCACAATCCCAGTGATCCCTCCGAGAATGGTCCCGATGACACCGATGATGACCCCCTGGACCATGAACACCCCCATGATGCCTTTGGGACTCATACCCAGGGTCCGGAGGATCGCGATGTCGGACTGCTTGTCAGTCACCACCATGACCAATGTTGCGACGATGTTAAAAGCGGCGACCGCGACGATTAGAAACAGAATAATAAACATCACGCGCTTTTCGATCTTGAGGGCACGAAAAAAATTGACATGTTCGCGAGTCCAGTCGCTGACAAAAAAGCCGGGCCCTAACTCGCGTTCAAGATCCCGGCGCACAAGCGGCGCGTCATACACATCCTGGAGTTTCAGACGCACCCCGCTCACTTGGCCGTTGCTACGATACAACCGGCCCGCATCGTCAAGGTGAATCAGAACCAGTCCCGCGTCGTATTCATACATGCCTATATTGAATACTCCCACGACCGTAAAGCGCTTTAAACGCGGGAGCAAACCAGCCGGAGTAATTTGTCCTTTGGGAGCGACCAGCGTCACTTTGTCGCCCAATGAAACCCGCAGTTGCCGCGCTAGCTCGCCTCCGATTACGATGCCGAAATCCCCCGGTCTGAGGTGCGTCAGCTGCCCATCGGTCATATTGTTGGCAATCTCCGAGACCTGTATTTCCTCGGCGGGTAACACGCCACGAATCAGGATGCCGGCCACCTCGCGTCCTTTGGTCAACATACCTTGAGCAAAGATGTATGGGGCACGGCCAGTCACTTGCTCGTGTGCCAATACGATGGAATCCAGCGCGTGCCAATCGGGTATCCAGTCTCCGCTGGAACGCACGGTAACGTGGGACGCGACGCCTAAGATCCGTTCTCGGAGCTCGCGTTCAAAGCCGTTCATAACCGAGAGCACGGTAATCAGCGCCCACACCCCTAGCGTGATGCCCAGCATGGAGATTAAGGAGATGAACGATATGAAGTGATTGCGCCGCTTGGCACGCGTATAGCGCAGGCCGATAAACAACGGCGGCAATCGCATCAATGAATGCATAGAAGCCCCTGGCGTGACGCGCCGCTATGGCCTATTACCGGTCAAAAACATAATAATGTATTTTATAATATATTTATTGTTACTTTTTGTTTTTGTTGATATTTATATCCAACGATTGCGATTCCGGTCGCATGTGTGGGAACAACAACACATCGCGTATCGACGGGCTGTCGGTGAACAGCATGACCAGGCGGTCAATGCCGATGCCCTCTCCCGCTGTCGGCGGCATACCGTACTCAAGGGCCTTCACATAGTCGGCATCAAAATGCATGGCCTCGTTGTCTCCGGCCTCTTTTTCTGCAACTTGCCTGCGTAGGCGTTCCGTTTGATCTTCCGGGTCGTTCAGCTCCGAAAACCCGTTGGCGATTTCCCGCCCGCCGATGAATAGCTCAAAACGATCGGCGATCTGGGGGTCTTGATCGTTGGTGCGTGACAGGGGGGAGACCTCCACGGGATAGGCTACTATATAGGTGGGTTCTTGTAGTTTATGTTCGACGGTCTTTTCGAACACCTCCACCTGAAGCTTGCCGACGCCGTAGCTGGGTTTCACCGGAAGTCCAAGATGAGTGACGATAGTCACCAACTTTTCGCGATCCTCAAGATCACCAAGTCTCAGATCGGGATTATGTTGCAGAATCGCATCTTTGAGCGAAATCCGCGCGAAGGATTTTGCCAAATCAAGGGTTTGGCCTTGGTATTCAATCACCGGAGCCCCCAGGATCTGGGTGGCCATTTCCCGCAGCATTTCTTCTGTTAGCACCATCAGATCGCTGTAATCCGCGTACGCCTGATAGAACTCGAGCATCGTAAATTCTGGATTGTGCATCGTGCTGATGCCTTCGTTGCGGAAATTGCGGTTGATCTCGAATACTCGCTCGAAGCCCCCCACCACCAGGCGTTTGAGGTACAGCTCCGGCGCGATACGGAGAAAAAGATCCATGTCGAGCGCATGATGATAGGTCCGGAAAGGACGCGCCAGGGCGCCACCGGGGATCGCCTGCATCATCGGCGTCTCGACCTCGAGAAAATCCCGTTCGAGCAAAAATTGGCGCATAAAATTAACCATCGACGATCGGGTGCGAAAGGCCCGGCGTGCCGGTTCACTCATGATCAAATCGAGATACCGTTGCCGGTAACGGATCTCCTGGTCGCTGACACCGTGAAATTTCTCTGGCAGAGGGCGTAACGACTTAGTCAACAAACGGATTTCATCAACGCGAATACTCAACTCACCGGTCTTAGTCTTGAACAGGACGCCGGCCGCACCCACGATATCGCCGGTATCCCATTTCTTGAAGTGTTCGTTGTAAACGCCCTGCGGAAGCAAGTCACGCTGTAGAAACAACTGGATCTGCCCGGACATGTCCTGGACATGAGCGAAACTCGCTTTGCCCATAATACGCCGGCTCATCAAGCGACCCGCCACCCGCACCCGTTTCGCCAGCTGCTCCAGCTCTGCGGTGCTTTTACGGTCGTAATGTGCGTGCAGTGCAGCCGCCAAGATATCCCGACGAAAGTCGTTGGGAAACGGATGACCCTGTTCACGCAACGCGGCAAGCTTCGCGCGGCGTTGCGTTATTTGCTCATTTTCTTCCGTCATTATTAACTATAATTCATATAGTTATAGATTTTTACTATAATTTACTTTATCGTTTTTATGTACCGGCCTTGAGGCTGGCTTCAATAAATCGATCCAAGTCACCGTCGAGGACCCCTTGCGTGTCACCGACTTCGACCCCGGTTCTAAGATCCTTGATCCGCGACTGATCGAGGACGTACGAACGGATCTGCTGTCCCCAACCGATGTCCGCCTTAGTATCTTCCAGCGCCTGTTGCTCTGACCGCTTGCGCCGTAATTCAGCGTCATACAGCCGTGCTTTTAACATACGCATCGCTTCGGCCTTATTACGATGCTGCGAGCGGTCATTCTGGCATTGCACGACAATTCCGGTGGGCAAGTGAGTGATGCGTACCGCGGAATCGGTTCGGTTCACATGCTGACCGCCGGCACCACTTGCTCGATAAGTGTCGATTCGTAGATCTGTAGTATTGATGTCGATCTCGATGTCGTCATTTGCCTCGGGATACACGAATACCGACGCGAACGAGGTGTGTCGCCGGTGGCCCGAGTCAAATGGCGATTTTCGGACTAGCCGGTGAATCCCGGTCTCGGTGCGCAGGTACCCGTAAGCATAATCGCCGGATACCTTGACCGTGGAACTTTTGACTCCCGCTACCTCGCCTTCCGATAGCTCGATCACCTCGGTCTTGAAGCCCTTTCGTTCGGCCCACCGCAGGTACATACGCAACAACATATTTGCCCAATCCTGCGCCTCGGTTCCCCCCGAACCCGACTGAATGTCCACGAACGCGTTGTGCTCATCCATCTCACCGGAAAACATGCGCTTGAACTCGAGTTCAACCAGATCCCGCTCCAGGGTATCCAGGTCCTCGGCAATCGAATCTACCGTCTCCGCATCGTCTTCCTCGCGTGCCAAATCGAGCAGTTCCACAATCTCCCGGCCCTCTTTATCGAGCCGGACCAGCACATCGACCACCTGCTCTAGACGCACGCGTTCTCGTCCCAGTGACTGGGCGCGATCGGGGTCGGACCACACCTCCGGTTGTTCTAGCTCCAGTCGGACTTCCTCTAAACGGTCCTGTTTGGCCGGGAGGTCAAAGATACCCCCGTAACGCTTCGCTCCGGCCCTGGATATCTTTGAGCTTTTCAATCAGCAAGTTAATTTCCATGCTACACCCATGATGTCATAGAAAATGGGGACCGCAGCATACCGGAATTAACCATCGGATGGTATGTGCGCAGTGCATAATGACTTCTCTTTTGCTTTAAAAAACGGTATCTTAGGTGAGGGGATCGGACGACGTTCCCGCGCCTGCGGCGCGCACTTGGGACGAGCGGCCAAATCGAGTAATCTGTTCACTATCACAAGGCGTAAGACCTTTGGTGACGATTGATCTGGGGGTAGTCAATTGGAAATTAGTCTCCGGGAAGGAGTAATTGTTGGCGGGGTAATTGTCTTAGCCTTGGTCTTGTTTTGGTCGAGGTTACGCATACGATGCAACACAAAACCCTGTTACGCTTATCTTTATCACTTGGCTCGACGCAAGCTCATCAAGTCGGACATCAGCACGCCGATATTCCGTATCGGCCGGCATCCCAACAATGAATTACGACTCAAGGAGCGTTCGGTCTCGCGTTTTCACGCTGAACTTGTGCGCAACCACAATGGGAGCTTCAGTATTTTTGATATGCGTTCCAAAAATGGACTAAGGGTGGGTCTGCGCCCGGTGAACTCCAGTTTGCTCAAGGAGGGAGATATCATCGACATTGGTCGTATCCGCTTTCGTTTTACCAAATTTCCACGCGATTACTTCCTGTTCCGACACACCGATATGATCGAGCCCGTGCCGACCCGGTTCGACAAGCGCCGCCGGCGGTTCGAGCGTCATGACGTCGCGTTCAATGTTCGGCTCTATGACGACACGTTTGGATGGCTCAACGGGCGTATTCGGGATTTGAGCCAGCAAGGTGCATTCATCGAGGTCGAGCGCCAGATTACACCACGGGCCCCGGTGGATGTTGTGTTCCCGATTTTTTACGGCGCTCAACAACGGTGGCTACGCCTGCCGGGGGAAGTCGTCAGGGAGAATAACGAGGGAGTTGGAATCTCGTTCAGCGAGTTGGACGATTCCGCCAGTAAGGCGCTGCGAACCATCGCCAAAGCTGCCTGAAAGACGATGCGTTGGGTGCCCCGCAAAGCGGGTTCGCCGTCACACTCGATATAACCAAACCAAACACCATATAACCAAACCAAACACCATTTTTGTTGCATTGCAGCGCGCCATATAGGAGAATTGCGCGGCGATCCGATAACACGATCAAGAAAAATAAGACTCGAAACAATAACCAACACAAAATGAGAATCGGAGTCCCCAAAGAAATCCACGATGCTGAGCATCGCGTCGCTACCACTCCCGAGGTCGTCAAGCAGCTCATGAACCTGGGATTCTCCGTGGGTGTCGAGTCGGGGGCCGGCGCAGCGGCGAAATTCAGCGACGACGCCTACCGTGAGGCCGGCGCTGAGGTCATATCAGATACCCGCGAGTTGTGGGCACAGTCCGACATTATTCTGAAAGTCCGCCCTCTCGAAGACCATGCCGAATTAGGCGTTCCCGAGACCGAATTGTTACGCGAAGGCGGCACGTTGATCAGCTTCATCTGGCCGGCGCAAAACCCGGGGTTGATGGACAGCCTGGTCGCGAGGCGCGCCACGGTGTTGGCCATGGACTCCATTCCGCGGATATCCCGGGCCCAGAAGATGGATGCCTTGAGTTCGATGGCGAACATCGCCGGGTATCGCGCTGTGGTCGAGGCCGCTCATCACTTTGGACGTTTTTTTACTGGTCAAATAACCGCCGCCGGCAAGGTGCCGCCTGCCAAGGTGCTGATTATCGGCGCCGGGGTTGCGGGTCTCGCTGCCATCGGGGCGGCCGGTTCGATGGGCGCCATTGTCCGCGCCTTCGACACGCGACCGGAAGTGAAAGAGCAAGTGGAGAGCATGGGCGCGGAATTTCTGGAGCTCGAATTCGAAGAGGAAGGCGGCGGCGCGGGAGGTTACGCCAAGGAGATGAGCAAAGAGTTCATCGAAGCGGAAATGGCGCTGTTTCGGGAACAGGCCAAAGACGTCGATATCATCATTACTACCGCGCTGATCCCCGGAAAACCGGCGCCGAAACTAATTCTCGCGGACATGGTGGAATCGATGCGTGACGGCAGTGTTATCGTTGATCTGGCGGCGGAGCAAGGCGGAAACTGCGAGTTGACAGAACCCGGTCAAGTGGTGGTCAAACACGGCGTCACCATCATCGGTCATACCGATTTACCCAGCCGGCTGCCAACCCAGTCGAGCCAACTTTACGCGACGAATCTGCGGCATCTGCTGACGGACCTTACCCCGGAAAAGGATGGAAACATCCAGGTCAATATGGAGGACGAAGCGATTCGTGGGGCGACGGTGATCAAGGAAGGGGAAGTCACCTGGCCGCCACCGCCGCCCAAAATCTCCATGCAGGCCCCGAAACCTGCGCCGGCGCCGCAGGCTGCCGCGCCACCGGTGGTGGAAGCGAAAAAGCCGTCCGCGTGGATCACGCTCGCCTTTATGGCCGCCGGAATCATCGCCATCCTCGCTCTCGGATCAGTCGCGCCCGCTGCGTTCATGAGTCATTTTATCGTCTTTGTATTGGCGATTTTTGTCGGCTACCAGGTGATCTGGTCGGTGACCCCCGCTTTGCATACACCGCTGATGAGCGTCACCAATGCCATCAGCGGAATCATCCTCATCGGCGCCTTGCTGCAGATCAGCGCGCCCAGCGGCATTGTCGTGTTTCTAGCCGCGGTGTCAGTGCTGATTGCCACCGTCAACGTCGCCGGGGGATTCCTCGTCACCCAACGCATGTTGAAGATGTTTCGCAAATAGGAGTTAGTTCATGCCTGCGGGAGTTGTCACCGCCTCATACATAGTTGCCAGCATCTTGTTTATACTGAGCCTTGGAGGCCTGAGTCACCAGGAGTCGGCCCGCCGCGGTAATGTGTATGGGATCATCGGTATGGCCATCGCAATTATCGCGACCATCACCAGTGATCAGGTGTCTGGATTGGGCCTCATTGCTCCGATGATGATAATCGGCGCAATCGCCGGGTTTATCGTCGCCGCCAGGGTGCAGATGACCGCGATGCCCCAGCTGGTGGCAATGTTGCATAGTTTTGTCGGCCTCGCCGCGGTGTTCGTGGGCTTCGCCAACTACATAGACCCCAGCATCCATTTTGAAGGCACCGAAAAAACCATTCATGAGATAGAAATCTATCTCGGAGTTTTCATTGGTGCGATCACATTCACCGGTTCGGTCATTGCCTTCGGCAAGCTCCAGGCGGTGATCGGAAGCGCGCCGTTGATGCTGCCGGCGCGCCACTGGCTGAATCTCGCCGCGGGTCTCGTTTGTATCTGGTTGGGCATCGCGTTTGTGGGTGCGGAAAGCATCGGCGCCGGCGTACTGCCGTTGATCATCATGACCTTAATCGCGTTTGCGTTCGGTGTGCACATGGTGATGGCCATCGGCGGCGCGGACATGCCGGTAGTGATCTCGATGCTCAACAGCTACTCCGGTTGGGCAGCGGCGGCGACGGGCTTCATGTTGTCGAATGACTTGCTGATTGTCACCGGTGCCTTGGTTGGCTCGAGCGGCGCGATTTTGAGCTATATCATGTGCCGCGCCATGAATCGTCGGTTCCTCGCCGTTATCGCTGGCGGATTCGGGACCGAGGGCGGCACTGCGGTGGCCGCCGCAGAGGACGCGGGAGAGGTCACCGCGGTATCGGCGGAAGAAACGGCTGATTTGCTGAGTGCTGCAAAAGAGGTGGTCATCGTACCCGGGTACGGCATGGCGGTCGCCCATGCCCAGCACGTGATTTCCGAATTGACGCAAAAGCTGCGCAGCGCCGGGGTCAATGTGCGCTATGGCATCCACCCGGTTGCCGGGCGCATGCCCGGTCACATGAACGTGTTGCTGGCCGAGGCCAAGGTCCCCTACGACATCGTGTTGGAGATGGACGAGATCAACGATGATTTCCCGAACACAGACGTGGCCATGGTTATCGGCGCCAATGACATCGTCAATCCCTCCGCCCAAGAAGATCCCAACAGCCCGATCGCCGGCATGCCGGTACTGGAGGTGTGGAAGGCAGGCACCGCGGTAGTGTTGAAACGCAGCATGGCCACCGGCTATGCGGGTGTCGACAATCCCCTGTTCTACCGGGAAAACACGCGCATGCTGTTCGGCGATGCCAAGGACAGTATCGAGGCAGTGGTAAAGTCCCTGACTTGAGTCGCGCCGCGCCTGCGCATCAAGCGGCTATTGAATGTCTTGCTTGCGACAACGCGTCATTGAATCTCCGGCCTCATCCATTTTTTATATTTAATCTTGCGTGAACTCTCCATGCGTGAGCATCGGGATTAGAGCCGTTCCACAATCTTCCTGTGTTTAGACTGGAGCGATGAAGCTGAACAGGACTGCCTACACGGGTCCTGCAACCCGATATCCCATAATGTCAGTGACAACATGTAGTTGAAAAAAGCCGGACTACTGAGGCATCGAAGTACTCGCAGGTGGTATTTCATGAATTCAAGAAATTTCGTCCGGTGGTGGACCTGATATATGCACAGATTTCATACTCTATTTTGATATGAGATCTTTGGCAAAGCTCAGCCACCCGCGAGCGTATCGATGGTAATAACCGGAAAGAAGCAGATGTGTGCCGTGCCGCCAGCGGCTGGGTACAGAGTGTCTCAGGGTAATACGTGTTTTGAGGAAATCGACGTAATCATCAAGCATGTGCAGTCTGCGCTCGCGTTCTCGTTCGTCCAACAACTGATTTTCCAGTCCGCGAACTAATATTTCTCGCAGATAGCGCAATTGTTCGATGCGTCTTCCGTAACTCGCTATCGTCGAAATCTGCTCTGGATTTGTAAACGACGGAGTACCAGCCACTTGTGCGGCATGCTGGCGGTAGAGGGTCAATACCTCCTCGATCAAGGCCAACCGGCCATGACAAACAGCGACATTGCCTACCCAGCTTTCAAACCACCACTCAGTCAGTTCGTCAGGTTTATCGAGTATTTTCGCCTTACAGATTGCTCGGATAGCCAAAGTATGGGCAAGTAAAGGCAGACCCTTGAGAAACTGCAGAAAATCATCCGCCCGATTCGTGGCGTCAGCCAGCTGTTTAGACTTCGCTTTACCCCCACGCAGGGTCGTGCCCAACGGCTGCAGAAATTGATCAACCAAAGCGCTGTCGGAAGATACGATGGATACATCTTGGCGAGCCAGGAACGATTTCTCGATAACTTCGATCTTGTTGGGTAGCCAAAAGTCGTCTTGATCGCTGAATATAATCACCTCACCGCTCGTTGAGCGCAGCGCGTTCTGGTAATTTGCTGTAATTCCAGAACGGTTGTGACTCAAGAGCTTGACTTCAAACTGCGCTGTTTTTGCAAATTGCTCAACAATCTCAGAGGTGGTATCTCTAGAATCGTCGTCTGACATCACCACCTCGTCCGGCAACCTCGTTTGTTTTCCGATACTGACAAGCGTTTCCTCGAGATACGCTTCGCCTTGATAGACGGGCATGGCAATTGAAATTCTCATAGGATCAACTGGGGAGGTTTTTTAACGAGAGATACAGCGTCAAAAATCGATCATCCGCGCGAACAAGCGTCGTCTTGTAGCGTGTAACCTGCATACCCAAAAGCTACACCGTTTTTTTTTCTAAGCTATTAACGACGCCCCCGATTGGCACCGTTTACCGCATCTGGCCGCCCCGCTCTCAGCTCGATTGCTTGAGATCAATAAATACAGCTCCAATGCCCACATGACTTGGTTGGAACATTGATCGTCCAAATGTATTGAACGCTTTGTGTACTATTCGACTGTACGAGTACTTGAATTTAGCGTCGCAAGGTGGTGGAAATCTGTATGCACCATCCGCTTCTTGGAACGCCGATACTGGACCTTTGCCAAGGTACTCAAAATATTTCTGAACGAGATCCAGCTTCCGGCGCTGTGCGTACTCCTCATAGAAATTAGGCATTATTCTCCAGGTGTCCATCGGAAAGTTGTGCAGCGGCCAAACTGCCGGCGTGATGACTACAATTACCCCCCCTTTCCTGACAAGTGTACAGGCGTTATCGAGAATGCGAATAGGGTTAAAAACATGTTCTAGAACGTTTAGTATTAGTACCGAACCGAGTGGCGCAACGTTGCCGAATACCTCCATGTCATCTGCCCACTCAAAGTTTGCAACAAAGTCGACACCATCGCTCGCACGAACGTCCGTGCCATAGTATTCCATTCCATTTGCGACAACCAAGTCCCGACAGGTACGGCCACCGTAGCCCGTTCCAAGCTCCAATACCGGAGAAGACACCACTTGCTGATCAATCAGACGTTTAACGAATTCGTTATCATCATTAACCAATCTTGGTTCTCCGTAGTAGCTGACGGTCGAATTGAACTTCCCTAGTTCTAAGCATCGATTTTCCGAAAGCAAAGTTACGCGTAATGCCCGCAGCCCTGGATGTGATGAAACTTTCGTATTTCGAAAAAATGGCTACGCAGGATAAAGAAAAACTATGATACTGGCCGATAGAGGTGACTAATTCAGAGCTTTGTCCATCAATTTACCGATTTCGGCCGGATTACGAGTTACACGGATTCCCGCGTTTTCCATAGCTTTGATTTTTTCGGTGGCGGTGCCTTTTCCGCCGGAAATAATAGCCCCCGCGTGACCCATGCGTTTGCCCGGCGGCGCGGTGACGCCGGCGATAAAGCCTACCACCGGTTTGCTCATATGTTGTTTTACCCAGGCGGCGCATTCCTCCTCGTCCGTGCCACCTATCTCGCCGACCATGACAACACCCTCGGTCTGCGGATCATCATTGAACATTCGTATCACATCTAAGTGTTTCACACCGTTGACCGGGTCGCCACCGATGCCAATGCATGTGGATTGCCCAAGACCAAGCTGTGTGAGTTGATCAACAACCTCGTAGGTCAGCGTCCCGGAGCGCGATATCACGCCAACCGGGCCCTTTTTATGAATGTAACCAGGCATAATTCCGATCTTGATCTCATCAGGCGTAATTACACCGGGGCAGTTGGGCCCTACCAGTATCGTGTTTTGGTCACGCATCTTGTAGCGAGTCAAAATCATGTCTTTGACGGGGACGCCTTCAGTGATGCAAATCACGACTTCCATCCCGGCTTCGACCGCCTCATCTATCGCGGCCGCCGCGAATCGCGGCGGCACATAGATAACTGAAACATTGGCGCCGGTGCTGTTTTTCGCATCTTCCACGGTATCGAAGACCGGAATCCCTTCAACTTGCTGGCCGCCCTTACCTGGCGTGACGCCGGCGACGAAACACACTTTGCCAAGGGCATACTCGACACAATACTTAGTGTGAAACTCTCCGGTCTTGCCGGTGATACCCTGGGTCACGACGCGGGACTGTTTATTGATCAGGATGGACATTATCGATGACCTCGCGCAGCGGCCACCACCTTTTCCGCCGCATCGGCCATGGTGGTGGCGGATGTGATCTCGATACCGGAATTGGCGATGATTTCCCTTCCCTGGACGACGTTGGTGCCCTCCAGGCGGACAACCAGCGGCACCGACAAATGAACCTCCTTGGCCGCATTGACCAGCCCGTCGGCGATGACATCGCAGCGCATAATGCCGCCGAAGATGTTGACCAAAATCGCTTTCAAATTGGGGTTCCGCATCATAATGACAAACGCCTCGGTAACCTGTTCTGTGGTCGCGCCGCCTCCAACATCTAGGAAATTTGCCGGTTCTGCGCCATACAACTTAATGATGTCCATGGTCGCCATTGCCAGCCCCGCGCCATTGACCAGGCATCCAATGTTGCCGTCCAAAGCGATGTAACTAAGGCCATACTTGGATGCCTCGATCTCATTCGGATCCTCCTCGTCGAGATCTCGTAGCTCCTTGGTTTCGGGATGCCTGAACAGTGCGTTGTCGTCGAAATTAAGTTTCGCGTCGAGGGCAAGCACTTTGTTGTCGGTGGTCAGAATCAGAGGATTGATCTCCGCCAACGATGCATCGGTGCCCCAATAGACCCGATAAAGTCCGAGCAGAAACTCGGCGGCGTGGTCTAGGACCGTGTCAGGCAGTCCGATTTTTGCCGCCAGGTCTTTGGCCTGCTCACGTGTCAACCCGGCCACGGGGTCAACGATTGCCTTATGAATCTTCTCAGGTGTTTGCGCGGCGACCTCCTCGATCTCGGTACCTCCCTCCGAACTCGCCATCACTACGACTCTCTGAGCCGAGCGATCGACAACTATGCCGACATAGAATTCGCGCTCGATATCGGCGCCTTCCTCAACCAGCAATCGTTTAACGATCTTTCCTTCGGGACCCGTTTGATGGGTGATCAGTGTCATACCCAGGATGTCCGCCGCATGTTGACGGACTTCATCCGCTGAGCGCGCCAAGCGCACCCCACCGCCTTTGCCGCGGCCGCCCGCGTGGATCTGCGCCTTGACCACCCATGGCCCGCTACCAAGTTGTTCAGCCGCGGCCACCGCCTCTTCGACCGAGAAACAGACCTCGCCACGTGGGGTCGCGACTCCGTATGCTCTCAAGATTTCTTTTCCTTGATATTCATGTACTTTCATGATATTCGCAGAAATTACCTTATTTGTTTTTTAACATATATCACAGCTTGCAAACGGCTGTGGGGTATTAGCTACGGGCCGCTTCGGCGACGCGCAACGGCACGGTTTCTATCAACCGTGGGTCAAACTGAGTTGGGATGATGTATTTGGGGCCGAACGATAGTTCCTCGATGTGATACGCCTTCAGTACTTCGTTGGGGACCGGCTCCTTGGCCAGCTCGGCCAGGGCCCGGGTCGCAGCGATGAGTATTTTCTCAGTGATCTTGTGCGCTTTGGCGTCCAAGACGCCGCGGAACAAAAACGGAAAACACAGCGAGTTATTAACCTGATTGGGAAAGTCAGAACGCCCGGTGGCCATGATGATGTCATCGCGTACCGCGCTCGCGACATCTGGCATGATTTCTGGGATCGGATTCGACAGCGCGAACACGATCGCGCGATCGGCCATCGTCTTAATCATGTCTGCGGTCACCAGATTGGGGCCAGATACTCCCACGAATACATCCGCATCTAACATCGCCTCGTCGAGTGTCTCGAGCGGGGTATCCACCGCATAAGCCTGCTTGTAGATATTGATGTCCGAGCGCCTAGTATGAATTACTCCCTTGCGGTCGACCAAAATTATATTTTCACGTTTTGAACCCAAGGCAATGAGCAAACGCGTTGTTGCGATTCCCGCGGCCCCGGCCCCGAGCATGACAATTCTCACGTCTTCCAGACGTTTACCCTGTATTTCCAATGAATTCAATAGACCAGCGCATACGATTACCGCTGTACCATGCTGATCGTCGTGAAACACTGGGATTTCCAAACGTTCTCTTAACGATTGCTCGATAATGAAACAGTTCGGTGCGGCAATATCCTCTAGATTGATGGCACCAAATGTAGGCGAAATATGGACTACCGTCTCAATAAAGGCTTCGGTGCTGGGTGCTTTAATCTCGATATCAAAAACATCGATGTTTGCAAAACGCTTGAATAGCACGGCCTTACCTTCCATCACCGGTTTGCCAGCGACGGGACCTACGTTACCGAGTCCTAATACGGCACTACCATCAGTGACAACAGCGACCAGGTTGCCCTTATTCGTATAGCGATATGCCTCGTATTCGTTTTCTGCGATCGCGCGAACCGGTTCCGCGACACCAGGGGTATAGGCTAGCGATAGATCGCTGGCGGAGACGAATGGCTTGGTCGGCTGTATCGAGATTTTTCCAGGTATTGGGAACTCGTGGTAATCGAGCGCCTTGGCTCTATTTTCAGACATAAATACTACTCAGGCATCTACTCAACCGGCGCCTGATTCACTTTGGCGGGCTCCAGTGAGCGTGGAAGGGTTACTATAACTGATCGTATTATTTTCGATTGGAATAATGGGTTATTGTCGCATAGCGCAATGATGCACATCAAAATTTTGTTCGCCGAAATCGTTTATATTCGTTCAAAAACAGTCGCAATTCCCTGTCCCATTCCAATACACATTGTTGCCAGACCAAGCGCGGCATCTTTATCGCGCATGATATTTAAAAGCGTTGTCGAAATGCGCGCTCCTGAGCATCCGAGGGGATGCCCCAAGGCAATTGCGCCACCGTTCAAATTGACTTTTTTATCGATTTTGTCAAGCAAGCCAAGATCTTTCAGTACCGGAAGCGATTGCGCAGCAAACGCCTCGTTCAATTCTACGTAATCGATATCATCCAATCTTAATTCGGCTCTTTCTAGCGCTTTTTGTGTTGCAGGTACCGGCCCATAACCCATGATGGACGGATCTACGCCCGCCACTGCGATGGCCTTGATTCGCGCAATAGGTTTGACGCCAACAGAATTCGCCGCTTTCGCGGACATGATAATCATCGCCGATGCACCATCGGATAATGCAGATGAGGTGCCAGCAGTTACACTGCCATTCGCAGGGTCAAATATCGGTTTCAAAGTACCGAGAACCTCAGGTGTCGTATCTGGGCGGATCACCTCATCGTGTTCGCATAGCACCTTGTTCCCGTCTTCGTCATGCCCTTCTACCGCGACAATCTCTTGTCGGAACCGCCCCTCGACGGTCGCCGCATGGGCCCGTTGATGAGAGCGTGCTCCGAACTGATCTTGCTGCTCGCGTGTGACATTGTGCATACGCGCAAGCAGCTCCGCCGTCAACCCCATTACCGCCGCGGCCTTGGCCACATATTTACTCAATTTAGGATCAATATCTATGCCGTGAGTCATGGGTACATGACCCATATGCTCTACCCCGCCGACCACGAATAAATCGCCTTGTCCACACATGATCGCCTGGGTGGCACTATGTATTGCCTGCATGGATGATCCACAAAGGCGGTTCACAGTTTGTGCACTAATCGTATGCGGCAACACCGTCATGAGTGCCATATTGCGCGCAATATTCACGCCCTGTTCCAAAGTTTGATTGACGCAACCCCAAATCACATCATCGACTTCGTTGGGGTCTAACTCCCTATTTCTTTGAAACAACGCATCGACCAGATGTGCCGATAGCGTTTCCGCCCGTACGTGACGAAACATGCCGCCTTTTGATCGCCCCATTGGAGTGCGTACGCAATCGACGACCACCGCATCATTACCATTCGCGATCATTATCCGAACTCCTCGAAGAACCGTTGACCATTGGCTGCCCACGCTCGAAACTGCTCAGTGGGTTGATACGCCTTTCCCAATGCCGCATAGCTATCCGCTGACGTACAGAATTTTTCGATACCGACAGTATCGATATATCGTAATGCACCACCGCGAAATGGCGGAAATCCGATGCCCCAGATCAAACCCATATCGGCAGCCATCGCTGATTCTACAATATCCTCTTCAAGGCACCGAGCCGTCTCCAGACACAAGGGAATCATCATCCTGTCAATAATTTCTTGTTCGCTAAACGCATCCCTCTCCCTGGGCGAATGAATCAGCTCATAGACTGATTCATCTCGTTTCTTTTTGGGTTTTCCGGTTTTGTCCTTCTCATAACTGTAAAATCCACTCCCGGACTTTTGTCCCAATCTGTCCGCATCATAAAGGGCCTCGATCGCAGTTGTATAGGCATTTCGCATGCGCTGCGGATACCCTGCTGCCAGGACATTGCCGGCATGACAAGCAGTGTCCATGCCGATGACGTCTAACAGGTAAGCAGGACCCATTGGCCACCCGAAGCCTTCCATTATCTTATCGACTTTCTGAAAATCAGCTCCATCGCGGATTAGAGCGGTGAAAGCATTGAGATAAGGGAATAACACACGGTTAACCAGAAAGCCGGGGCAATCGTTAACAACAATCGGATTCTTGCCTATGGCCTTGGCGAACGTCACGGTCGTAGCAATAGCCTGCTTTGAACTGTTTTCGCCCCTTATAATTTCAACTAACGGCATGACGTGTACTGGATTGAAGAAATGCATGCCACAGAATCTTTCCTGATGCTCGAGTGCTCCCGCCAAATCGGAGATAGAGATTGTTGAAGTATTCGATGCAATGATGGCATTTTCGCTAACTGTCGCCTCTAACTCGCTCAGTACGCCCTTTTTTATATCTTCGTTTTCCACTACCGCTTCCACAACAATGTCTGCACCCTCGATATCACCGTAAGTGAGTGTCGGATTTATATGAGTTAGGACCTCGCTCATTTGATCGACGGTCGTTCGTCCTCGATCGATGCGTTTTAGAAGCAGGTTCCTGGCTTCCGATAGACCCGACTCCACGGCGTGCGCCGCAATATCTTTCATCACTATAGGGATACCCTTGAGCGCTGTTTGATAGGCGATACCACCTCCCATGATGCCGGCCCCAAGCACCGCGGCCTGTCTCACCGGTAGAGCTTCCTTCGCGTATTCCTTTGCGATTCGCGATAGTGCTTGATCATTGAGAAACAACCTCACCAGATTATGGGCGACTTCATTCTTCGCGAGTTCGGCAAACGCTTCGGCTTCGACTTTGGCAGCACTGTCGCGATCTAGCCTCGCGTGTTTCTCCATACAGCGTAATGCAGTCATAGGAGCGGGATAATGAGGCCCTGCCTTGGTCTTGATAACTGATTTAGCAGTCTCGAATACCATAGTCCTTTCAATTTCAGTAAGGCGCAATGGTGACTTTTTATCATTACGTCGCGAGCTATAATCAAGTTTGCCATCGATGCATGCTTCAAGCAGTGACAGCGCGGACGCTTTGAGATCTTCGGGTTTTACGACGGCGTCTACCGCGCCTTCGTTCAGCGCCTGCACCGGTTTTTTGTCCCTGCCCAGGCCTATCCATTCCAATGCATTATCGGCGCCGATCAACCTAGGAAGACGTATCGTTCCGCCCCATCCCGGGAAAAGTCCTAGTTTGACTTCCGGCAGACCCACTCGAGCCTTGGTCGACATAACGCGGTAGTCGCACGCCAAACAGACCTCAAATCCTCCCCCGAGGGCAAATCCGTTTATCACCGCAACGGTCGGCAACGGCAGGTCTTCAATTGCGGAAAATGTCTTATGTATGCTCAGCAGATCGCTCACTAACTGTTGTCGACTTTTAGCAAACCATTGCCCAAACTCGGTGATGTCGGCGCCCACGACAAATACGCTCTTGCCGCTGGTGAGCATCATCCCTTTCACGTCCTTGTCACGAGACAACTCATCGACTGCTTGTTTCAACTCGGTCAACGTCAAAGCATCAAACTTGTTTATTGACCCTTGCTGACGATCAAAGCTGATCTCGGCAATTCCCGTTTTAACAAAATCCAACGTCAAGGTCTTGCCTTGATATTTCATAGGTATCTCCAAAAAAACCTTTTTACTTCGCAACACACGATCAGTGTATGAAATAGATTTACCTGCACCAGTTTTCGATCAATCGTCGAGAGACCGAAAATGTCGGTGGAAGCTTGAGGGGACCACGATCAGCGATAGCGTCGATAACCTGCGCACGCGTGAACCAGCGTGCATCTTCCAATTCATTGTCATTTCTACGTATCTCCTTTAACGGTGCTGTTGCCTGAAAGCCCAACATTAAAGAACTTGGGAACGGCCATGGTTGAGACGACTGGTATGACATCTGTTCTATACGTATCCCAGTTTCCTCCCAAACCTCTCTCAATACCGCCTGTTCCGCAGATTCACCGGGCTCAACAAAGCCGGCAAGCGTCGAATACACGCCTTTTGGCCATTGACCTTGGCGTCCGAGAAGGCAGCGTTCTTCGCAGTGCACTAAGACGATTATCGCAGGATCCGTACGTGGAAAATGAGATGCTCCGCAAACTGAGCTGGAACATAATCTCAAATGGCCAGCCTTGCTGTTGATGGTTGGTGAACCACACACGCCACAAAACCTATGACGTTCGTGCCAGTAACAGATTCCTTTGGCATAAGCGAGTACCGACGCATCCCAATCGTCGAGCATCGGACCGAGGCGTCTCAGATCTTCAAATGTTGCATCGGTATGCAAAAATTTCTCGTGAATCGGATCACATTCTTCGTCAATGAAATAAGCAAAATACGCATGTCTCTCATGAGAACCCAATAAAACCGTTGATTCTAAAAGCATTTCAGGTTTGGCGATATCCTTATGCGACAACGTCATCGCTTTCAGCTTATCGACACTGATGAGGTTTTTTTGCCGCCACACCGGGATAAAGCGTGTGCCGGCATTATTTAAATGTTGTGCAATCCACTCAAGATCATCCCGCCGATGGGCAATACGATCGAATGCGCTGTTCACCAGTCCGTTTTGCTGAGTTTGAGAAAGATGATCGATCGCTTCAGTGCCTGTCATTCTATTCTCATCTTGCATATTTCTTACTGGGCCGATGATTTGAATTGCGAAGCTAACTTGTTCATCAGATCGCCAAATCCAGTCAAAGACCAACCACCATCGACCGGAATCACGGCACCATTGATATAATCAGCGAGTGGAGAGGCCAACACGAGCGCCAGCTTGGCCACGTCGGTGGTGGTTCCCATGCGTTTCATGGGCACACTCGCTGCCACTGCCGCCTGTGACGTTGGTGTCGGTGCGAGACGCGCCATGCCCTCGGTGCCTTCGATTGGTCCCGGTACGATGGAATTAACACGGATTCCTTGGTCACCCCATTCCAACGCCAGCACACGGGTCAGCATATCGACCCCGGCCTTCGCGGCACAGACATGAGCTTGTAGCGGGGTCGGGACATAAGCCTGGGGCGCTGAGATGTTGATGATCGTTGCACCGGGCTTTTTCAAAAAGGCGTAACCGGCGCGTAACACGTTAAAAGTCCCTAACAAATCGATATCAATCACCGACTTGAATCCGTTAGCAGACATGCCCAACACCGGTGCGGGAAAATTCCCTGCGGCTCCAGAGATCAGCACGTCAATCTCACCCAGATTTTCATGAGCCTTCTTCAGCGATGTCTCCACGGCCTCAAAGTCACGAACATCGGCAGAAAACCCAATTGCCTCCGATCCGTATTCCTGCAATTTCTGTACTGCTGCGTTTACCTTCTCTTGTGAGCGGCTCAGCACCGCCAATTTCCCCCCAGCTCTTGAAAAAGCTTCCGCAATACCAAGGTTGATACCACTTGTGCCACCCGAGACAAAAATAGTACGTCCGCTGAAATTTAGGTCTTGTTCATGCATCGTCACAAGTATTTGGCTCCATATTTTACCTTGTTCAATTAACCTCGGTGATATTTTCCTATGGATATTGCCGCTTGATCAATGGTTAACTCTGTGCAGCTAATCCGTTTACAACATCATCGATTTCATGCCTACTGGACAATTCCATATTCTGCAGAAGTGCCGTTTTCACGGTAGCGCTTCACGAAAGGTTCTTGCGTCGCTCTGGGAAAACCAAAACTAACGTGCTTCCTGCAATCGAGTTAATATTAGATCGCTTTGGTTGCGCGGCTCGATCTATGTATAAACAATTCGATAAACAGTGGTTGAGTTTCGAGAATACACTGAGGTAAGAATCTCGCGCGATAGAATGTGTTTAGTTTTGGCGGAGAGGGAGGGATTCGAACCCCCGGACCCTTTCGAGTCAACGGTTTTCAAGACCGCCGCATTCGACCACTCTGCCACCTCTCCGGAATTTATGCCTAGAATGCAAGTCACTCTCCAACATTTTGAGGCCAGTCACGATTGTTAGCTCGCCCGGACTCGCGTTGCTTCGACAACTACACTAGTACTGTTTCCGTTACTCGTCGAGTTTACGCTAGGCGATCTGTTTTATCACCCAATTAACGTTCTCGAATTCCACACCACATAAGGAATGTGGACACTTGGTAGCGGCGGCAACTAATAACGCAAAAATTTGCCCAGCGCCCGGTGGCATTTATCGATAGCGGTTGCTTCGACACAATCAAATATTAAGATACGGTAGTACAATTGAGCGAGCATAATTTCCTGCAGAACAGTAATGGTAATCCCAGCTCCCGATAACGCCCAATTTATCGCACCATGCCTGGAACAGCGATACAACAGCCTTTTTCATAACTTGCTCCCATCTCCACGGCTTACAACGCCGGCCTCGGTATTTCCATCGACTGGTGTCTATTGACCAGTTTCTGTATGTTTCTAATCTACTGCAGGTCTGGTTGGATTCTATAACGATGTCAAAAACGATTTGGATTGGCGTATCGGTGGGGTTCCCCCTTATTGTTTTTATCACTCTGGCGGGATACGGGATCGTTAAACCGGCACGTATCGACTATCTATTCAGCACCTTCTCTTACTACATCATACTCGGCGTGTGCATAGTATGGATATTGAACGCGCTACGCCTGTACAGGCAGAGCACGGTTTTTCTCAACCGGTTTGTGCAATCTAACTGGAAAGGATTGGCAATTTGTCTGTTGATCACGATATCTTTGTGTAGCGCCGTTCAACCACATTTTAGAGTCCTCGACGATGAAACCAGTCTTCTGAGCGTCTCTAATTCACTGGCACGCGAGCACCGGGCGCGCGGCGTAACCCAAGCTAAATATTCACTCGGTCGCGACTACGTGGTACTCGAGCAGTATGCGCCCAAGCGCCCTCTATTATTTCCATTTCTTGTGCACATAACGCATCTAATACGCGGGCAGCGGTGGCAAAATGGGTTTCTATTGAATGCCGTTCTGCTCTATGCGTGTCTCGCGTTGGTGTACCTCGTGCTTCGCTATCAACTGGATAATTGGGGGGCTATAGCCGGGGTGTTGCTTATTTTGACTAACCCCGTCTTTATCATCAGTGCACGCTCCTCCGGTTTCGATTTTCTGTCTACCTTTATTTTCCTGGTTTCTCTTGTCGGCGTTTATATCTTCCTTCGCAAACCTAGCTCGGCATCGTTCGGCTTCCTATGGAGCACTTTGTTGATTTTCTCGCACATTCGCTACGAGAATATTTATCTTTTTGCACTCGCCGTAACGTTTGTGGTGATATTGAAAAGATGTGACAGGAGGTTTATTCGAACGAATGCTCAGTTACTCGCATGGACGCCCATGCTATTACTGCCATACATTTGGCAAATTTATCTCTCCAGGTCGTTTTTTGGTGATGGCGTAGTAAGCAGAGCTTTTGGCTTCGATTATCTGCTTGTTAACACAAAGCGTTTCGTCATCAGCCAAGGAGACCTATCGTCAGTATTCGACACCGCGCTTTCCGATTTTGCGCTGCCAGTGGCGGTGATCCTCGGCGCCTGGATACTTTACCTCCGCTTTCGTCGATGTTTGCATTTTGACAACGATGTAAACCGACAATTCTTCATTTTTGCACTCATTGCGAGCGGTATTCATCTATTGATATTGCTGTCTTTTTACTTCGGAGACATCACGCTGACGTATATGCAACGTATTTATCTACCGGTATTCAGCCTTCTAGTCTTTTCCCCATTATTGATGCCGTGGCTGTTTGGTCCATGGGTCAACACAAGGCGTTTATTTTTTGCTGCAGCGGTATTATTCATCCTCTATCTTCCGGTCAGCCTCTACCCACAGCGCACCGGATTGTTGTATCCCGATTTGGAGTATCAAATCGAATTTCTGGGCTCATTTAATCCACGCACGACGCTGATTGTGACCGCGCGACCGGTACGTCTAAATGCGCTCGGGTTCGGTGCGATTAACTTTGACTACGCAAATCAAAACAAGGAAACGCTCATCAACGACATGCGAACACACTCCTTCAGCGATGTATTAACCTTCCAGCGCGTGAGTAATCACACCAACGTAGTCGACAATCGTGAACAGCTCGATTCTGAGTTTTTTCTGGAACCCGTGGCGACATTTCGCACCGCCCCAGATCAGCAAATACGTGTGTCCCGAGTTACCACAACATTACAAAAATAAACACACGCCACACAAGCTAGCCCTACCTACGTGCGCTACTGATCGTGGCACCCGCACTGCTCGTGTACGAACGTAGATTGTCGGTGCCGGGTGCAAAAAATAACCCGTTTAAATTCGTGGTCCGGTCAGTAACTGAGAAATCGGCCCCAGCGCTAACGCCGCCAATCCAGCTTCCGGATATCACATCGCTGACCATCGGTCACAGCATCGCCTGTTTTGATAGGTCATAACTCAGGTAAAAGATATTGAAAAGTAAGGAAACTTACCCCATATTCTCAATCAAGTTACGGTATTGTTAAGGTTCTTGAACTTTCTGCGGGAAAACGTATCCTAGAAACATGCTAAATACTGCTGATTTGATTAATTCGACGTCGCTTTTGGAGGTTACATGAGCTCAGACAGGCTTCACACTGCCGTTGCACAACCGGTTCCGTCGACCCTGGTTGTTAATAAAGTACTGAAAAATACTTATGCCCTGCTGTCGCTGACACTGCTTTTCAGTGCCGCCATAGCCGGACTATCCATAGCGTTTAACTGGCCACATCCTGGGTTGGTGTTGACCCTGGTGGGCTATTTTGGATTGCTGTTTCTGACATCCCGATTCCGTAACTCGGGTTGGGGCCTGATATTGGTATTTGCGCTGACCGGCTTTATGGGGCTAACGCTGGGGCCCATCGTTAGCTACTACCTGAGCACCATTCCAAACGGACATCAGTTGGTCATGCTGGCAATGGGTGGTACCGGCATCATTTTCTTGGGTCTATCCGGATACGTGCTAACAACTGGCAAAGATTTTAGCTTTATCGCTGGGTTCCTGTTCTCGGGCATCTTAGTTGCCTTCTTGGCCGGTCTGGGAGCGATTCTTTTCGGTATACCAGCGTTATCTATGGCCGTGTCCGCTATGTTCATACTCCTAATGTCCGGTCTGATCCTCTATCAAACCAGCCAGATCGTGCACGGTGGTGAAACCAACTACATAATGGCCACGGTCACACTTTTCGTGGCTATCTATAATCTGTTTACCAGTCTGCTACATTTACTCGGTATTTTCGGCGACGAGTAGTCTAAGGAGACATCATTTCTGATAAGCCCCGGAGCTTGCTGCCGGGGCTTTCTATTTTTCTGGTTGTACGCGACGCCGCGCGGTAATTCTTCTATCCGCCAACTCCATCGCGACCAAATAGATAACAAACGCTCCAAGAAAACCGAAGAACATTACATGCTCAGGAATATCCATATACAAACCAAGAATGCCCACTGTGGCGAGGACCAGCGCACATCCAATAGCTATAATCAATGTTTGGTTGACGCTCCAACCGAGTGCCAATAGATAGTGATGATAATGGGCCAGATCAGCTTGAAACGGTGAACGTCCCTTTATCGCCCTCCTTACCAAAGAACCTACGGCATCGATCAAGGGAACTGCCATGACCCACAGTGCCGTGACCGGAGACATGGCGCGCGCCTCTCCTTGTGACAAGTTAATTAAGAACCACGATAGTGTGAGGCCCAACCACATACTGCCCGCATCACCCATAAATGCGCGAGCTCTTTGGTATCCAAAGATACGGGCGTTGAATAGCAAAAAAGCGACTACGGCACACGCTATGATCACTAAAACATTAGCATCCTGAATATTACCGGTAACACCAGCAACTATCGTCAAGGACAACAGTGTTACCAAGGCCAGGCCACCCGCAAGACCATCCATGCCATCCGACATGTTCAATGCATTAATCACTCCCACCGTACCGAAAAGCGTCAACGCAACGGACCAGCGATTCAAGGGTAACCGTTGATCTGAAATCAGATGCCCGAGATCGTCTAGTACCACACCACCAGCTTTGATCATTATCGTAGCCGCGATTAGTTGCCCAATGAACCTGAAGAGGTAAGTAGTTTTGTGGCGATCGTCCCAAATACCTATGGCCAGCATAAACCCACCCGATACCAATAGCGGCACCGTTAACGACCAATTAGGACCATACCAAGCTATACCGATGACTGAACCGGCAAACATAGCAATCCCGCCGATACCTGGAGTCGCTTCTGTATGTCTGCGATGATCACCTGGGTAATCGAGTAATCCCCATTCTTCGGCCCGCGGAATCAAAAAGGCAATTACCGCAATCGTAGTGAGAATCGTAAACAGGTAAGCCATAAAAAAACAAGCGCCCCGCGTTTATGCGGAGCGCAATCTATCACTCAGGATATTATTATTGAAGCACTTAAAATAACGTGTAAATAAACGGCGCCATTGCCGACCCTTGGGCAAATACCAAAAGTGCACCTAGCAACAGCAATACGATAATTATGGGTGCAAGCCAAAATTTCTTTCGTGCCCTCATAAAGTCCCAAAGGTCTTTTAAGAACTCTATCATGTTTAACCTATACTCCTGTTGAATTCTCCAAAACTCTCAAGCTCTTGAAATAACGTAGTTCCCCATGACCAACATGTCCATATTGGTCCTCAAAAAACAATCCAAAGCTTCTTCCGGCTTACACACGATGGGTTCGTTCTCATTGAATGATGTGTTAAGTACCAGCGGAATACCGGTTCTTAACGCGAAACACTCAATCAGTCTATAAAATCGTGGGTTGGTATGTTGATATACGGTTTGCAGCCTGCCAGAACCATCTATATGAGTTACAGCGGGAATCTGCTTTCTTTTTTCTGCTCGTATCGGATACACTTTCATCATAAACGGTACATCATCGTCTACTTCAAACCAATCCTTTACTGCCTCCCTGAGAACCGCAGGAGAAAAAGGTCTGAAAGATTCTCGTCGTTTTATCCTGTCGTTAAGAATGTCTTTCATATCCGCCCTTCTGGGATCACATAAAATAGATCTATTGCCTAATGCTCGGGGACCCCATTCCATTCGGCCCTGGAACCAACCAACTACCTTACCTTCTGCTATTGATTCCACCACGCGGCTACAAAGTTTATCCTCGTGTTCCGCTTGCTCTATCCTGATATCCTCAGCCAACAGCCTATTTCTTTGTTGGTCCAGCAAATGATGAATATCTTCGTCGGAATATGACGGCCCCCAGTATGCGTGTTCCATGAAAAATTTAGTATCTTGCCGGTTCAATCTATGCCAGGCTACGAATGCCGCTCCAATCGCGCCACCGGCATCGCCAGCGGCAGGCTGAATATAAATATCTCGAAATTTCGTCTTGCCCCTGATCTTGCCGTTAGCGACTGAATTCATTGCGCAGCCTCCGGCCAATGTCAGTTTATTCATACTATATTGGGAATGAATATTATTGAGCAGATGAAACAAAGCTTCCTCATATACGGCTTGTACTGAACTCGCTACGGCTTTATGACGTTGCTCGATAGGGCTATTCGCGCGTCTCGCAGGTCCGAGAAGTGTCGTCATTTCATGGCTAAACAAGCGGGAAACCTGCGGCTCGCTATCGACCCATTGATATCCAATTTCGTGCTTTTGATGCCGGAAAAATCGTAAATCAAGAGAAAAGGTTCCCTTGCCATTCAATCTGATAATCTCCCTCATAGCGTCGAGATAATCTGGTTTACTGTATGCGGCCAGTCCCATGACCTTGTATTCATCACCATATCGCGAAAACCCCAAATACTGAGTCATGGCTTGATAAAATACGCCCAGTGAATGTGGAAAACTCACGCGGCCGCCGATATGGATATGCTGTCCCTCCCCCACGCCCCAACTGGTACTACTAAAATCGCCGAATCCGTCCACGGATACTGTTACTGCTGTGTCAAAAGGCGAAACAAAAAAACTAGACGCCAAGTGCGCCAAATGATGCTCGATACGATGCATCTTGCCGTTAAGAAGCTGGCCTGGAAAGGTGGTTTCCAAGCGTTCGCGCAGTGCGTGACGTCGTTTTCGGGTTTGAATTTTCTCAAACAATAAAGACCAGCTTGCACCGCCCGAAAACGCGTAACGAAGTTTCGGCCAAAAATTGGCATATGCATTGCTATTGACCGCCACATGATCAACTTCGTCAAGTTTAATTTGCTCTTCCGACAAGCAGTAGCGAATCGCTTCGGCGGGAAATCCGGCCCAATGCTTAAGTCTTCGAAATCTCTCCTCTTCTGCTGCGGCGACTAACCGACCATCTTTTACCAGGCAAGCCGATGAATCTCCGTGATAGGAATTTAGTCCAACTATATACATAACGGATTCGTCTAGTTGTCAATAGAGAACGCCGAACGGTAAATAAATATTTCAGTTTGAGAAAATGCTTTAAGTATTCTTTCTATAGAGTTGTCAATCAAAGACCATTAAAGCTTTTCAAGTTTTTAGCGAGATCATATTTTTTAATTGCTATCATTCGCTGGTACATGGATCGCATTAGGCAATATCTCAATCCCTCCCCGCCATCAAGAAAACCTCCCCGCCATATATAGCTGTAAAAGAAGTACCATACCGCACGCCCGGGAAGCGTCCACGTTAACCGCTTTATGGCTGCCCTTCGTAGTACTGGATCTCGTGCAAAGATATTCGAAAAATGAAATGGTTCTCTTTGCTGTTCAATTTCGTACTCCGCTTCTCTTCGCGAGTAATCATTCTGTCTTTCGAACCACGAATCGATTCCTTTACGGTTTTCATCAATGATATCGTTTTGCAGAACACCGATTTCACCGTTCACGATTTGCGTTTCAGCGTGACCACGATTTACGTAACGTACCTTGTCACCTTGTATCAAGCGAACCACCCAAGTCGGATAAAGGCTGCTGTGTTTCAGCCATTTTCCCCACAGAAAAAATCTCCTTTTCAGACGATAAGCACAAATTCTTCCATCACCTTCAGATACTTTAGTTACTATCTCGTCAGCCAATTTACTGGATATTCGCTCATCGGCGTCAAGTAACAGGACCCACGAGTATTTTCGGTCGATGTTATCTAGCGCCCAGTTGCGCTGTGAACCAAAACCTTCGAATCGATGTTGATATACGCGCACATCGCGTTTTTCACAGATTTTCAATGTGCTATCCGTGCTGTAAGAGTCAACGACTACAACATCGTCAGTCCATTGCAAACTATCCAGGCACGAGGGGAGGTTTTTTTCTTCGTTTAAAGTAAAAACCAAGACTGACACGTTATCTACACGTGTCATCGTTCACGCTCGACATGATCACACTCTGATATTTCTCGAACATCTGATCAGCGATGAGTTTCCACGAAAATTCATTCCGCGCAGTCCTGCTTCCATTTTCTCCCATTTGTTTTGCTGTCGTCTGATCATCGGCTAACCTATTTATGCCGTCAGCGATACTTTCAGGTTCACCATTGACAACGATCCCCGCCTTGGATTGTTCTACTTTCGAAGACAGGCCCACCTGGGATGTTACGATAACCGGGCAGCCAAGTGCCATTGCCTCCAAAACTGTATTACCGAAATTTTCGGAGAGAGAGGGTAATACAAATATGTCGGCACCCAAAAACAACGAATACCTGTCCGTGCCATATCGAGGACCTTTGAATTCAATCTTGTCATTCAACCCATATTGTCGAACCAGACGCTTTAATTTCGACGTATAGCCTTCTTCATCGTTACCAGCGATGACAAGTTTTCCTCTTGTTACCAACGTCATCGATTTGATAAGTCGATCAAGCCCCTTCTTCCAGCTGATTCTCCCAAAATACAGAATTAACGGCATATCTTTTCTCTGGAGTTTTTTATATTGTTTCTGGTTTTTAAATTTATCTACGTCGTCTATATCAATGCCGTTGGGAATAACAAACGACGTTTTTATATTTAGATTGAATCTTTTAGCGGCTTTATATTCTGTTAGCGAGGTAAAATGAACAGCGTTTGCTATCGAAATATTGTTTCGCTCAACCAATTTTATCCAAATCGACTTTATTAATTGGTTTCTTTTTGCTACGAGGTCTTTAACGAGCATTCCTCGAGGTGATAACACATACGGAGTCCTTGTGCTGCGACAAGTTCTGGCTGCCAACATCGTAGGCCATAGATAAATCGAATGACCATGAACTAAATCAAAACCATCGATTGTATTTTTCAACGCCAACTTCATGTTAGGTGAGTAATACAATCGTTTTAAGTAAGGAGACGCAAAGTATGTGACTTCAACACCATCCATATCGACACAAGAATTGGTCTCGACATTTGAGACTGAGGCGCCATCCACATTTGTGGTGAATACAGATACTTTCGCGCCTGCTTCGACCAATGATCTACATAATCCATGAATCGCATAAATTGGACCTCCATATCGTGTAGCAGGAAGGTATGTCGGTACTACATGAAGTATTCTCATTATTATTCAATGAATACAAACAACGACACTATTAGGCGAAATCTTTGCCAATCAATCCGTGTATCGTATTTAATCGTCGCGCATGATACGGCTGCAAAACAATATAAACAATGAACGTCGTCTCATACTAGGTGTTACATACTTTGCATTTACTATTAGGTGCTTAAAACCTTCATTGCGTCGAGTAACCCCTTAGTGGCACTTTTTATTGAGTAATTCTCAATATGTTTACGCGCGTTGGTTCCCATTTGCTTCAACTTATCGCGATTGTCAGCCATCCATATCATCTTTTGCGATAAGTCCTGTATGTCTCCACAACGAAATATTGATCCAGTTTTCTCATCTATAACTAAATCTGCACCACAACCGACTTGATCGCTAACCAGTGCCGGTATGCCACTAGCCATAGCTTCGTTAACGACCAAGCCCCATGTTTCTTCATAATCCGAAGCTAATATCAAACAATCTGCAGCAACGTATGCGTCACTAATCTTTGTTTGATTAAGAAATCCCGCAAAAGAGACTGGAGAAGAGTTACTAACCGCTAGCTGACGGACTTGTCTTTCTTGTTCTCCAGAACCAACAACCAGCAAGCGTATACTTTGATTTTTTTGTCGCGCTATTTTTAGTGCTTTGATTATGTCTGATAGGCGCTTTTTTTGTTCAAATTTTCCTGCAAAAACGAAACATATTTCCTTTTCTATAATTCCCCAACTTTTTCGAATCTCTTGTCTTTTCCCGATTGCTACTTCGGCTTGTCTAATAAATCTCGCATTATCAACGAAGTAAGGGCACCAAAATATTCGAGTTAGTTCGATTCCGTTTTCTATATAAAAGTTTTTGTTTTCTATTCCGACTGCTAAAAATGCATCGAATTGGTTTAAATAAATACGGTGCAAAAGTTTTTTCCAGAGAGGTCGTATACGAATGGCGTTCGACTCTCCTCTTATCAAGGTTCGTATACCTAATATTTTACAAGAAAAAAGAGCTTGTAATAATCCATATGACTGCCATCCGGTGATCAAACAAACATTTATTTTGTCTTTTCGAAGGGTCTCTCCTAACTTGTTTATTCTAGTAGAAAAAAAGCGAGACAAATTATTCGTTCCGCTCGGCTTCAGTACTGACCAGCCGTAACCGTCCAATAGAGGAACATCCCACTCAAACGCATGATTGAAACCTTGCCCTTGCTGACGGTCATCTGGAATGACAATATAATAGATCTTGAGCTGTATCTTGCTAATCTCAGATAGCGCTCGAAACCATGGTGCCTGGTACTGAATAGGATGAGTTGCGATAATTCCCAGATTAATACGTGGTCGGCTTTTGCTCACGTTACCGGGTTTGCGTATTTCTGTGTGCCTTCCTCAACGTCAACGTACGAGCGCCTGGAAGCGAAGATTTTAGGCGTAGCGAATAATATTCCTACAAACATCCCCAGCAGCAGTAATATGAACAAGTCTCCATACACTTGCGATGCCACTACAAATATGAAGATGTTTGTGACAAGAAATGCCGATATAGCCACGCCCAAATGTGCTGCTGTCTTGTCGACTACATTACAATACTGCAATATCTTGGATATATTTTGATTGATTCGCCATAGCAACCATAATAAAAGGGCAAGACCCGGTATACCTAACTCTACGATAAGTTTTCCTAGACCACCTTCCGTCGACCCGCCTATGACCGAGATAAAAGACACGTCGCTAAAATAGCGCGCTCCCTGACTTCCTATCCCCATTCCAGCACCCAACCATCCAACTCGCTGTAATGCACTTTGTAAGCTTCCAAACCCTAGATTTGAAAAACGTTGCGGTGCATCCTCAAAAACAGTTGCACCTCGTTGCAGATATAGGTCAATCTGACTTTCATATTTTTCCGGGAATATCTCTTGTAGGCCTAACCAAATCATAAGTCCTAATCCTAATATCAAAGTTCCCACAAAAACTTTTGTTCCAGTTGTCCGAGTAAATATTAAAATTGAAAAATAGAAGAAAACAAATATAGATATTTCCATCAGCATTTTACGCCGTCCTGTCAGAACAATGCCGCCCACCATAATCACTATAAGAAAAGCAAACCACAATCTTTGAGACGTTTTATTCGTTATAGCACTAAGTGTTCCCAACATGCAGACGCTTGCCGCCATATGCCAAGCGGCGATTTCTGCACTCCTCGCAAATCCAGAATGCGCTGTTAATACAGTGCCTAAATCATAAATGACAATACCTTGCCCAACCTGTTGGAGAATTGCCCAATCAACACCCAAAAACGAAAGATATACCCCCAATGCTACAAAACAATTAAAACCAATATACACTGCGAGAAGTCTTTTTATGTCCTCTAGCGTATTCACGTAAGAATACGCAAGTGGCAACGCTAACAATGGCGCCAAATATCCACTCAATCCAACAATAGCCAAAACGACCTGATCATAACGCACGATTGTGGCGAACGTTTGTATCAATAAAATAATTAAAAACGACACTATCGGATAATACAAAAGGTTGTTAATACCAGATAATGGAGCGAAGTAACGCGTACCATTTCGAAGCATTGCACCAATCATGCCTGTAGCAAAAAAAATACCCACTATAACAACAAAAAAGACAGGTTCTTCAGGTACGAGCTTTCTGATTGGATCCTGGATAATCCCTACCGCTATAACAATAAAAACAGTTGCCCGTATGCTGTTGAAACATAATATAAATAATATTAAGGCAACTAGGATAGACGCTGCTAACATAGACTGCGCTTTTCATTGATGTAGCGTGGACCTTTCAGGTATAAACGCACTGCCCAGACTATCCCCGACAGTTCACTGATGATCGTAACTGGTATCCACCACGGTTTCTTGAAATGATGTCTCGTTAGGTTGGCGTTGATTAGTCGCTTTATAACGTTCCACCCACGGTGTCTTACTCCCGGTGCACGAAGAAAAAAGTAGTAAGCTCCGACTGAATGATCGGGTTTTATTGTTGTTAAATGGTTACCAAACGTCCTGGTGCCACCTTCGCTAAACTTCAAATGACATATACTCGCCGCAGGGTGATAATAGATTTGGCAACCTTCATTCGCTACCCTTTGAGCAAATTCATCTTCAAAACGGTAGGCCACACGTACGAAGTTTTCATCAAACCCACCGATCTCTATAGCTTTCGTTCTGTTTACCGACATATTGCCCGCCATGGCACTATTTATATACTTTGATACATCAGATGTGAAACCAAAGTTTTGCTTATACTTTGCGCCTCCCACGTCTTGATGGTGCCATGGTTGTTTTATCTTACCAACAACGACTACCGCGTTGCTGTTCTTGTGGCCCTCTATATGTTCTTTAACTAGTTCGCTGGTAATTTCTATATCGTCATCTAAAAATAATACAATGTCACAATCAGACTCGATCAAAGCAATATTCATCGCCTGCGGTATTGACGGTGTGCTCAGCCGTTGCCATACGATGTCGCCCTCGGTTTGCATAGCCTCCAACTTCGATTCCGTCTCTTTTGTATGTCTTTCCGTCTGATCGAGAACGAGTATCTGATCCGGCCTTTGTTTAAGGGAAAGTATCTGTTTGATTGTTTTTATCAGTAATCCGCCTCGTCGATACGTTGGTATTGCCACGGCCAGTGTTGACGCACGATGCAATTTCATACCGAAAAAGTCTTTCCTCCCGTGACCAGCAACTGATTAACGAAATACCTGGCTGTGATTAGCCACTGGCGAATTAGTTTATCCAAGCATCTCAAAATAACAAAGGACACTATCTATGGATATATCAGACTTATATGTGTCTTTTAATCTATGGCCATTCAAAATAGCGTACACGTACGACCACATAGTTTTTTCGTATTACGGACTCTTTCAACTTACGAGTTTGGCATGCAAGAAAATGCGGTCTGCATCTGAGGAGTAGTGCCGACGTTTATACTTTATTTCGATAACTTGAAAGCAATCGTAATAAGGCGCGTATATGAAGAGGCTGCTTCCTAAGTGCAAGGCGATAATAATGACGTGCCCTCTCACTATCCGTTAAGTTGATGCAAGCCCCAATATGGTACAAGCCCTTTGCTTCTTGATTGTTGTTGTATAACTTTCGACCAATATTTGATCGCGGTTTTTCTTGTTTTGTTTGTTTCGCGAGATCTAGCATTACAGTATCATCCCGACCCGAACGTCTTAATCTCGCGGCCTCGAGAATAAATTTGGTGGTTTCTATTTGACGTTTTCTATACAAATTACTGATATCTCTAGGACGAACTTTGGCTACGTAGCGAATTGTCTCGTCGGCAATAGTTTTGCCGGTCTCATAAAGTCGCATCCATAGATCCAGATCCTGTGCCACGTAAAATACGCCACGATATCCGCCAATTTTCTTATAAGCTGAATTTCGCATCATTGCGCAACAGTGAGGGGGACTTCTAACGCTTGTAATGGTCAAACTGCGAAGGCCCTGATCGAGTTCGTCTTGGGACATTACAGCGTCGTACAGATATTCACCATGGGGTCCAACAAATCTCGCGCCGCTGCCAACCATCACAGCATCGTCGTCACCTTCTAATAGCTCGAATTGACTTCGTAGCCTGCCTGGTAAAGAAACGTCGCCGCCTGCATCCTGCCTCGCTATGTATTTGCCATTTGCCAGTATGCACCCAGTTATTAAAGCGTTCGTCAAGCCTTTATGTTTCTGTTCGATGACCTTAATTCTGCTATCTTTACGTTGGAATTTAGCGATTGTTTCTCCAGTCCTATCGGTCGATCCATCATTCACAATTATGAATTCGAAATCGACATCATTTTGCTCAAGGATACTTTCAACAGATTGTGCTACGAAATGTTCATCGTCCTTAACACTCATCACAACCGACACATCTAGATAACCCTTACCCACCTAGTTCATAACTCGCTTTATTTGGACATACGGGCAATTGTTTAACCAAGGAGACGAGATAATGATGTCTTTATTGCAGACCGCTAGTTAGGATGGATAGACATTTTTTAAAACCGGTTGGCAATAGCTTTTCGCCAGAAAAACACTCTAATAACGATATACTTGCAAGGTTAAGATGTCTTCATGCCATGTTCTAACTTATTTTAGAACGTAACAAGTCCAATTTTTCACTAACCGCACCCATACGAGACCAGCCAAGCAAAGTAGCGAGGTGTTTATAAATTATAAACTCCGCCTTGTTGCCTTTTGCTCCGGAGGCATCCCGAGCAAGCGAAAACAATTTCTTTGCCTCATTCGACAATCCGGCGGAACCGCACTGTCGAGATAAAAAAAATAGCTCTCTGGCAAAGTGCCGCATTTCCGGCGTATCCTCTTTTATGCCCGTCCTAATTGCGTGTTGATATATAAGTTCATGCGCGTACGCCCTATCTTTAAGTACCTCGGAAGAATTTGTAACGTCCTGACATACTCGATGACTATCGTGGTCCCGTGTATCGGAAACAAATTGTGGACAATAATGTAAACGGACTCCAAAACTTGCTACGCGGCAATCGTATTCCCAATCTTCCTCGTTACTCAGATCTAACCAGGCCCCTGCACGATCACAGATACTTCTGGTAAACAACGGTGTCGAAGTGGACCACCATCTAGATTGCAGGAACGCCGGAAACATCTTGTCAATTCTTTCACCGGTGCGTTTATGTGCAATATCTTGTGGAGATTCTCCAATGCGATAATAGCGAGTCATTCCATATGACACGGCACACTCGGGGTTTGATCGAAGGCCTTCAACTTGTGTTTCGAATTTATCCGGAGAAAGCAAGTCGTCGCTGTCAAGATACTGGATAAATTCTCCTTTTGCTGTTTGTCTTCCAAGTTCTCGTGCAGCGCCAGGTCCCTGGTTCGCTTGTCGTCGATATATAATTTCTTCGGGATGTTGCGCGGCTAAGCTTTTAGCTACCTGCGGAGTCCTGTCAGTTGAACCATCATCAATGATGATGATTTCTACAGGTCGATGGGTTTGCGCAAGGACGCTGTTGACGGCTTCAATTAACAGATCTGGTCTATTAAATACTGGAATGATTGCACTAACGAGGTCGTCAATCCTACCGTTCATGTAACAGTCTGTTTATGAAATAGCGTTAAAAACGTTGATTGAAAAGAAAGCGGTGGTTAGAACGAAAATATATATTTAATCTATAGCATTTAATTCAAATTTAAACTTGCGATAGTGTCAACGTTTATATTCGTGTGCCCTCTATATTGCATATGTTTTGTCGCAGTCCGCGTTGAATTCCCATATTGATCACACATTGCCGGAAACGATCACCACGACCTTTGCACAATTGCAACAGTCCGCGAATTCCATAATTGAGTTCGCGAATAATCGATCCAGCAGAATGTTTTTCAATTGAAATTCTTTTCTCCGCAATTCCTTTTTGTACACCAAAGCGATACATATACCTAATTCGTAGTCTTCTCGGATCGGTTTGGTGGTAACACAGAGCGGGCCCACAATAAATGCCACGATAACCGGCACGCTTAGCGCGTAGCAGATACTCGTAGTCATCACCGCGCCCAGGGATATCAAGTTTAGGCCCAAGATCCACCCTAAATGGTGACAATTTTTCGAACAGACGGCGTCGTATTCCAAAGCTCGCACCGAAAGGGCCTACATCAGTGTTACGGTAATAGCGAGCTTCCACGCCATTATCGCATATGACTAATAGTCCTCCTATGAGGGGCATTGTTTCGTCTCTAATCCATTTTGGTTTTTCAGTCACCCATTGAGGTAATATTCGCCCACCGAAATAATCAGCATCTGGAAAGCGATTTACGGCGTCTGCATAGGCAGATAACCAATCAATATCGACTTTAACGTCGTCGTCCATGAAGATCAAAACTTTGCCATTACATTCTCTCAACGCCCTATTGCGCGCGTGTGACAATCCTTGTTCGGTTTCACGAACGTATCGTATAGGGAGTTGATTGTTGTATTCGTCGATAATTGACTTCGTCTGATCTTTGGAGTTGTTATCGATTACAAGAAGTTCCCAACTTAAAGTCTCCGTATCTTTCAATTGGGTCAGGCTAGAAAGCGTATGTGCCAGGTATTTTGCTCGATTATACGTGCAAATACAGACAGTTATAGTTAGCGAGACCATACGTTTTAATCCCCAGCTATTATGTTAACTTGCGCGACTTTGGGTCTGAGAATTTTCCTCGGCGGCGACCTCGTCTAGCCGTCTAGCCATAGACCAAAATGATGAATCATGAACTTCACGAATGCCATACGAATGTGGCCACTCCGAGCCGGCTGATTGATGGGCATATCTCCTATCGAATGTGCAACGTATCGTTTCACCCAATCTTATCCCAAATATTCGATCAAGACGCCCACCGGGAGTAATTGTCAATGGCTGTTTGACTCCTTCCTTGTTATCCGAAGACACCAAAATACTCGTGAAGCAACGGTCCCAGGCTTCAACCGATAACTTTTTATTGTATTTTGTTGTTACGAGTCGATGTCCACCTCGTACTATCTTTTCTCTAATGCTCCTGTCTAGTAATTGCATTATGCATTCTGCTGCTTGCCGTGTGTTTCCGATTGTAAAGGTCAGACAGTTTTTGTTGTTACTTAAAACATTTTCTAAACCCGACCCAATATATTGACTTGTCACAACAGGGACCCGCGATGCCATTGCCTCCCAAATGTTGATTGGCCCCGTCTCCCACGCTGATGTTACGATTAATGCGTCAGTCCGATCGTAAACTATTTTGTTCATTTCATGTAATTGAACTTCACCAAGAAACTGAACAAATTGTTTTTCAATCCGAGACCCAAATTGACTCTTGATCCAGGTTTCTTCAGGTCCGGTTCCAGCAATAAGTAGCTGATAATTAATTCCAGCATCTTCTAAGTGCGCCAAAATGGGCAGTAAATCATGAATACGTTTTTGCCATTGCTCTAAACGTCCAACATATGCAAGCCTTAGCGGATCCCCGGGCGCTCTAATTATATTGTTTTTACTATTAACTGACACACCATAGGGCGCATAATATATTTGCTTCTCGTTAAACCCAGAATCCACCTTCGCTAACTCACAAGCAAGTTTGTTGGTACAGATTACGCCGTCTAGCACCTCAGAATACTTTCTTATATCTTCGTAGAAGTCTGGTTGTATCGCATGCACTGTCATCACAATTTTCGGCCATACTTTAATCGCACGACTTCTTAACGCGGCTATATAGCAATCGGGTATATTTACGCCAACCACTAATTCTGGATTGACTCGTTTTATAATATCTTCAATTGCCCGAATACGACCTTCTCTGGAACCAGAGTTATTGTTTATTGGCCTAACCGTCAAACAGCCATGTTTTTCTCTGTATGTTTCTGCATCGTGCCATTTCCCAGAGGCAAGGCCTACGACAACTCGCCAATCTTTTTCCTGTAGACCTTTTGAAACGTAATCCAACCATGTCGCAACACCCCCAATAGGATAAGCGCTAGGCGATATAAACAATATAGTGCCTTTCACAATATTTTCCGGCCGATGTGACCTTCTAAGACTTTCTAACTTTCCCGTAGCAACAGTGGTATACGATTGATATTATTTTTAATAATATTTACGGGCCTTTGCGAAAACTATTTCTAGGACAGGCATATACCGTGTTTTTTGGGGCTAGCAATGATCCAATTCATTATCTCTGGTCGTTGCTCATCCATCATGGCGAGTTTAATTGCTTTAGGGAACGGATAGTAAAGCGGAAAATCCGTCTTTTTTCGCAAGTTACTGGAGATTATCTTTGTCACATGTGTGCTAGAAAGCTTCTGATTAACAAGATTAGTACAATCAGTTACTTTAAAATCATGGGCTTCTACCAGTACCGTGCTGTTGCGAAGCTTCTCGACAACTCTTGAGCTCAATAAATCGATCTCGGCGCCCTCAACATCAATGAGCACTAAATCTTTGGCGCGCTCATCACATATTTCGTATAAATCATGTTCTTCACATTTAGAATATATTTTTACGCATGGCAAGATGCGGTTTTGCTCGCCGAGCATACGAATCATTACCTGCCCTTCTTCAAGCATTTCGTAAACAATCACTTCTTTAACGTTAAATTGTTTGGCTATTCCTACCGCATAGAATCCTTCTGCCCCGCCGACGTCAATAAAACGATTAAATTTTTCATACCTCCATTTCTGTAAGACCTCTTGAATCTCTTTTTCGTATGTACCCAATATTTTCGGCATGGGCATACTGGAAATATATGACGTTGTAAACTGCATCCCTTTAAATAGTCCGGACGCGATGGTTCCGTTAAGTCGCCGGAGCACAATATATTTGCAACCTTGATATAAGACATTCCATAGCCAACGTCTTGATCCATGTTTTACTTGCCTAAGCGTATTGATACTTAGACCCATGTTACGATGCAAAGCACTACATAACCCATCGCTAAATACAAGTTGTCCGCAATTATTTAGTTCAGTTCACCCACGTCGCCATGTATAGTTTCACCAACGTGATGCTCCCACTCCCCGTCAATTAAGATCTTTGTAAGCTCTGCCGCGCGATGACCTAGACGGCCGGTACCGTAATAGTCGCCTTCCTTGATAATGACGGTGGTTAGATTTTCTTTAAAGTATATTTCTCGGTTGTTTGCCACCGCTCGACAAGCAACAAGATACTTTCCTGGTACTACTGGGAGTCTATCAATCAGACATCTGATAGTCCCTTGGCCATTAACGTCATAAAAATACATGTTATTGAATTCACTGTAATACACTAAGACAAACTCACCAGAGGTAATATCTTGTAACGAAAACCCGAATGAAATAGCTTTACCGCGCAAATTATCTGCTTTGTAATTAAATTCAAAAGCAACGTCGTCACCTAATTTAATCACTGAACTGTTATTTGCTGTAGAAAATATCCGGACGTCATCAATTACCATAGGACCATGTTCTTTCGTTTCCTCTCTGTCTGTAACGAGTTCTGTTTCGTTCGATAGTTTAGAAAGATACAAATTAACTTGATCTGTAACATTTCCCATAGATAGTAAGTTGCCTTTATTAAGCACAATACACGAATCACATAGAGCCGAAATCATTTTCAAGTTGTGACTTACAAATAAAACAGTCCTTCCCTCTTTAGACGCGGAACTCAGTTTTCTAAGACACTTATCTTGAAACAAAGCATCTCCCACCGCTAAGACCTCATCCACGATTAGTATATCCGGATCAAGATGGGCTGCTATGGAAAATGCCAGACGAACGTACATTCCACTTGAATAGCGCTTAACCGGGGTATCCAAAAACACTTCGATTTCAGCAAATGACACAATATCATCGAACCTGGATCGAATTTCCTTTTGTGTCATACCTAGTATTGTGCCGTTCAGATATATGTTTTCACGGCCTGTAAGTTCAGGATGAAATCCAGTGCCAACTTCAAGCAGACTGGCTACTTTTCCACTTAAAATAGCCCTTCCTTCTGTTGGGCAGGTTATTCGACTCAATATTTTTAGGAGTGTGCTTTTCCCTGCACCATTCTGTCCTATAATGCCGGTTACCTCTCCGGGTCGTATTTCAAAGTTCACATTTCTCAAAGCCCAGAACTTATCTTTTTCTCTTACTGCCCCCTTTAACTTCAGGTATTTTTGGAACGGCGATGTAAAAACACCAGCAACCATCTCGCGAAAAGATCTATAGATTTGCTCGGCGCCACCAATCACATATTGTTTTCCTAAGTTATCTACACGAACAGCACCTTTCATAACTTTGTGTATCTTGTATATTCTATTTTTTAAATGATATCAGCGAACCGACGTTCTACTTTTTCAAAATATGCTATACCGATTAGAAATATAAGTGTTGAAATAAAGAAAGAGATTATTAGCGTAGTTAAATCGAAAGGCTTACCGAGAAACGCCGCTCGGAACCCTTCTACGATGCCGGTCATCGGATTTAACCCAAGGATCCATTGCCAGTGTTCGGGAACCAGACTCATTGCGTAGACTACCGGGGTACAAAAAAGCCATATTTGTATCATGAACGGAACCACGAAACGAAAGTCACGATAGGCTACGGTTAACGCAGATAGGAGTGTTCCGACCCCCAGCGCTGTGAAGATAACGGCGATTAGCAATATCGGTGCAGCAAATATCTGCATTGTCAGGGGCACACCGTAATACAACATCAACAACAATAAAATACCTGTAGATATTGCTAGATCAATCAGGCCCGAACCAATTGACGACAAGGGGATAATTAGTCTTGGGAAATACACCTTGCTCACTAAGTGACTTGAACCGATAAGGGATCCACCCGCAGTACCGATTGCGTTGGCAAAAAACATCCAAGGTAACAACGCCGAATACACAAATATCGGATAAGGGTATCCATCTGTGGGAAGTTTCGCCAACTTGCCAAACACGATAGTAAACACAATCATTGTTACGACTGGTTGAATAACTGCCCAAGTCACGCCAAGCACGGTCTGCTTGTAGCGGACTTTAATATCTCGTGTAGTGAGCACCCCAAGAAGCTCTCGATACGCCCAAAGCTCTCTCAAGTCGAACATATGCCAGCCTTTAGGGGGCTCTATCACCGTGACGTGATCGGACCCGAAGTATTCGTCGTGTATTTGATTTGTATGTCTCATCGCGTATGGAATAGTGCTTTATTGTTAGCAATACATCTAATCAGCGGTCCAATCCCATTTCTTGCACTTATCTCCGGAGATCAAGACAGTATCGAGGCGGCCCGGTCTAGATGAGAAACGATAATCTTTTGGTCTTCGACGCGATAAATCGTTATACACGTCACGTAATTCTTGCATAGTGTACGGCGGCATTTATCCCGATCAGGCGGGGCCCCTCAGTCAACAAAATTGATTCGGCAACGAGCATTAATGAAATGTATTATTAAAACTATTTTCGAATGCTTTTTTAACAATTTGCTGGGTATACCGAGTTACGACTATTTTTCGCGCTTGCTCTGATAAACGTCTATGAAATTTCTTATTATTAAGAAGATGTAACAGCGCATTTCCTACGGCGGCAGGATTAGAATCCACCAATAATCCTGTCTTTTCGTGAATAACGTATTCCTCTGGCCCACCACATCTGGTTGAGATCACCGGTACTCCGCAACTCATGGCCTCCAAAGCCGCGATGCACAAACCTTCCTGATGAGATGGAATAATAAAGGCATCCATGGTTCGCAAATAATTCGGCAACTCAGCTCTTTGGACCTCGCCTATGATCTTGATGTGTTCGGTAAGCCCAAGTTCTTGAATTCTTGAACGTAACATGTGGTTGATAGCGCCACCAATTAGTATTGCGGTGATAAAGTAATCGTTTTGGTGACAATACGCTATGGTGTCGATAAGAAGTCCTATGTTCTTACGTGGATCATCAAGCCTACCCACAAATCCAACTGACCGGTGATATTTATCTCTATTCTGCGGGACAAAGAAGTTTACATCGATCGGCATCGGCATAACGTCCCTGATTGCCTCATGATCTACGAGTTTGTTAAGTGTTTTTTGTGTGTATTGGCTCAACGCAACGACATTACCAGTACGCAATATTTTTCTTTCGAGCCTTGATATAGCAGGTGAGTTGACGAATTTGTCCAAGCAACGCCTCAGCAGTGGAAAGGTCCGAACACGATCTTGCCGATCGTCGTGCCAGGGTGTGGCCACCCAAGACCAGAACGGTTTGTTAATTGAGAGGTAAGGTGTGGCGGCTAAACAATTTCCCGATATCGATATATGATATTCGCAGCTGGATAGCAGCTCTCTCCACAGGCGAGTAGGCCAGTAGTGTGTGAACTCGAGTTCTGGCAACCAAGCGCCCAAGGCATGCGCTTCGACACCATTGAATACTTGATGTTGTTGCTTGCCAATTTTGCCACGCAGTAAACGGTAACTAGGCACGGATAGACTTGGCGCGATCCGGTAAGGTTGATAGTACCCAATGACCGGCTCGAGTCCTAAATCTAGCACCCGATAAACGATGAATCGCGTCATTTGCGGAACACCTCCGCAGAGTGGCACAATCGTAGATATCAATACCCGTTTGGATTGCACCGCGTGTTTTACGATGGCTGGATGATTGGTGACATGACCGTATAAGCCCACCGCCGTGCCCAGTGGCATCCTTCTCTAGCCAGTAACGGTACACGGCACCAAGTATCGAGCATTGGCATCGTTTCTAACCATATTGGAATGGGCAATGTAAAACCGGTTTTCTTCCTGTTGATCACCTTATCTGGCAATGGTCTTCGCGGGGCCTGCGCCAATAGTTCCTTCAAATTGCTGGTGGCATCTGAATCGACAAGAAGAGGCGCAAGTTCATCCAACAACACCGCATCCACGAGTGGAGTGCGAATTTCGACTGAGTGATCCATCCCCGCCCAATCCGAGTCACGTAGTAATTGATTACGTAAATAATATGTGGATTCCAAGGCGGCGACTCGGCCAAAATTTGTTTCAGGATCTGGCTGTAAACCGTTTTGTATATGGGCGATAGGAGAGAGTGTCAAAAGACCTTCATGGGCAAATTCCTCTCCTACCAGATTCTGCAGTTCCCAAGGCATGAACAAGCCACGTCTCAGCAAATAGGCACCAGCGTAACTCCCACCGAGTAACAATAATCCACCCAATTTCGGATTCACTGGTAAACCGACGTTATGCAGTACTTGCACTATTTGTTGAAACGATTCACCGAGCTTTGGTACCTTGTTAATAAAACGCAATAGTCTTACAGATTTCGGGATATCACGAAACGACGGATAACCTCCCATCAACTCATCGCCGCCGAGACCGGATAATACAACCTTTAAGCCATGCTCCTTCGCGACATGGCTCATTAGCCAAGTGTTTAATCCATCAATAGACGGTTGGTCCATTGCCTCTAAGAATTCCGGTATCAATCTGGATATTTCATCTCTTGGAAATACATACGGTCTGTGATGGGCGTCATAATAGTCGGCAACCATTGCAGCCAGTGGCTCTTCGTCTTCTTCTTTCCCTCTATATTCGTCAAAAGACAATGTGAAGGCATCGATTGGTTCATCGGAGACATCGCGCATCAGTCCTAATATGGCTCCGGAATCTATTCCCGACGACAGAAAAACACCTACCGGGACATCCGCCAACATATGATGAATTACAGATTCTCGAATTGCTCGCGCAAAATGTCCTGGCCTTGGTACATCGTGCCGCTGCGCCCTTGCGTCAACATACACGTTGGAGATCGAAAAAAAAGAGCGGATGTCTGGTTTTCCACCAAGTGGGCATCGCAGAATGTTTCCTGCTGGTAACGATTTAATTTCTCGTAAATACGTGTACGGTTCCGGCACATGTCCAAATATATAAAAGCCACAAACACCGGCAGGATCTGGCTCTTTCGATATCGCGTCGCTTGCTTGTAACGCTTTTACTTGAGAGGCGATGCGCAATGTCTTACCGTCGTCGGAGTAATACAGCGGTTTAATTCCATATGGATCACGTGCACAAAATAAGGTTTTCTTATTGGCATCCCAGATAACGAAAGCATACATACCACGCAAATAGTCAACTAAGCGCTCGCCCTTATCGCGGTATAGATATAGCAACACCTCGGTGTCGCTTGTAGAGCGAAACACATATCCTTTGCGTTCGAGTTTTGTTCTTATTTCTCTAAAATTGTAGATCTCTCCGTTGTAAACCAATACGCTGCTACTTGTTGGATCCACCATCGGTTGGGCAGCCGCATCGCTCAAATCGAGGATGGATAGACGTGTATGGGCCAATCCGAGACATTCTCCCAGCCAGACGCCTTCTCCGTCTGGTCCACGATCACGCATTTGATGTTGCATCTGCACGAGTTCGCGCCTTGAGACGCTGGACGAGCGATTGGAGTAAACAAAAATAGCGGCTAAACCGCACATACAACAATTATTGATTTTGTCTTGAGAACCAGTCCCACGCAGTTTCTATAATTTGTTCCAACTGGTTGTAATTTGATATCCATCCTAGTTCACTTCTTGCTTTACTCGAGTCGGCGATTAATACCGGCGGATCGCCTGGGCGACGTGGTCCTATTTGAACCGGAATTGCTTGGCCACATATATCAACCGAAACGTCGATTATGTCTTTAACAGAATATCCCCTATCGTTGCCCAGATTATAAGTCTTGAGACCAGGCTCCTCTTCCAGAGTTTTCAGAGCGAGGACATGGGCTTCCGCAAGATCAGTCACATGTATATAGTCGCGTACACAGGTTCCATCCGGCGTACCGTAATTGTCGCCAAACACGGTGATTGACTCTCGTTTTCCTACTGCAGCCAACATTACGTTTGGTATCAGGTGAGTCTCCGGTTCATGCCACTCACCGAGTTCACCATCTGGATCTGAACCGGCGGCATTAAAATAGCGCAGGGAACAACCGTGAAGACCGTACGCATATGCATAATCTCGAAGCATATGTTCAATCACTAGTTTGGAACGCCCATAGGGATTAACGGGTTGCTGCACGTGACCGTCCGGAATGGGGATAGTCTTTGGGATACCATAAGTCGCACATGTGCTGGAAAATATAATTTTCGTAACGTTGCGTGTACGCATCACGTTTAACAACGTCATGCTGCCGTGAACGTTATTTTTATAGTACTTCAAGGGATCGGACATTGATTCTCCGACATATGCATAAGCAGCGAAATGCATCACCGCGCGAGGCTGATACTTGTCAAACACTGAGTTTAGGCGCTGAGAATCGTTTATATCGCCCTCTTCAAAAGGCCCCCATTTAACGAACTCTCGATGACCATGAACAAGATTATCGTAACAAATCGGTTCGAACCCATGATGAAATAAAGACTTACACGTATGGCTGCCGATATACCCGGCACCTCCAGTAACAAGAATACGTCGATTCACGGGTTCGAATTGTTTTTGATCTTAGTATGGCATCTTAAATGTTCATCGAAGTAATCGATGGTGTTTCTTAGGCCTTCTTCCAAGCCGACCTTTGGCTCCCAACCCAATTTTTTCTTGACCAAGGATATGTCTGGACATCTTTGTTTTGGGTCGTCATGAGGCAGTGGTTTATTTGTGATCTGTGATCTGGAACCGGTTAACGTGATTATGGTTTCCGCCAATTCCGAGATTGTGAATTCAACTGGGTTTCCTGCGTTTAGAGGTCCGGTAAATTCGGCCGGACTTTCCATAAATAATGTCATTACATCTATCAAATCCGATACGTAACAAAAAGACCGCGTTTGCGTTCCATCGCCAAAAATCGTCATCGGGTTATTGTTCAACGCCTGCACGATAAAATTCGACACAACACGACCATCATTTGGATGCATCCTGGGTCCATAGGTATTGAAGATTCGCAGAACCTTAATGGGCAGTCGGTGCTGCCGGTAATAGTCAAAAAATAACGTTTCTGCGCATCGTTTCCCTTCGTCATAACAGGCTCGTATACCCACAGGGTTGACATTACCCCAATAGCTTTCTGTTTGTGGATGAACTTTCGGATCGCCGTACACCTCACTTGTCGAAGCCTGAAGGATGCGCGCGTTAATGCGTTTGCTCAAACCGAGCATATTTATTGCTCCATGAACGCTTGTCTTCGTCGTCTGTACAGGGTCGTGTTGATAATGAATCGGAGACGCTGGGCACGCTAAGTTATATATTTCATCTACCTCAACATACAAGGGAAATGTAATATCGTGGCGAAGCATCTCGAAATAGGGATCCCCGACCAGATGGGCTATGTTTTCTTTAGTTCCGGTGAAATAATTGTCTACGCACAGTACTTCGTATCCTTTCGCGATAAGAATTTCGCATAAATGCGAGCCCAAGAATCCAGCTCCGCCAGTTATCAAAACCCGCTTTCTATTTGTTGCTCTCATAGCGATGCTTTTTTCCAATTTTGTTGTTTAACGTTGTCGCCGCCAGTCCCAAAGCCGCAATTACATAGAAGTAAGCGGCATTCGCAGGAATTCGAGAATTGAAGTCGACTAAACCGTGTATCATAAATGCGGTTATTGATATCAAAGAGCCGAATATCATGCCACGTCCCAACAAGTGATTTTGGGTGCGGTATGATTTCAACAGCATCTTTATAATTAAAAGAAAAGCAATCCCTAATATGAGGGCTCCTACTACACCTTGTTCCGACAAAAGTTCCATATAATCTTGATGTGCATGATCATAAGTCAATTGCCGTAACGTGCCTTCGCGGTAGTTAGGAAAGACCCAGCGATAATTCCCACTTCCTACTCCAAATAGTGGGTAATCCTTTATTATATAGGTTGTTAGCCTCCATTGTTCCCATCGTTCATCTTCTCCAAGTTTTTCAAATCTTTTTGTTAGGCCACCGAGGCCTAACCACGCTACTGACAAAACTATAATAAGTCCGGTCGTAATAACAATTTTATAACCCCGATCTTTCCGCGCCTTAATACTGAACGTCACGATCGTTACGAACAAGAAGGCGCCAATGAATGAAATCACACCACCTCGTGACTGGCTTAAAAATAATGCCGAAAAAAGCACAACTAGGCAGATAAATACCCAGCCAGTTTTACCTAGCAACATGTCTGTTATGTTTAAAACAATATTTCGCGTGTTCGACCAGGATCTTGATGAGGTAGGTTGCGAATATAGTAATCCGAGCCCGATACCAATGGTCATAACAATATGTGCAGCATAATGATTACGGTTTACAAAAGTTCCAATTACCCATCGATGGCCGTCCATTGTTTCCTTAGGTATTAAGTATAGATCCGTGAACATGGCGTAAATACCAAACACAGATTGCGCCAATCCAACTGAAAAGATTGTATACGCGAGAATAATTAATCGTTGACGTGTATCTATCAGAACGAATATTAGAAAAAACATCGCAACGTATGCGCTGTACTTTAGAGTTTCTTCAAGACTGGTATCACGATCCAAACTCACCGCATAAGCCCAAGCTTGGTCCGCTTCGGGCACTGAGAGGTTATACAGAGTAAAAGTTCTCGGAGAGAGGAACTTTATGAATAATTCGGGTAGCGGCATAACTTGAAATAGTTGATAACACAACCACAATGCCATGAATAGCAATATAACTCGAACCGACTGAAGTTTTAATGATGCTTTCGATTGCGTAACGCTGTTTGAAACAAGCCACATCAGTAATATTGTCAACGACACGATCTCCATGAATTGTGTCGACCATTCGTTTCTGCTACCCAGCGGGATCGGTAACCAGACAATTAATACCAGCAGCAACACATAACAAATTAAGTTGACCGATCTTGCCATGGTCTGTAACACGCTAGTGTTCTTTCTTATATTCGACGTCAATGCTCTTGAATAACCGCTTCAGTCTCTGATTATTTTGTAATAACGGTTCTAGAGGAGCTTGCCAGTTATGTCTTATCGCGGTCTCAATTACGATTCTGGAGAGTGTTGAATCCTTGAGTGCTCTGTCGACTATTTCGAGCATGCGATGTTGGGTATTCGTGGGCAAGCGATTCCAAGTTTGAATACCGGCCAAGACAACTTGGTGTTGAACCTGCCGTTCCCATGGACCCAATGCCATGGCCCTATTTAAGGCCAAAATCATTTCCTGATCTATATGGCCCGCCGCAGCTTTTACAACTGCCAAGGTAGCCCATGCCAAACCCGATGATGGACGTCTGCGGCATGCGGCTTTTACATATCGAATGGCTAGATGGTGAGATTCCCTAGCTAGTTTCGGAGATAACCTTTGGTCAAATGCGCGCCACCGATACAGTCGAGCCAACCGCATCAACAGGTCTACATCCAGGGGATTCCAGGATAGAGCGGTCTCCAGCCGATTTACGGTCGAGAACCAGTGGTTTATGTCTTCGATCCAACCTCTGTTGTCAAGGTCTGTTACATATTGTCCGGAGGTATTCACAACCCGGTTAACCAACGTCGAGATCAAACACCAAGACAACAAGATAGCTGTCACAGTGAAGACAGTGAAGCTGATTGTACGGGACAACTTAAGTGTGCTTGCTACAGAGAAGCGAGTGAAGTGATTTAAGACGCTCTTTTAACGAGTGCTTCTTGTTGCTGATACCCACCGTAATAATGGCTATACTTTCCGTCGTAATAATATGACGTCTTCTTAGAATCTACTTTGCTCAAGACGAATCCAAGTGGAGAAATATTGGCTGCCTCCAAGCGTCGTAACGCATCGCGCACCATATTCTGAGTCGTATGCTCCGATTGTATTACCATCAACACTGCATCCACGATGTGGCTCAAGACTATCGCATCGCTTACTGGTAAGATCGGGGCGGTGTCAATGATAATATGAGAAAAACTATCTTTCAGCACATTGATCGCATTTTCCATCTTCTTAGATGAAAGCAGTTCCAAAGGATTGGGAGGAATGACACCGCACCCCAAGATAGAGAGCTGGGGACATTCAGCATCTGTTTTAATGCTTTCGTCTAGGGACTTGTTTCCTGCCACGAAATCAATCAACCCGCCTTCGATGTCAATTGTGGCTATTTTATCGAGTCTTGGCTTTCTCAGATCAGCGTCGATCAGCAAAGTCTCGCCAATTTGCGCCAGCGATAAAGCAAGATTGGTAGCCAAGGTCGTCTTACCTTCCGCTTGCACTGATGACGTAATAAGTATGACCTGCGGCGGATCGTCGACATTTGAATACATAATCCCGGTGCGAATATGATTTACGGATTCGGAAAACCAAGATCTTTTTTCGTTCATGAAATAGCGTTCCGGACCGACCATAAAATCGCTTTTCGAAAACTCAGAATTCTTTTGAAAACTTTTCAAATCTTTTAAGTTCACGAGAGGTATAACACCGAGTACTGGGAGATTAAATCGTTGCTCGATTTTTTCGATATTATTAAAAGTGTTATCTAAATGATCTCTCAGAAAAGCAAGTAACACTCCAATACTGAATCCAATTAGACCCCATAACGTAAGAATTTGTGCTTTGTCCGGCTTGAACGGTGCTTTGGGTGGTAACGCCTGATCTACGACACGTGCGCTGCTGAGTTGATTATCCACCGATAAATCGGTCTCCCGGAACTTGTTCAAAAACACATCATAGAGTTCTCGATTTGCACTCACCTCGCGCTCTAATTCCGCTAACGCAAACTCCTTGGTGCGGGTATCGACAACGCGCCTCGAGGCCTCCGACAACCGCCGCTTGGTGGCATCCAGTTCAGCTAGGGCTGCTAGCATTTTAGGATGCTTCGGACCGTATCGTTTAGCTAGTTCTGAATACTTAGTTTTTGCGGTAAGAAATTCCTGATTCAACATACCCAATTCGTTACTTGTGAGTTGTTCAATGCTCTTTAGGTCGATCATTCCCTCTCGCGACTGAAACTCCTGTAATTTCTGTTCCGACAACGCAAGCTTTTCACGTAGGTCGTTTAACCGTTCAGTCAACCAATTACTAGCGCGTTTGGCACGATTGAGGCGCGATTCCAACTCTAGCTCTATGTAGGAATGAACTAATGAATTAGCGACATCAGACGAGAATTTCGGGTCTACAGAATCAAACGAAACATATACAAGTTGACTTTTATCTCCCCCACGAACACTTACACCTCCTTGTATCAAAGTGGACAATGCTTCGCGTTTTGCTTTTTCTTGTTGGGCGGTCAAGGGTCGTTTAATTTCATTGCGCTCAGAATTATCCTCGGTGTGAGAAATAACAAGCTTTTTTATTTCATCTATGATAGAAAAAGTAACACGCGGCTTAGGTCCACCAAGATTCACAAGATCCATCTTTTTGACGACGCGCTCCGCCACGGCCCGGCTACGCAGCAGATCATATTGCGTCTCGTAAAAACGCCACGCCGTCGCATAGACTACCGCACCTTGGTTCGCGGAAGCCAAAGAAGAAAAATCCGGTTCGACCACCATCGTTACGGTTGCACGGTAAACAGGCACGCCGGACATCGCCTTGAGACCACCTATAATGGCTCCCAATAAAGCCATCGCGATAATGCTCCACTTATAGCGCTTGATAACACCTAGGTAATCACCAATGTTGATTCGCGGATCATCGGCTTGAGAAAAAATCATAGGGAACGACGGCGCACGATTATCGTCCCCTGTTTTAACTGTCTGAAGTTTTAAATTCGAACTCGAGTCCACTAAAACAAACTTGCTCCCACTGTAATAACATCGCCGGGTTTGACCGTGAAATGCAGTCCCACCTTTTTTAGCCGAACAAAATCACCGCCTTCGCTTTCGCGAGATATCTGGATTTTTCGTTTTGAGGCACGATTGCTAAAACCACCGGCTAACGCTAATGCCTTTTCGACCGTCAAACCTTTTCTGTATTCGTAACTTCCCGGGCTCTTTACTTCGCCGTGCAAATAAATGAACTCCTTGATGTCAATCTCGGTCACTTCGGGAATCGATATGACGTCGCCTGGCAATATCCAGTATTCAAGGCTTACGACCTGGGACCGACCGTTGTCCCGGAGCACAGTGATACCTTCCACTCTTCCCTCCTTCGACATACCACCGGCTAACGCAAGCGCTTTTTCCACGGTCAGTCCTTCCGCGTAATCATGGGCGCCCGGCGAATTAACACCACCTTTTACAAATATCGGACGATATTCGACGATTGACACAGACACCTTAGGTTTTCGCAAGAAGCCATTACCTAACAACGCTGTCAGTCGTTGCTCGAGAGATCGCACGGTATGGTCATTGATGCGAATCTGACCGAGCAACGGATAGGAGATAAGGCCGTCAGTTGGCACTCTAACGCTGCTCAAACTCAAGTCCGGTTCACCAAACACCCTTACAGATATGATATCACCCGGCGAGATCAGATATTCCCGTAGGGCCCGGTGTGCGCCGGGTGCCGCTCTTACAATCATGCTCGACGTAATAGCAGCGGTGGGGTGCTTGGTGACGGCGACGGATTGTACTTGTCCGTCTACCCGGTATTCTAAATCGAAGGGAACATCTAGATTGCCGGCTTGCAGGCTGGTAACCACCGAAAAACTTGACGTCAGCCCACTCAATAATACTAGCCACTTATACATAATGATGTGGGATGTAAAGATAAACTAATCTGAGTCCCACTGCCCAGGGACCATTCTAGTGAGCCCCAGTGCCCATTTTAAAATCGCCCCGTAAAAAGAGCGATGTTATCTGGTCTTCATACTCGACCGTGGGTTCGTTGGAGTCTCGCTCCACTTCGCCATACTGCGCAGATACGTTTAACCAGTTGTTTATTCTGTAGGTGAGCCCGACACCGTAGTCTTTGATCGTATCTAGTCGATCATCCGGATGATCATCATCGATGTGATTAAAATATGCGTATGCTTGCCACGTCGAAGTAAAATCGTGTGTCCAGTTCAAACCGATCAATTCGCTGACAAAAAAGCCAGGCCCCGATGCATCAAATTCCTGCTGCGCAGTTTCCTCGGTGGTTCGGGACCCATAAAGCTCGAATCGGCTATAGGGTTTCGGTCTCCAAACGAATCTCCCCAAATAGCTCGTGCCATCGAAGTCTTGCACGGCCGGATCGGCCATGTCCTTTTCGAGGCGCCCAACCTTGGCTAGCGCCTCTATCATTTCCGATGCACGCCAACGTACACCGGCATAATAGGAATCTTCTTCACTATTTAGATTTCTGAATTGTCGCGGGTAATCAATCTCGGTGTGATTAGTCTCTAAAAACAAATGGGTCTTCGGTGCGACGTTGTAAAACAATATCCCGTGAACACGTTCATAATCACGATCGCGAAATTCCTGATTATTGTTCTGATATCTCGATTCAGATTTGCTGGCGCCCACTGAAACTTGAAATTTCTGCGTCGTACGGCCAAAGATGACTTCGCCACCGTAAGTGACGGTCTCGATTTCGTCTGGTTCATTATCGATGAATGTCCTGGACCCAGATGCACCGCGCTCCTCGAAACCGTCGTTGTATTGTCCGAACACACGTACATCGAGTATCGGGGTCAGGTCAAAACGCAAGGCACCATTCAGGCTTTGGTTGGTCGTGTCTTCATTATCGAGATCATTATGCCGCACGATACTTGCCGCATAGATGATTTCACCTGTGTGTCGGCCACCGAAATCATTTTGATAGGCAAGCTCCGGCTGGATCACAAATGCGGTATCGCTTATTTCATTATCGGGGGTACGTCTGACGTTGGTGTGGTATTTCGCGCCAACACCAAGTGCTGCATACAATCCAAGTAACTCCTCGAGCAACGCATCAGGCAGCGGCTTTAACAACTGCTTCGTCTGAGCCGCTGGCGACACGCCAAACAACAGTTGCTGGTCGGGGAGAGCCTGTGTATCCAAAACATTTTCCTGAGTCGCGCCGGGTATCGCTAGTAACGCTGCCGATATACCCGCCGCAAGGCGGGTCAACAAAATGTAATCCCGGTCACGTCGTTGGCTGTGGTCCGGTTGTCGCTGTTGATTCACCATTGTCCGCCCCTAAGGGTTACCTCCTGGCAACACTGGCGAGGGTGGCGGTGGCGGTGGTATTGTTGTCGTCGGCGGTGGCGGCACCGTGGTCGTCGGTGGCGGGATCGTTGTCGTTGGTGGCGGCACCGTGGTCGTCGGTGGTAAGGGTGGTGGTGGCGGCGGCGGAAAACCTGCGCCGCCACCGGGCGTAACATAGCCTGGTGCTGGCACACGTGCGCCCGGTGGAAGTTGGCAAATCGTTGGATCGGCGCCCGCTGCAAGCGCGGCCGAACAAATCAGCGCCGTTGTTCGAATCGGCTGACCACAGGGCGGCCGACCGAGATCGTGATACAAAAACACCACCGGTACCTGGCCGACACCAAGCTCAGCCGCAGCGGTAATGCGATCCGGTTGGTTGACCCATATCCGTCCGTCTCCAGAATTGAGTAACGAAACCAACAGTGGTGCGTTGAAACCATTGTTCCTGATATCCTGGGTAATTGCTGACCATCTGGCCGGGTCAACGTCTTTTTTGTCTATTGTATCGAGCAGTTCCATGAGCTCTGCGACGGGAGCGAGCATGTGATGATCACCCACCTGCCGCCATTCCGGGACGGAGGTGAGCTTGAGTCCACGGTTGAAGAAATCATCGACGATTCCCTTGACCTTGACATCGGCGCTGTAGCGGCTGATCGGCCGAGTGCGCATGTCATTGTATACAAACACCACGGGTAGCTCACGCACTCCCTTTTGCTGTGCATTACGTATGCGCTCAGTACCGCTATCGATCACAATTTCATTGCGGTCCCCATATAGGGAAATAAAGATTGGACGATTCGGAGCACTGCGCGGGGAGTTGGGTTGTAAGTTTCCCTGCCGGTACCACCAACTATCCTTGAGTAGCCCCGCTAACTCATCGGTCGATACCTTGATGTGATAACCGCCGGCATACCATTCCGGAAATGGGGCAAGACGCATGCTCTCTTCGAAAAAGCGCCGCGCCACCTCGGTAACCGTAGATTGCGCACCGAGTTCACTTGCAGTGTAATTGGTATAGTAGCGATCTGAACTGTCCTCATCCTGTATAGCCCAGCCTGGCAACGAGGGTAACAATGACACCGCGGTATCATAGAGTTCCTTTGCACGTTGGGGATTGGATTTGACTGCAAGATAAACAACATCGTTAATGGACATGCCCAACGAAACAGCATGCAGCATCACCGATACCGTGGGATAGCCTTGCTTCAAAAACGATTTGATTTCGTCAAAAGTCCTTCGATCAATGTCCAGACGAATTGGGTCGCTATCGGATTGAACGTGAATATCGGTGCCAAATTCCGCCTGGACCACACATGGTAGTGTAGCAATCGATATCAGGATCCCCAGGAGTGTTCTTCTGTTCATCGTAGACCTCGAAAAGCTCTTCATGCCGTTAATTGGACATCGCCGGTAGTCTTATATTTCTCAGATTGTTATTGAATTGTTTAGGTGCTACTTACCGTCCCCGTAGGCATTGTACAGCTAAGTGTTACTCGTACACAAAGCTCGGCTTCGAGCGCTGGCGTCCCGCCGCCCCATCGCCATACCCCAACCAATAGCTTAGATGTAAGCTTTTGAAACAGCATTATTATTGTGACGGTGAAATCGTTTCCAACCCGTTCATATAGTCAATGAGTACACGCGGGACACGAATGCTGCCATCGATTTGCTGGTAATTTTCCATTACCGCCACCAACGCCCTGCCGATGGCCAATCCCGAGCCGTTCAAGGTATGAACAAGCTCCTTGTGTCCGGTTGTTTGATTTCTCCATCGGGTATTCATGCGCCGCGCCTGAAAAGATTCGAAATTACTACATGATGAAATCTCCCGATAATTTTGCTGCCCTGGCATCCACACCTCCAAATCATAGGTCTTAGCCGCGGCGAATCCGATATCCCCAGTACATAGGCTTACCACACGATACGGTAACTCCAAATGGCGTAATACTGTTTCTGCGTTGTCAGTGAGTTCCTCTAAAGCATCATATGAATGCTGTGGTTTAACTACCTGCACGAGTTCTACCTTTTCAAACTGATGTTGCCGTATCATGCCGCGGGTATCCTTACCATAACTACCCGCCTCGCGCCGAAAACATGGCGTGTGGGCGACCAATCTAATAGGTAACTCCCCAGAGTCAATAATCAAATCACGAACTAGATTAGTTAGCGGAACCTCAGCAGTGGGAATCAAAAACAACTCATCTGTTGTGGTGGCGAACTGATCTTCGGAAAATTTTGGAAGTTGCCCGGTGCCCAACAGACTTTCTCGGTTAACCAAATATGGTACATAAAACTCTTCATAGCCGTGCGCGGTCGTGTGCAAATTCAACATGAACTGGATCAATGCCCGATGTAAACGCGCTAATGCTCCATGAATTACTACGAAACGGGATCCAGTTAGTTTTGCAGCAAGATCAAAACTCATCCCATTAACAATATTGCCAAGATCTACATGGTCGCGGGATTCGAATTGGAACTCAGGTTTCTGACCCCAACACCTGATTTCTTGGTTGTCTTTTTCATCTTTTCCCACCGGAACAGTGCTATGTGTGAGATTCGGGGTTCCATAATAGATCTCATTTAGGTGCTGTTTGACATCGTTTAATTCTGTTTCTAATTTTGATAAACGCGTTCCCAAGTCACCTACTGCCTCGATCAATGCATTGATATCTTCGCCTCGTGCTTTCGCTTTACCGATCTTTTTAGATCGTATATTACGTTCGTTTCGAAGGCGTTCAGTCTCTGTTTGCAGGGTGCGACGACGTTCTTCAAGGTCGCGGTACCGCTCGACCTCAAGTTCAAATCCTCGATCGCGCAATCGCGTGGCGACACTCTCAATATTGTTTTTGAATAATTGCGGATCCAGCATCTATATCGCCATCTATATGTTGACATTTGCCGGCCACTGAACCACGTGACCGCTGTCAAAATCGTCTTTGAGGTGAGACAAAATCATCTCGATTTTACTTGGCTGGTCAAAAAACTCCACCACCAAAGGTAGATCACTCGACAAATCCAAAAGGTGCGAAGAATGCACTTTGCCTGATTTTCCGAATCCCGACACGCCACGAAACACCGTAACACCTCTGACTTTCTCAACGTCGTGAAGCCGCTTCAACAACGAGTCGAGTTGTCTTTCTCCTTCGGTTAGGTAGATTCGAACAAAGGTGACGAGCGAAGTTTTCATAAACCGTTACACATGCCGCGCAAGACTAATACCGATCCATGTTCCGAGTAGACATAGGGATACACTAAAAACTATGTTCGCCGCCGCGCGGCCATAATAACCTGTAATCACCAGGTTATAGGTCTCTAAAGAAAAGCTCGAAAATGTTGTAAAGCTTCCTAGCAAACCGACTAACACTGCCAAGCGCCAGGTCTCGGATGCCACTGATCTATCCAAAAACCACACGAATAGATAACCAATCAAAAAGGATCCAATCAGATTGACTATTAATGTTCCGTACGGAAATTCTCGGCCTAATATTTCATAGACCCCAGACGCGACAAGGTAGCGCAAGACCGCACCGATAGCGCCAGCGCCAGCGATCGCAAGCAAATTATTCATTCAACTTTCGAGCAAAACGATCGTAAAAATATTATTTTTAATTCTTAGTTTGATCGATTACGTCAACACCGCGAGGAGGCACAAACGCGAAACTTTCATCAGACACAAGAGGATTTTCTACGGATTCCAAGAACGTTATACGAGTGGTCTGCCCAAGATTGTCGACAAGTTCCAAAACGCGAAGATTTCCATTTTCAAATCCAATTCGCATGTCGGAGAACGCACTGTCTTCTTGTTTAGATTGCATACCAACCCAGGAAAGCTTACCGTAGTTTCCCAAATCAGTGACTAAATAATTTTCAGAAATATTTCCTTTTCCCGCCAGTATCGCGGCCGGTGTCTTTCCCAATATGTCCACCAACGGACGCACGGTGACTTGTTCTAAGTCTATATCGTGAATCCAAACCTTATCACCATCACTAATAATTTTTTGTTCCAATGGGGGGTCGTAGTCCCATCGGAAACGTCCTGGACGTTTTATTGTCATCCGACCGACGCTTTCTTCGATTTGATTAAGTCCCTCGTCAAGGACGATTTGTTCAAAACGAGCAGCAAACGTCCCAACCTCACGGAAAAATCGATCAAGACTATCCACACCCTTGGATCCCGGCGCGGCAGGCGACGACCAAATGATGGCAGCAAGAAACAGTGCTGGGACAACGGGCTTCATCAGCATCAAGTACTCGGCGGTGGCGGTGCTAACACCTCACGTTTACCGTTAGACTGCAACGGACCGACCACACCGGCCTGTTCCATTGTCTCGATCATCCGCGCCGCGCGGTTGTATCCCACTCGCAGCTGTCTCTGAACAGCAGAAATCGAAGCACGCCGTGTTTCTGTGACCAATCGTAGCGCCTGATCGTAAAGCGGATCATCTTCCGCGCTACCATTGTTTTCCTGCGCCATGCCTGATGACATGATAGCTGATGAGTCGGATGCCCCAGTCAATACTTGATCGTTATATTGCGGCTCGCCCGCCCGTTTCAGATACTCTACCACGCGATGGATTTCTTGATCGGACACGAAGCTACCATGCACGCGGATCGGCGTGCTCGTACCTGGCGGAAGATAAAGCATATCGCCATAACCCAACAATTGATCAGCACCAATTTGATCAAGCACGGTTCTAGAATCCACTCGCGCGGACACCTGGAAAGCAATTCGTGACGGAATATTCGCCTTGATCAGGCCAGTGATCACATCAACCGACGGTCGTTGAGTCGCGAGTATCAGATGGATGCCGGAGGCACGGCCCTTTTGAGCCAGACGTGTTATTAATTGTTCGACTTGCTTGCCCACAACCAACATCAAATCGGCCAGTTCGTCTATGATAACTACGATAAATGGAAGTGGCGACAACGGCTCAGGGTCTTGTTCCAGTTCGCTCATTAACGGATCTAAGATTGGCTTGCCTTCCGCATTACTGGTTCGCACTTTACGGTTGAATCCGGCAATGTTTCTTACACCCATCGCAGCCATGAGACGGTAACGACGATCCATCTCAACGATACACCAACGTAAAGCGTTAGCAGCTTCCTTCATGTCAGTAACAACCGGAGCCAACAGATGTGGAATCCCGTCATAAACCGAAAGCTCGAGCATCTTTGGATCCACCATTATCAACCGGACGTCTTGCGGCGAGGATTTATAGATAATACTCAACGTGAGTGCATTGATGCACACGGACTTGCCTGACCCCGTGGTCCCTGCAATCAACAAATGAGGCATTTTACAAAGGTCCGTGATAACTGGCGCACCGCCAATATCTTTACCTAACATAAGCGCTAAGGGAGTATTTGCTTCTTCGTACGGGCGCGCCGACAAACCTTCGACTAACGCTACTGTTTCCCGAATTTCATTAGGAACTTCAAGACCGATAACGGATTTCCCTGGTATGTTGTCGACCACACGCACGCTGACGACGGAAAGCGCTCGTGCAATATCTTTTGAAAGTCCACCTATCTGGCTCGACTTAATCCCTCGCGCAGGTTCGATTTCAAAACGGGTAATGACCGGCCCAGGATGAACCGCAACTACTTCGACATCGATACTGAAATCAGCTAGCTTTTTTTCCACCAATCTGGACATTGCCTCCAAAGTCTGCTTGGAATAGCCTGCATCGCGTGGTTCGGGTGGATCTAGTAAAGTCAACGGTGGCACCACTGACGATGAAGTCGGTTTTGCTTCGAACAACTTGGATTGTTTTTCGCGTTCCAGACGTCCGCTTTGAGGTGGTGCCTTAATCTTCGGTTCTATCCGAGGCGCCCGCTTTTTATACAGCCTTTCCTTGAATTGCATAACTGCATTCTGTCGTGTCCGACGAGCGCGTTTACCTATGGAACGATCGATCATGGCACCGAGTTTGCTTTGAACGATATCAAAAAGTTTGAAAGCATACTCGCCGGTCTTGTCCATTAGCCAGAACCACGATAATCCGGTGAAAAATGTTACGCCGGAAAGAAACATAGTGAGTAGAAATACAGTACTTCCAACGTCTCCGAATGCGGGAGACAAGGCACCCGCCGCTAGCGATCCCATAACCCCACCGGCTACATACGGAACGTTTTCGGCCGTATGATAAAAATGTTGATACTCGAGACCACATGCGCCAATCATCGTCAACAGAAATCCAATACTAACCAGCATCTTTTTTTGATATTTGGCGGATGTTCCGCTATGCCGCGCCTGATAAATTCTCCAACCAACAAATAGTATTATCAACGGAAACAAATACGCTATCCGGCCAAAACCATGGTGTAGAAAATCTGCTATCCACGCGCCGAACCGGCCGCCCATGTTTCGTATTGCATCACTGGTGCCGGTATGAGACCACCCCGGGTCTTGCGGTGAGTAACTAGCGAGAGACATCAATAAGTAGAGTGCGATCGCCATGAGCATGAAGACGCCGCTTTCGCGAAGCATATTCATTATTTTAGGTGGGACGACGGGGGAAGAAACGACCCTTGTGCGACGTGCCTGTGCCATACGTAACCGTATTGTGAGCGATAATGTACTAATTAATAATTGTTCGGTAAGTCAGTATCGTAAAGTACCGGACTTCTAATATAGGAAACTTGAAATATGCGCGCATTAACCCCACATATATCGAGCCTTTGCTATCGGTAGAAGTGTTGCGTAACATTAATAACAGTTCAACCCTATACCAATCCTTCTTGAGCAAGGATACCATTTTTTCTTTATAGACAACGTTAATTCGGATTAGCCGCTATGGAAGATGTCAAGCATTGTCGTGTCCTAATATTGGGCTCCGGACCCGCTGGTTATACCGCGGCTATCTATGCCGCACGCGCAAACCTCAACCCTGTCGTGGTGACCGGTATCGAGCAGGGCGGTCAACTCACGACCACAACCGATGTTGATAACTGGCCTGGTGATGTTGAAGGGCTTCAAGGACCAGATTTGATGGACCGTATGTTGCGGCACGCGAAAAGATTTAATACGGATATAGTTTTTGACCATATTCATACAGCTGATTTACAACAGCGCCCTTTTATACTCAAAGGCGACAGTAATATATATTCAGCCGACGCTTTGGTTATTGCTACCGGCGCCTCGGCCAAATACCTGGGTCTACCATCTGAAGAACAGTTTAAAGGCAAAGGAGTTTCAGCGTGTGCAACCTGTGATGGTTTTTTCTATAAGAACCAAGCTGTGGCAGTCATCGGTGGCGGAAACACAGCAGTTGAAGAAGCGGTGTACCTTTCTAACATCGCGTCGTCGGTCACTGTAGTACATAGGCGTGATAAATTACGCGCTGAGGCTATCCTTGTCGACAAGCTGATGGAACGCACCGGTGACAGCGGTAACATCACTATTGAATGGAATCATATTCTCGACGAAGTATTGGGTGACGACAGCGGAGTCACGAGCATTCGCATCCAAAATAAAGACTCTAAAGTCAAAAAGGATATAGCAGTTCTGGGTGTATTTATTGCTATCGGCCATACGCCCAACACACAGCTTTTCAAAGACCAGTTAGAAATGGCTGGTGGTTATATTCAAGTCCATAGTGGTTCTGACGGCAATGCAACGACGACCAGCATTCCAGGTGTTTTCGCTGCCGGCGACGTCATGGATCATGTCTACCGGCAGGCAATCACGTCAGCAGGTACCGGCTGTATGGCTGCCCTTGACGCCGAACGCTATCTAGACAGCCTGGAGAGTTAATTATGGTGTCCCATCCTGATCACCGTCTATTTCGACTCACCATGGAAGGTGCCACGATCATGAAACAAGACACGATTCGCCCATATCGTAAAAAACCGGCACCATATCCTGCGCAAACGCGCAATGACGAACGAGATGTCTTGCGCAACTTGCTCAACTGTGACTTCGATCCAAAAGAACACGAAAATGGAGACGAGCTTCTGTTCGTACGCGGAGGTGTACAGCGAAACATTTTTCGCAAACTACGTCGAGGCGAATATCTGGTCGAGCAAGAACTTGACCTTCATGGACACAGAGTTTTACAGGCGCGTGAGACGTTAGGACAGTTTCTGCGCGATGCCAGACTTCATAATCGTCGGTGTGTCCGAATCATTCACGGAAAAGGGCTTCGTTCACCGGCGAAAGAATCCATACTCAAAAAGAAGGTTTATCACTGGCTAAAACAACGTGATGAGGTACTTGCATTCTGCACGGCCCGATCTTTCGACGGTGGCACCGGAGCGATATACGTCCTATTGAAACGGAGATAACATCATCGCTTCACAATTTCGTCTAATAAGACGACCGCGTGTGCCGCGATGCCCTCTTCTCTTCCCAGGTAGCCCAGATTTTCAGTGGTGGTCGCCTTGATACTGATTTGATCTGGCTCAATGTGCAGATCGTCGGCAATCAGCAGCCGCATGTTGGGAATATAAGGCGCCAGTTTAGGAAGCTGTGCTATCACGGTTGAATCTACATTGATAACACGCTTGCTGTGATCGCTTACAAGTCGATGTACGTCCCGCAACAATTGTCGACTGTCAACACCTTGGAAACGTTCGTCGTTGTCGGGGTAGAGTTGTCCCAAATCCCCCACCGCGAGGGCCCCGAGGCAGGCGTCGCAGATGGCATGTATCAATACATCGGCGTCCGAATATCCCGCGAGACCTTTATCGTGCTCGATGTGGACCCCGCCAATGACCAATGGCCGCCCGGGGACAAGTTCATGCACGTCGAACCCATGGCCGACTCTCATGTCGATTGACCGATTGTGGTACGTTGGTGGAGATAAAAAGACGCCAAAATAAGATCGTCGGGTGTTGTGACCTTAATGTTATCCAAACTTCCTCGTATGACCTTTGGGTGATAGCCGTCATATTCCATAGCGCTGGCCTCGTCAGTAATGAACGCGTGGTCGGACACGGCACGATTCAATGCCTGCTCCAGCAAGCCAAGTTTGAAAAACTGTGGAGTTTGCGCCAACCATAAAGATTCCCGATTGATACTAAGATCGACACAGTAATTGGGATTCACTTTTTTGACGGTGTCAGTGACAGGCACCGCTAACAGCCCCCCATCATCAGAATGAACGTTGTCGATAAGAGTCTGAATACTATCGGGCCAGACACAGGGACGAACCGCATCATGCACGAGTACCCAGTCTTCCGGATCGCCCCATTGCTGAAGAAAACGGACGCCATTTATCACCGACTCGGCACGCGTCTCGCCACCGGTTACTGTCCCGAGCAGTTTGGAGTGTCGTATGCTCAATTTACACCAATGTGAATCCCGAGCATGAATACACACCACAATTCCGCTCAGCGCCGGGACCTCCCACAACTGGGACAACGCGTGTTCCAAAACCGATCGCCCTTCAATTGTTAGATATTGCTTTGGAATCTCTGATCTCATACGTTTACCGATACCCGCAGCGGGCACAATCCCCCAGCAGGTCCGGGTTTCTGAGTTGCTTGGTTTTGCTGGCGACATCTCTACTCCATGGTTACAATGCGTACCTTTTTCACGGCAGCGCTATCCGCTTTTGAATCCTGAACCTACTTCTAGCAGCCTGATTTCTCCGTTTGACCCGAGTTTGCCCAGCCCTGATCGGCCGCTCATTCATTGGCAGCAGTTGTACGGAAGCAGTCTTGGCCTGGCTATTGTGCAAGCGGCGAAACGGCTGGGTGTTGTGATTGTCGTGACAGCCGATACCCGTTCCGCACGGCGGGTAGAAGATCAAATCCGGTTTTATTTGAGTGTTTCCAAACCAATTCCGGTGTTCACCTTCCTAGATTGGGAATGTCTTCCTTATGATAACTTTTCTCCTCATCCGGATATCGTTTCCCACAGACTTCTAACATTGTCTCAATTGCCGAGCCTGAGACGAGGAATAATAGTTATCGCCGCGGGCAATCTGACGCAACGCCTTGCGCCTCTTGAATATATCCGCGGACATAGTTTCTGTATACAGGTAGGGGAACATTTGGAAACTGATACCCTCAGGACGCAACTTCAAACCGCAGGATATCATGCTGTCGATCAAACTATCGCGCCCAGCGAATATAGTGTGCGAGGAGGTTTAATCGATATATTTCCTTCCGGAAGTGAACACCCTTTTCGTATTGATTTATTCGACAACCAAGTGGAGTCGATACGCTATTTTGATCCAGAAACTCAACGATCAAAATACAAGGTTGACTCAATACAACTGCTTCCCGCTCGTGAATTTCCATTGGACGAAGCTGGAATCAGGGTATTCAGGGGTGCTTTTCGACGTTTGTTCAGCGGCGATCCACAACGGTATAGTATATATCGAGATATCAGCAACGGTTTAGTTCCCCCAGGCATCGAATTCTATTTGCCGTTGTTTTTTTCGCGCACCGCCTCTTTTACTGACTACCTACCGAAACGAACAACATTCGTATTCGTCGAAGACGTCGATAACGCTTTGAAAACATCCATTGCCGAGATCGAGGATCGCTACCAAAATGCGTCTCTGGACACCGACCGGGCACTGGTGCCTCCTGACCAATTATTTATCAGTACCGATGCGGTCAAAGCTAGCTTAATTCGATATCCACGCATCCAGATTCAGGCACTTTTCAATCCAGAACTTGTGGATTCTTATCGTTATCACTGTCAAGCACCACCTGAATTCTCGGTAAACCTTAGGGCGCCTTCGCCGTACGCTAAGTTCTATGAATTTGTCGAAGGTTTTCCGGGTCGGATCTTGCTGGTCGCGGAAACCGCCGGCCGCAGAGAGAACCTGCTCGGACTGTTGCGAGATCAATCTTTACCCGTGCACGTGGTGAGTAATTGGGAATCATTCCTTCAGTCCTCACATACCCTCGCGGTGACAGTCGGTTCACTAGAGAACGGTCTGTTACTGGACTCTCCGAAGCTTGCAGTTCTAACTGAGGGACAGCTCTACGGGGCACGTGTCTTGCAAAGACGACGTCGTAGTACTGCAAGCCAAGACCCTGAATCAATAATTCGTTCTTTAGCAGAGCTCGAAATCGGCGATCCGGTGGTTCATGATGAACACGGCATCGGTCGATATCAAGGACTCAACACCTTGACTATTGAAGAGAATCAAACCGAATTTCTTACAATAGAATACTACGGCGGCGATAAACTCTATATTCCGGTGCTGTCGCTTCACAAGGTAAGCCGTTTTGTGGGAGCTAGTGCCGAATCCGCACCTTTACATAAACTTGGAAGTGAGGTTTGGCTTAGAGCAAAACGACGCGCCAAGCAGCGTGCCCATGACATTGCCGTTGAATTATTGGAAGTTGAGACACTGCGTGCGGTGCGTAAAGGGACTCCTTTTCCTCCGCCCGACGATGCATATATGTCTTTTAGCGCTACATTTCCCTTCGAAGAAACACCAGACCAAACACAAGTGGTGGACGATGTCACTGCAGATATGTGCAGTGATAAACCTATGGACCGTCTTGTATGTGGTGACGTCGGGTTTGGGAAAACGGAAATCGCTTTAAGGGCAGCCTTTCTTGCTATTCAAGGAAACAAGCAAATCGCAATTCTCGTACCAACAACTCTGTTGGCGCAACAACACTTCTACAATTTCACAGACAGGTTTGCGGATTCACCGGTAATAATCGAGTTGTTATCGAGGTTCCGGAACCAAAAACAACAGTCAGAAATCCTATCAAATCTAAAAAAAGGAACTGTTGATATCGTAATCGGTACGCACCGACTTTTACAACGGGATGTGCGGTTCAAACGTTTAGGGTTAATCATAATTGATGAAGAACATCGCTTTGGAGTGCGTCAAAAAGAACAGTTGAAAAAACTACGAGCACAGACTGATATCTTGACGCTAACTGCAACACCGATACCGCGTACTTTAAATATCGCGCTGTCTGGCTTGCGAGACATATCAATTATTGCCACCCCTCCGAAGAGGAGACTATCGATAAAAACATTCGTTCGTGAATGGAATAAATCAATGATCCGGGAAGCCTGCTTACGCGAGTTGAGGCGCGGGGGCCAAGTGTATTTTTTGCACAACGAAGTACGAACTATAGAAAAAATCAACCAAACCTTGAAACAACTGCTTCCGGAAGCAGACATTCAGGTGGCACATGGACAAATGCGGGAACGTGAACTTGAACACGTCATGAGCGAGTTTTACCATCAGAGATTCAGCATTTTAGTTTGCACTACAATCATCGAAAGCGGGATTGATATTCCCACCGCCAACACAATTATCATCAATCGCGCTGACCGCTTTGGTCTGGCTCAATTACATCAATTACGAGGTCGCGTCGGTCGGTCACATCACCAAGCATATGCATTTATGTTAATCCCTCCTCTTAGGAATCTTACATTAGATGCAGTGAAGCGGCTTCAGGCCATTGAGTCATTGGAGGATCTGGGCGCCGGTTTTGCCCTTGCATCTCACGATCTCGAAATTCGAGGCGCTGGAGAATTGCTTGGAGAGTCACAAAGTGGGGCCATTGACGAAGTTGGATTCACGATGTATTCAGAATTCCTGAATCGTTCGATAGCGACAATCAAATCTATGGATACGAGCCCCGCGGTTAACTTGGACCTGGAAAAGCCCACCTTCGAAATCAACCTCCATATCCCGACATTATTCCCAGACGCATACTTACCAGATGTTCATCTGCGTCTAACAATGTACAAACGCATTTCCAACGTCACGAGCTCAGAGCAACTAAGAGAACTCGAGATAGAGGCGATAGACCGTTTTGGTCTGCTTCCACAACCGGCAAAAATGTTATTCAGGCTCACCGAACTGCGGTTGCGACTGGCACCACTCGGGATCGTTCGCGTGGATATCGGCCCCAAAGGGGGCCGAATCGTCTTCGAAGAAAATCCAAACATTGATCCCGGCCGTTTAATTGAGCTACTGCATTCGGATCCGGATAAATACCAAATGGCCAATTCCACCACGCTTAAGCTAATCGACGACTTTTCTGATCCGGAATCTCGATTTAAGGCCGCCCAAGACTTATGTGAATTACTGAATTAATCGGCTTTTGCCAGCTCGGGGAAAAGCACATCCTCATAACCAAAGTCACGCATGTCATTGATCCGCATCGGGTACAGTATACCGTCCAAATGGTCACACTCGTGTTGCACAACTCTGGCATGGAAACCCTCCACTTCGCGGTCAATCACTTCCCCATACTGGTCGAAACCGGTGTAACGGATGCGCCGACAGCGGTCTACCCTCCCCCGCATACCCGGTACACTCAAACAACCTTCCCAGCCTGACTCCATATCGGAAGACGTAAACTCTAATGTGGGGTTAACGAGCACCGTCATGGGAACCGGTTCAACCTCTGGGTAGCGAGGATTGCTCTGCAAACCAAATATCACGACTCGCTTGGAAACACCAATTTGTGGTGCCGCTAATCCGGCGCCATCCAACGCCGCCATCGTATCAAACATATCCGCGACGAGGTTATCCAATTCCTCACTTCGGAACTCTGGTACCCGCTGTGATCTTTGAACAAGAAGTGGGTGACCCATTTTCAGAACTTGCCGAATTGCCATGGTCACAACAGGGTTGGCGAAACTGCTATCATACTTGCTTCGATTAGCACTGCAGATTCTTCGAGCCGTGAAGATAAAGTACTGGTTTCAAGCATTATGCCTGATATTTACGTTGACGAGCATGTGGTCCGTCTCTGCGCAGATGGACAGCCAGAAAACGTATTTAATTGAGGTTATCGTGTTTGAGAACACGGGACCTGATTCAGCCGGCAATGAATTGTTCGGGCGCCGGCTTGAGTTAGATCTAGATAAACCGGCGCCAACCAGCGATCCACAGATTGGGAGGCCCCCGTTAATCTTCGTGCAAACGGGAACATTGGGAAAAATCATTGCCGATCTAAGCAGTAGTGCACGGTACAATCTACTGAAACAGTTGGCGTGGATACAACCCGCTATCAACAAGAACGACGCGCCTGTAGTTTCCATTGGTGAACAACCAACTATATCCGGTCAAGTACGATTTTATTCGAAAAAACTCTTATTCATTGAGCTTGAATTACGTTTTAATCGTCCGCTGACAAACATTCCTGACACTACCGTACCCTATTCCTCAGGTTACTATCAAACACCGGTTTATATAATAAAAGAAACACGCCGCCTGAAATTGAACGAAATCCATTATTTCGATCATCCGCGCTTCGGAGCCTTGGTAAAAGTAAGTCGCTGGACTCAGCAACCGTGATCTAACCGCTTCCGGGACGTATAGGATCGGGCAGCTCGAAACCTAACTGCTCAGCTTTTGGCACGGCAGCTACCAGGATGTTAAACAATCGATCCGCACCTTGCGCGTATACGTTCTCTATCTCTGATCCGGTCACTACGCCCTGTCCACGCCCCGCGGCGTGATTCACGACCAGTGCGATGGAGGCGTAGCATAAACCCAGTTCCCGGGCCAAGGCCGCCTCCGGCATCCCCGTCATTCCGACAATGTCAGCTCCGTCACGCGCCAATTTGCTGACTTCCGCGCTAGTCTCCAGTCTTGGTCCCTGGGTTGCGGCGTACGTGCCATTTTTTACCACATCTACATTTGCTTCCGCCGAACTGTGGATCAATAGTTCTCTCAATGCTTCACAGAAGGGGTACGTAAAGTCAATGTGCGTAACCGGTTCATGATCCTGAAAAAACGTGTGCTCGCGATTTTGTGTGTAGTCCAAAATCTGATCTGGAATGACAATTACGCCAGGCCCGTATCGATTTCCAATTCCACCCACAGTAAAAAGGGAAATCACGATGTTTACGTCAGCCGTTTTCAGGGCCCAAACATTTGCGCGGTAATTAATTTCGTGGGGCGCGATGGAATGCTTTTGTCCGTGCCGCGCCAAAACCACAATATGCTTACCTGCTAATTCATGTTGTCTTAAACTCGCAGAGGTTGGCCCGTAAGGCGTAATGTCGATGTTAGGCGAATAATCTTCGCCAGATGACTGCAATCGGCTTAATCCGGAGCCGACAATAACACCAATGTTCCCCATCAAATTTCGGCTAGGGCATACACTTCAGGCAAGTTTCTAAACCTACCTCTGTAATCCATCCCGCACCCGAACACATATCGATCCGGTACCTCCAAGCCAAAAAAGTCGACTGAAGTCACTACTGATGGTCTGCGTTTCTTCACTAATACTGCTTTCAATGTCCGGCTCGCCCCCTGCTCCTTCAAGCGCTTCTCAATTTCCAATAAGGTTGTGCCTTCATCAAGTATATCGTCGACGATTAGAACCACGCGATTCTCGACTTGACCGTAAACGTTTGTCAACCAATCTAAATCACCACCGCGCGTCCGATCCCGATACCGAGACACATGCACATAACCAATGTCACATGGAATTTTGAGTCGCGAGATCAACCTCCCCGCTACTACGATTCCGCCAATCAACACGCAGACAACTAGCGGAGACTGTCCCTTGAGAGCATGGTTTATATCATCAGCAAGTTTGTCAAACGCACAATTAACCTGATCCGCATCGTACAACAAGTCTGCATTATCAGGTATTTCGTTGCTCTCAATTGGCCATGAATTCGGGATATCTTTAGACTCTGCCATATTCATCTTCGAAACGGACAATATCATCTTCGCCAAGGTATGGCCCTGTTTGCACCTCTACCACTTCTAAAGGTACTTCTGATAAATTTTCGAGTTTGTGTTTGGTATCCACCGGAATATACGTAGACTCATTTGGTTTCAATATCAGAGTCTCGTCTCCGCATGTTACATTGGCTACACCGCTAACGACTACCCAATGCTCAGAGCGTTGCCGATGAAGTTGAAGCGAGATGCTGGCACCAGGATTAATTACAAGCCTCTTCACTTGGAAGCCGTTACCACTATCTAGAGTCTGGAAACATCCCCAGGGGCGATAGACCTTAGTGTGAACCATGGCTTCGGTTCTACTGCGGTCATTCAATTCCTGAACAATAGCCTTGACGTCTTGATCACGATCTTTGTCGGCCACCAGCACTGCATCATCCGTCTCTACAATGATTACATTGTCGATGCCTATTGCAGCGACCAGCCGTTGCTCCGCACGAATATAAGAATTCTTAACATCACGGATTATTATATCTCCCTGGGTAACATTACCTTCCTCATCGGAGCTCATGACTTTTTCTAATTGTGACCAGCTGCCGACATCACTCCATGTCGTATCAAGAGGCACGACAACGGCATTCTTGGTGTTTTCCATAACTGCATAATCAATCGAATCATTTTGACATTTGGAAAATGGCACTGGATCAATACGCGTAAATTTCGTGTCTCGAGTTATATTTTCGGTTGCCTCAACACATCTTTGATAGATTTCGGGCCTCCACCTTTTGATTTCATCCAGATAGATATCATTACGGAATACAAACATTCCGCTATTCCAATAATAATCTCCGCTCTGTACTAAACCTTCTGCCACCGCTTGAGATGGTTTCTCGAGAAACTGGTCCACCTCAAAACCGCAATCACCGTCCAACACTTTTCCTCTTCTTATATAGCCATATCCAGTTTCCGGCCGATCCGGCACGATGCCAAAAGTGACTAACTTGCCTTGACTAGCATTATGTGCCGCAATTTCTGTTGCGTTACGAAATTTCTCGTCACTTACGATTAGATGGTCCGACGGCAATACTAATAAGTTCACAACGCCATACAATTGTCGGGCATGCAGCGCGGCAACCGTAATCGCGGGGGCAGTGTTTAACGCCTTAGGTTCCAGGACAATTTCCACCTCGTACGCACCGCTATTCATGAGTTGGTCCGAAACCAAGAATCGATGATCTTCATTACACAGAACCATTACTCTATCTTTGGACGCTACTTGGCAGGCCCTTTTTACGGTTTGCTGCAATAAAGTTGCCGTTCCCGTAAGATCATGAAACTGCTTCGGAAACAAATGACGTGAAACGGGCCAGAGTCTGCTGCCAGAGCCGCCCGACAAAATCACTGGAACTAACATAGATTAACCTGTGAGTGTATCGCCGACTACCAACATCTCTGAATCAGGGGCGTCATGTTTTTTGTGCGCTTGTGAGAATTCAGGAACTAAATGGGCTAACAGATTAACCAATATTTCCTCGTCGAAGTTTTCCACCGCGTTTTCGACCCGCGCAATTATTGGTTCAACTACCTTCCATTCGACTTCTCTGCTTGACGCAAGCAGAATCTTGTCATGTTCGGTGTCAGTGAGCGGTTCTTCCGAGTGAAACAACTCCTCATATAGCTTCTCACCGGGACGTAGACCGGTATATACAATTGCCACGTCGTCACCAGGAATCTTTCCAGAAAGCTTGATCATCTGCTCTGCCAGATATCTCACTCTTATTGGTTCTCCCATATCTAAAACGTATATTCCGCCGCCACTCCCAACAGTGCTTGCCTCGAGAATCAATTGGGTAGCCTCAGTGATTGTCATAAAATACCGCGTAACATCAGGGTGGGTAACAGTCACGGGTCCGCCTTCTTTGATCTGCCTCTGAAATAGAGGGACGACACTACCCGCAGAGCCCAATACGTTGCCGAATCTGACGGTGACGTATTTTGTATCAGACTGTGTGTCAAGCGCTTGACAATATATTTCGCCTACCCGCTTACACGTACCCATTAGACTGGTCGGATTTACTGCTTTGTCGGTCGAAATCAAAACGAATTTCTCGCATTTACTTTTCGACGCCTGTCTAGCAACAACACAAGAGCCGATAACGTTATTTTTTACGGCCTCCCTGAGTTGTCCCTCCAGCAATGGAACGTGCTTATACGCAGCTGCATGAAACACGATCTGCGGCGTATAACGTTGGAAGATATTATGAACCGCGGCTCGGTCACACACATTTCCAAGAATTGCCGCACAATTCAATTCTGGATGATTTCGGGTCAACTCTTGTTCGATTTGGTAGAGATTGAATTCACTATTCTCGAAAAGAATAATCTTCTTCGGTCCCACGCTGATCAACTGACGGCACAATTCACTGCCGATCGACCCACCTGCTCCGGTTACTAGCACTACTTTATTGTTCAATCCACGTTTTATCTGGCCCCAATCTAGCTGCACCGGATCCCGACCCAGTAAATCATCGATGCGCACCTCGCGCATATCACTCAGACTTACTTGACCAGTTACGATGTCGTTTATGGCAGGAAGAGTCCGAAAATCGATCCCGGATTGTTCACACAGTCCAACAATGCGTTGCATCTGTTTATCAGTTGCGCTAGGTACGGCAATAAATATTAATTCGATATTCCAACGTTCAGCCAGATCTCTGATGACACCGCAGGAGCCCACCACACGTATCCCATGTATTTCTTTGCCGCTTTTTGCAGGGTCATCATCTACAAATGCTACGGGCTCACAGATTCTTTTCGTATTACGTCGCAAATCTCTGACGAGTTGTTCACCAGCTGCACCGGCGCCAATCACAAGCGCACGCTTTTCTATCGCGGTACTTAAATTTTGATCCTTGATCATTCGAAACAGTAATCGAGAACCACACAATACTCCAGCCAGCAAGATGGCATATAAAATAAATACCGACCGCGGAACGTACTCGAGTCGGGTAATTAGGAATATCAGCAGTGCGACTAGCGTTGTTCCTACCACTACTGACTTGAGTATCCGCACAAGATCAGGCAATGACGTAAATCGCCATAAGCCCCGATGAGTGCCAAACAAGACCAAAACCACACCTTGCGCGAAAATCACCCACGGAAGCACCACGAATGCCTGATGAAGAAACTCGTCAGGAATATCGCTCAAGTTATAACGTAGCCAGTAGGCCGACAACCACGCAACCGGTATCATGCAAAGATCATGAAGCATGACTTGCCAGCGATAGCGGATGCTACGCAGATGCCTGCCAACACTTGTCAGATGCTGTTTCATTCTATTTGTCGGTAACAAGACATTTTTTGAGGACAATCAGTGTGAGCAACCCGAGTACAAGTATGCCTAACGGTACCCACAGATACACCGGGCTAACGTGAAGCATTTCAAGGGTCCCCAATATCGCCATGAATACGGAAGTGATGATAACGGTCGTGGTTACCTGCGCATGGCTCCATCCGGCGATGACTGCTCGTTGATATAGATGCTCTCGATGCGCGTGCCAGAATACCTTGCCCTGAAAAACTCTCTTGATCAGGGTTATCGTAGCGTCCGTTAAAAAAACGCCGAATAGCAACACAAATGCCCCGAATGGTATTTGGTGTGTCTTATAGGCAACCAGAGCTATCACGGCAAACACCCCACCTAAAGTCGAGCTGCCCACATCGCCCATGAATATACGCGCTGGTGCCCAATTCCAAACCAAGAATCCCAATGAGGCCGCCATTATTACATAACTAAACAAAGCCATCACGTGGTCATCGTGGATCGAGAACCAGATACCCAGGAAGCAGCCTGCGACCGCTCCTTGTCCTGCTGCAATACCATCAATCCCGTCCATAAAATTATATAAATTCGTCATCCACAAGAACCACAAGAGCGTCATCACAGGCGCAAGGAAATCCAATTGAACGGCATATCCAGCGATTTCCAGGTATTCAAATGAACCTATGGCACTCAAAACAACTACACCGCCAAAGATCTGTGCAATTATTCGTACAAGAAAATGAAGTTCATATCTGTCGTCGAGCCAACCGACAATCGCCAATAAGGTGACTACGAACAAGAAGACTATCAGAGTACGCCGTTCATAAGAGCCGCTCATCATCATTATGGACAAGGCAATTAACATTGGGACCACAATGCCCATGCCCCCTCCACGTGGGGTATCCATAGAATGCGAACTACGTTGATTTGGGCTGTCCACAATGCCAGTTCGTATCGCATAGTTCTTTGCTGCCCAGGTCAAGATAACGGCAAGCAAGAAACTTCCTGCAATAGAGAGAACCAAATACGGGATAAAGTTTCCCACTCTTAATTAAGATTCAAGTCCTGATCGGGATCGATCAAAAACTTAGCGGGTCGATATCCAAAATCCGTTGTCGCTTGTTGATGACTAAAGACAAGATCTCGATTCATTCGATCGGCGACATCCGGTGAATAAGAAGACCGTCCTTTTAACACCGACATACAGCGCAGCCCCATACGATACAGACTCACAGGCAAGTGTACTATCCGTGACGGTTTATCAAGTCCCTCAAAAATACGTCCAATCATGGCTTTATAAGTCAGCACCTCGCCGCCACTGAGATTGTACGTGCGATTCATCGATTTAGAATTATCGATCACACTAATGCATGACGCTACGAGATCCATGGCATGTACAGGTTGCCGCTTTCCTTTGGCTTCTCCCGCAACGGCAAAAAAACCAAATCTTCTAATAAAATGTGCAATGGTTGTGATGTTTCGGTCACGTCCGAAACCATAAATCAGGGTTGGACGAAACACCGTAAGGGCTACATCATGATCTTGACAGAGACAACGACACTCTTTTTCCGCCCGTTGTAATCTATCTGCAATATCTCGTTCCTTATGGTCGCGTGTATCGGACTTGGTCTCAGCGCTGGTCGAGCTGAACGCAATCACGCGCGTTACTCCACTGCGGATGAATAACTTAATATTCTTGGGTAGTAGCCATAAAGGAGCCGCATGAATGAGCACGTCGGCATTCGCTAGTCCGCTCGTATCAGAAACACCGTCAAGATCCAATTTGATCCAACGAACGCGAGAATTCGGTAACAAACTTTGTTTATACCGGCTGATCGCATAAACATTCATGTCACGATCAGCCAATGATGATAGTAAGGGAAATCCCACGACACCGGTGGCACCGGTAACAAATATTGCTCGTTGCGAGTCCAATTAAGTTTTGTTGGCAATCGCTGAAGTCAGCGACACATACAACAAGTTCGTGCTTTTCAACACAAATCTTAAACCGACACCGGCAAACACCAACCACATTAGCGGTAGTGGATATTTTTCTTTATAGAACTTACTGTAAAAACGTATCATACCTCGATGAAGATGCCAGTTGACCTTCCACTTTTTAGAACCACTACTACCTCCTTTGGCATGGATCACCTCTACTCCCGGAACAAAGGCAACCTTGTAACCGGATTTCCAAAACCGCATACACCAATCCAAATCTTCGCAATGCATGAAATAACCTTCATCTAAAACGCCTACAGCGCGAATAGCGTCTCCTTTGGCGACCATAAAAGCGCCCGATACCGCCTCCACGAATTCGACACCATTTCCCGTTTGTTGCCCGCCAAGGTCAAAATTGGCGAACACAGGATTGTTTCGAGAAACACGATGCAATCCCAATATCCTTACGAACCCTGACCATGGCGTAGGAAACCTCCGCCGGCAGGTTTGCTGAATCGTTCCGTCAGGATCACGTATCAAACAACTAGCCAACCCGATACGTTTATCTTGTTCCATGGCAGCCAACACTTTATTCACCGTATCCGGCCCCACTTTGCAATCAGGGTTTAGCAATACATAATAATCACTTGAGACGGTGTTCAGAATCTGATTGTTCGCCGCCGCAAATCCCCTATTCTCTTCATTCTCAATGATCTTTAGTTCTCGCCGCTCCTCGATTCGTCTAACCCGCTGAATACTGCCATCTGTAGAATTGTTATCCACCACATAGACAGACATCGGAATACTGGAGCTAATCAAAGATGTCACCGATTTTTCCAACCAGTCGCCCGCATTGTAGTTCACGATTACAGCCGTTACTGTTTTGTTCGCTAGCATGAACCTCTAGAAGGTGTAACCCTTCCGCCTGTCACTCCGCGAAAACCATCCGTAACACCGCGGGAGATCATCTTGAGCAGATTCCATCGTGAATCGGAAACCAGCGAATAAAACACAAATATAAACAGAAGACGGACTATATCGTTGATCATCCATTTAGTCGGTGCATATGGCTGCTTGTACAGCAGGATACTGTTCCGGAAAATATAGTAATACCTGAACGGTTTGTGTTTCGGTAGGTAATGCCATCGACCCAACCAAACTCGATATGTCTGTTCCCCCAGGCCATGTTCCATGAGAGCATCACACGCACCATAGGACGGATAACCCTTGTGGTTTGCGCGCAAAAACCAATCCGTATCTACATGATCAATAAACAGGCGCTCGTCCATGCCCCCAATTTCTTCCAAGACGGAGACAGGGATCAAAGAGCCAGACGAAATCAAAAAGTCGGCACGAACATAGCGTTTGTCATCTTCCGAACAGAACACTTGCCGAAATTTGAGCCAACCGAATTGCACAAAAAACGACTCATTCCCAACATAGGAACCTAAATAGCGAGCACCCACCGCCGCCACTCGTCTGTTGCTCGCCGTCAACTCTCCTAGCACCGCTGTCATGTTGGCAACCATGTCCGCGTTCGGAATACTATCGTGGTCCAACAGCAGAACATGAGTCGCGCCGCCTTCCGTGGCTTTTTTTATTCCGACATTATGCGCCCGGCCAAGGCCCTCGTTTTGTTCAAGGGCGATTAGTTCAACATTTTGATTGGCATCCACCGTTCTGTGAATATCGTCGATATTTTTCGATAGATTGTCGACGACCAAGATTCTTTGAACTTGAGATCGTAATTTCGTCAGGCATTTGGTTAGAGCGTGAATATCAGGATCGAAAGTGACGAGTACAGCATAAATTTGGAAATCAAACTTAGTTGTACCCATGCGTTTCTTTGACTACAAATATCGGCTTGTTCTGCGTCTCGTGGTAGGTCCGGGTCTGTAACTCCGCCAGCAATCCAAAAACAATAAACTGGATACCGATAAGTATCAGCAAAACCGAAAATAACAGCAGCGGCCTATTGGCTAGCGCGATTCCAAAAAACAAACGCTCTATTGTCATATACAACGCCAACAAAAATCCGATAAAACCACAGACTAATCCGGGGAGACCAAAAAAATGAATGGGCCGTCCCGAGTAACTCAGCAAGAACTTAACGGTAATCAGATCGAGTAACACCCGAAAAGTTCTGGATATTCCATATTTTGACTGTCCCGAATTACGTGGTCGGTGATTGACTTTGACTTCGGCGATATTCACTCCCATCCAACTAGCAACAGCCGGGATAAAACGATGTAGTTCGCCGTACAATGTAATGCTCTTCGCTACTTCCTTTCTTATCGCCTTGAGGGTGCAGCCATAGTCATGCAACTTGACATCAGTAGTCCACGAAATCAATAAATTGGCAATTTGCGACGGTAGTTTCCTCGACAAAAATCGGTCCTTACGATCATAGCGCCACCCATTAACGAGATCGTGTCCTTCATCAATCTTGGCAAGTAGCTTAGGAATGTCCGTGGGATCATTTTGACAATCCGCATCCATAGTGATGATCACATCCCCCTCAGCATATTTGAATCCTGCGGCTAACGCCGCTGTTTGCCCGAAGTTACGGCGAAATCGTATGAGCCGGACTTGTTGGTTCGATTCTTGAATCTTTTTCAATATAGAAAAACTACTATCAGTGCTACCGTCATCGACAAAAACGATTTCATAAGCCTTGTAACTTAAAAGAGCCGCTTTGAGTTCGTCGAATAGCGGTACGAGATTCGCTTCTTCATTAAACACCGGTATGACAATTGATAATTCCATTTGCGACTCCTATACGACCTCACAGGCGAGTGCTCGGTCCGCACCGTTTTTCTTTCCTAGGCGGTGAGGCAGTAAGCTTTCATACAATTCGACTAATTGTCGAACTTGTTCTGAGACAGACCAAATTTTACCTTGCGCTTGATCCGATAAAGGAATCAATTGCCGGTATTGTTCATAATTACTATCCAACTCGGTGAGAATATCTTTTAGCGCCTCGTTGTCTCCAGGATCGAAAACGTGGCTATTGGTACCGGGTTGAAGATCTTCAGCCAGCCCCCCCGCGTTGCTTGCTACTACCCACCGCCCCATTAATGCGGCTTCACGCGTCACCAAACCAAAACTCTCGGGCCACAACGATGGCGCTACGAGAATCTCTATATCTTCGTAGAATTCATTCATGCGTTCCACTGGAAGCCTGGGGACAATTTTTACATCCGTACCACCCCATCGCTCAGATCGCTGCTCGCCGCTGGCGAGGTCAAAATCGATAATCTGTATCTCTATATTCTCCAGCATGAGTTCTTCAAGCGCTTTCTTCAAAAAGTAGTATCCTTTATGAATGCATAGCCCGCCCACATAGCCCAGACGTAATTTTCCTGCTGCAACGCCTGCTATGCTCGCGTCTACAAATGGATCAACGCCATTCTTATTGACCAAGATTCGAGAAAAACCATTTTTCTTGTAAAGATCTGCCTGATAGTCCGACACCGCCAATAATTTTTTGGCCCGCATCAACAGTTTGGCCAAATGACGTGTGCGTGCAATGCTGCTCACAATATCCTTGCTCGTACGCGCGGCGATGATCGGATTCATCTGTTGTGCATCAACCACACGACTTTCGTCATCGAGAAGAAATTGATGGTCCGACAACCACCAAGCATCATGTACGGTGACCACAAACGGAATATTCGCTTCGTATGCCGCCTGCAGCACTGAACCAGTCAATCTTTGAATACTATGAAAATGTATGAGATCCGGTTTTTGATACTCCAGAAACTTTCTGAACAATTGGCAAACATTCTGATCTTCATACCTCCATTCCAAGTCGGGATGCGTCGGCATGCTCAAAGCGGTAACCAGTACTCTTTCCCATTCATACTCGAATAATTGATATGGCGTCGGGTTAACACCATCGCAGGTGAAAACCGAAGTTTCAAACTCACCAGCATAATTTGCACGAATTTCGTCAATTGTGTTTTTCATAACAACCGTCGCGCCGCCGATCGCATTTGGCGGGTAGACTGTATTGACGTAGAGTATTCTTTGTCTGTTATTTGGACTGTTAGTCAGCGTTCCACTTTTCTGTGACTGCTGAACCACGGATCGAACAATAGCGGCCAGGTTCTGAGTCATTGCTTGCAGTCCGTATTTTTCTCTTGCTAATTTGCACGCCCGTTGCCCCATTTCTCTGCGCAACGCTTCGTCAACGATCAGCTTGTGCACGCAGCCATACCATTCGTCTGTGTCCTTCGCGGTAAAGCCATCGACACCTTGAGTTATTACGCTTTTGTAGGTCTGCGTCGCCGATACAACCGACGGTATGCTAAATCTACCCGCCTCCAACCACTTGATCTCGCTTTTGCAGTCAGCGAATACACCCGGCTCCAACGGCGCAATATTTATATCCGCCTGCGACAATACGCTGAGGTAGGATTCAAATGGCATGATTGGAAGTTTGATCACCCGGTCGCCGTGTGCATTAAATGATTCAGGCAAGGTCAAATAACCCACAACAATCAGCCGAAGCCTATCGAACTCGGACAGCAATCGCTCCAAGACGCCGCTTACCAACTCAAAATCCTCGTCGTGGGTCTTTGTCCCACTGCCATAGAACAAATCAATATGATCTTCGTCTTTTGGCGCATGCGGACTGTCCGCTACGTTTTCCGCCAGTTCATCCAATCCGTTGGCCAGCACAAACACCTTGCCTTTGCCAATGAGTTTTTCGATCTCACTTTTGAGAGGCGTTGTGGTTGTAATGGCAAACTCACATTCCTGTAGCGCGCTCTGATACAGCCCGGCCCCTTTGAGCATCGCATCTCGTTCGTGCGCAGACAATTGACCGCTATGGCGTCTGAATTTTTCTGTTAATCGCTCACGGTCAAACACCAAATCATCCACATCATAGACAACCACTTTGTTGATTGCGCGCGCGTACTGAATTGTGTTTAGCACATCTGGAAAACCGGGCACCCGATAAAAGATAATAATATCGTTCAAGTGCAGCTTCTCCCTTGCCAAAGCATTTTCCCGCCACGAAACCCATTCTGCAGCTATATGTCGCCGCGCTAACTGTTTCAGCTTCTGTTGGACACGATAACGAAAGCATTGCTCAATACTATCTTCTACGACTAACAACACCCGGGGGGATTCCGGTACATGTCTCGGAATCATCGTCGACGGTATCAATAAGCTCTGGGTATCAAAACGGCGCTCGTCTCCATGCACTAAGCGCATTGATTGCAGTACGCGCACGATCAGCAATTTGAGGCGAACGAAGGCGTTAATGGTGAGCAGAAACGCATTAAACAAGAACATCAACGCCGGTCTTTTATGGATACGCGTTAACGTAACGTCGATACGTCGCCGCTCGAGCCGGGTCAAATTATTTAGTCTATTAATTAACCAGGCCATAAGACATGCTCATATTGAGAAATCGTCACGTCCTTGATCAAAGTTCGGATTATAGTAGCGGTCCCCAGCATGAATCAGATCACGGTACCGTTGATGAAGATTTTCCTTTTCTATATCGAATCGCGCTATTTTTTCTTTTGTATCTTCGTAACCCCGGGAAATCGATTCATGATGATAAGCCTCAACATACGGTGTAAACACATTTAGATACCCCTGGGCCATGGCGCGTAAGCAAAAATCTACGTCATTGTAGGCGATACCAAAGTTTTCTTCGTCGAAGCCGTCAAGTTCATCATAAATTCTACGTTCAACCATCATCAATGCACCGGTCACCGCGCTAACATTCTGAATCACATTGAGGCGATTAAAATAACCTTTCGACGCTGCCGGAAAGTTTTTATGTGCATGGCCTGCATAACCACCCAAACCAATCATGATACCCGCGTGCTGGATCGTATTGTTGGGATAATAGAGTTTGGCTCCGACCGCTGCCACTTCGGGACGTTGTGAGTGCTCTAACAACGACTCCAACCAGTCCGGGGTGATGATCTCGATGTCATTGTTCAATAGAACGATGTGATCGCCCTTTGATTCACCGACACCATAGTTCACTATACGTGAAAAATTAAAAGGCACGTTATGCTCAATGAAACGAACCCTCCGATCTTTCTTTTGCAAGTGATTCATCACGTCATATGTGGTTACCGTCAAGGTGTCATTAGAAACACCAAGTATTTCGAACTCCGGGTAGGTCGTATTATCCAGTACAGTGGTAAGGCAGTCACTCAGTAAGTCAGGTTTGTCTTTAAAGGGAACGATAATGGATATAAGGGGCGTGGAAACGAGGCGTCGTTTCACGCGAAAAAAATGCGGAAGATTCCCGTCTTCGACCGACCCCTCAATACCACGTCGTGAAAGTGCCTCACGCAAGGCATTTCTTGCATTATCATGCGCTTCGGGCTTGACCGTTGGATTTAGGCTCGTGGATCGTTTAGACATCCGCCAGTGATAGAGCGGCTTGCGTACATGGGAAATCTTATCCGTTTGCTCCACCGCACGTAACAACAAGTCGTAATCCTGGGCACCGTCATAGCCAGTGCGAAATCCATTGATCTGATCAAATAATGATTTTCGTAAAACCAAAAAATGTGTGATGTAGTTGTGAGAAAGCAAAAGATCCGGGGAATAATCAGGTTTAAAGTGGGGGAAATCCAACCTGCCGTCGATACGAATAAAATCTTCATCACTGTAGATAATGTGCGCATCGGTCTGGAGCGCAAGGCTTACAATTTCCTCGAGCGCATTAGGCGCCAATTCATCATCGTTATCCAACAGCGCAATATACTCCGCAGAGGCGAGCTTGGCCGCCTCGTTTGATGCGCCAGATATATTCTGATTTTCCTTTAGAAAGATAATATGAACTTTCGCATCATCTAGTTGCTCGAGGAACTGCCGCGTCTTTTTGTTTGTCGACGCATCATCGGCGATACACAACTCCCAGTTTTTGTATGTCTGCGCTTTTACAGAGCCGATCGCGCGTTGTAAGACACCAGGATCGACATTGTAAACCGGCATGACAATACTGATGAGTGGCTGCTGCCCGGAAGCGGACCGCGGAAACCTTGCGACCTTTTCCGTCTTTGTCTCGAGCCAAATTTCGTAGGCGGTCTTCGACGGGTGACGCTCACTAACCGGTTTCCCGAGCGTAATCTCCAGTGTCCTTCTTGCCCTGCTCAGGCCCTGCCGGAAACCTTCGCGCCAACCGGAACGCCGAATCAATCTCAACACACTGCGTAACTGCCTTCCAGGAACCAGAATTCGTTCATTTAGAATATATTTCGCTCTACGCGCGAATCGCCAAACTCCTGAATTCTTGATCGCCTCGAGTTCTTGCAGCTTTTTTTCGTCTATTTCAAGCGACTCGATCTTTCGCTTCGACTTCTCTAGATGATCCCGCAACACCAAATGCGCATCAAGGAGTAACAAGTACTCGGGTGTTTTTGGCGCACGTAGCTCAACCTCGATTCGGTAATGTTCCTGGGGTCCAATTTCATTTCGGGGCAAAAACGGAAATTCGATATAAGGGTCTTCACCGGTGAGCAGGAACACCGATCCCAGCGAAGCATGGTGAAATACAATCCGGGTTAATGACCCATATTTGACGATCTCCTGGGCGTCATGCAATTTCCAAACTGACTCCTCGCTACCATCGTCACCGCAGATGAACACCTCAATGCGGTACAGATGCAGGAAACCCATATCTTCCGGCCGCCCGATCTCAATAGGATCGAAACGGAACTGGGTCATGGAACTAGCACTACTCGGAAGATCAAAGACCAAGCACTGTCTTTCACCATCCCAATTGATGTCGGCAACAACAGAATTTGACTCCGCGTAGGATGCTTCGTCAGCTCGCCAATACACCGTCGCATAGGGCTCTTCTATGTGAACGTCACCGATGAGCGGTTTGTCCAGGTCTATCGGCTTAATCACATCACCTTGTATGCGTTGTTGAAACCCCGTTTCCTGCATGATGAAGTCATCGATGACGGACTTGTTGAGTCCGCCGACAACATCAAATCCGTATTCCACGAACGAACGCACATCGGTAATTTTTCGATGTCGTCGAATGATTTCCAGAGCTCGTCTGGGTTGGTGGCGCAGCGCGAACCAAACGAGAGATCGGAACAAGAGAAAAGCAGGCTCAATTTTCCATTGCACCTCCCATTCCTGGTCAAATACCACATAGGAGTTATCAATATCCGAGACGACGATATTGGAGGGAATTATGTCAATCGGTAGCCTTTTATTGTGTTGCTTCTCATATGTGCTAATAAATGTGTAATATCGTTGCAGATGTTGTTCAAAATGACTGGGGTCATTATGCATCAACAAACTTCGCACCCACTCAACCGACAATAGCGGACCGCGTACGAACAATTCCTCCCCAACGTGATGCCTGATTCCGTCCAATTCGATAACGGACCCGCCCCCCAAGAGCCTTTCGCGTTTGACAACACTTTGACCAGCGGTCTTTGAAACCAAACAAGTGGTCGCCAGAGGCCTTCGAAAACCCGGCAACTGAACGAAGTCGAGACCGCCAACGGTATTCAGCGTCGCGGTGTCATCAGCGAGCAATATCAAGAACGAATTAGCACAGCGGTCCAACGATTTCGCAGCATGCATGGCCTCCCAACACAACGATTCGGAGAATCCCAGGTGCAAAGGGGAAAAATAATCGCGCGAAGCGGTGTCCTCGAGGTGACAGTAGGCATGGGGATTTTCAGCGATATAATTGTCGGATACGATCACTGACGGTAATTTGTAATCTGGAAATGGATACAGGTATTTGCTCGATTGGTATCCTGACTTTGCCGTAATCTCAAACCACTCGCTCTTGGTATAAGTGCGTATACCAGCGGATTCGGGATAATTGTGGATGCCGATGTAGCGCTTTCCATAGTGGTCTTCATGAGCGCCAAAGGCGTACTTGAGTCCCGCCCGATTTTCAATGGCAATGACTAAGAATCCATCACTCGTAAGTGAGCGTTTGAGGTTCGACAGCAAGTGAATCAACGCTTCCTGGTCCGTGCCTTCTTCCGACCAGAAGCGCTTGGCGTATTCCGCAACTCCTATCAGTAATATTGCATCATAACTGTCTGTCGGTACGGCTAGCTGATTAAAGTTGGCCTGAATGATGTTCACATTGTCCAAGCCTTGACATCGAATTAGCGCCAATTCCGCACGAACTCGACTACCCTCCACGGCATCAACATGTATATCCTGTTCACCAAGGTATCGCGTAATGGCACCGCACCCACAACCCAGCTCCAGAACACGCTTAACTCTGCTGAAGTTCAGTCCCCGAAGTAAATTGGCGCGTCGGTTACTTAGATGGTATTCCGACGGCCAATCCTTGATCATTTCTTGCAGCTCGTAAGACGTGCTAGATAAGTCCTTAGCCTCTTGAAGGATTGATCTGAGATAGTCCTCCGCGGGGGCGCCGTCCGAATAAACAAATCCCATATCCTGTTGCTCAGGAAATACATAGATCTCATCCTGAGCAACGAGCTTGTTGTGATCAATTAGGCCGGTCAACTGGTTTTGGCCTGCTGCAGATTACCATTAATTGAATTCGCAACCGTTTCTTCAATGACGGCGTTCAACGAGGCTAGTCCGAACGAGTCATCCTCACCGGTCACATGAAGGTGTATCAGGTCATAGCGCCGGTCTATGGCGATATTGTCTTTACTATCATCGTCCACCGCGATTCCGAGAGACAAGAAATATTCCGAGTGCATCAGGTGCGCCGTGAACTTGAAACAAATTACTGCGATTTCCCCTGCTTGCTTCTTCGAGATTGAAAGATTCTGTAATCGTGTATTGGTCCCGTATACGGTGGTTCCATCTACTGTTTTCACCGTGAGACCATAGATCACATCATCTAGGTCCTGTGCATACTGAACCGCCATTTTCAATTCGATTGTGTCTCCCCGTGACACACTATGGGATACTTCATTGTCATCAGTGAGTAATAGGTAATCGATGATTCGTGCTCGTCCGTCTCCCCAACGGTATTCGGTCTTGTTGTAGGTAGGCCGTGTCGTGCAGCCATCGATTTCAGGATCCAGATTCAGTTGCCGCATCGATGGCCCCGCCACACTTGGCGCTAGTGCCACGGGTGGCTGAGCCGGCACTTTTTGGGGAATCTTTTCGTGCTCGCTGCTAAAAAGAGACTCAAGATATTGGTTAACTACCTGTTTCGGCTCACCCAAAGCGATCGTCTGCCCGTTATCTATAAACAGGGCTCGATTACAAAGGTTTACCACACTCTCCGTGGCGTGGGTGACAAACAATATCGTTATGCCACTGGTTCGCATCGCCTCCAACTTACGAAAGCATTTTCGTTGAAAGCGTATATCACCGACAGCTAGCGCTTCATCGATAATAAATATATCGGGTTTCATGTTTATCGCGACGGAAAATGCCAATCTCACATACATTCCGCTCGAATAGGTTTTTATGGGCCGATAAACGAACTCGCCGAGTTCTGAAAATTCGATGATCGCCGGCAGACTCTCTTCTATCTCATCCCGGCTTATCCCTAGGATCGACGCATTGAACCGCGCGTTCTCGATACCGGTGAACTCTGGATTGAAACCCGCCCCCAATTCCAATAATGCTGATATCCTGCCATGGGTTTCCACTGAACCGCCGGTGGGCGCCAATGTCCCGGCAATAACTTGCAGCAATGTGGACTTGCCAGACCCGTTTTTCCCGACTATGCCTAGGGTCTCACCCTTATAAATCTCTAGGTCTATGTCCTTTAAGGCCCAAAATTCATCGTATAATTTTTTCCGACGCCCATAAAGTGCCTGCAATAGTCGATACGCCGGCTGTGAGTACGTCTGATAGCACTTGCTGATATCTGTCAGTTGTATTGCGATCTCAGACGACATCTGCGAATGCATTCCGAGTCCTCTGGAACCACCAGTAGCCACACCACATGACGACCAAAGAAACAAGAAAATACGCCGACAAGGGTCCCCACTCAGGAACATCGCCCCAGATCACTACTTTTCGTACTTGTTCGATGATCAATGTTAACGGATTGAGGTATAAATAAGGGCGCAGCGCCGCGGGAACGGCCGAAAGCGGATAGAAGATGGGGCTTAAAAACAACAGCACCGTCGACAGAATGCCGACAATCTGAGCGACGTCTCTAAGAAATACGCCAACTGACGCCACAAACCAAGACACCCCCATACTCATTAATAACAACGGAAACAGCACTACCGGAAGGAACACTACTGTCCAATGAATCGTGAAATGGGTGAACAAAAAAAACAACAGCAGTATTCCCACGCTTACGCCCATGTGGAATAACGCTGTGCCTGTAGATACGATGATTAATGTCTCGAGAGGAAATACTACTTTTTTGACAAAATGCGTATTCGACAAAATCAACGACGGAGCGCGAATAAGACACTCCGAAAATAACGCATGAACTATCAAGCCCGCGAATAGCACAATTGCAAATTGAACATTGTTGTCCTGTTCGACTCCCCACCGCATCTTGAAAACGACTCCAAACACGAACATATACACCAACAACATCAACAAAGGATGCGCGAACGACCAGATCAATCCAAATGCCGAACCCTTGTATCGCTCTAATACTTCACGTCGTATCATCTGACCGATCAAGTAACGATTTCGCCACCACGAATGTACCGGCGCATAGAGCGATAACGACTCTTTATTTAAAGTCACTGTATCTACACAATGGATGGCTAATAGGGATGGCCGATTACTAAAGCAAAAAAGTGTTACCCTGCCGGTAAAAGGTTTGCAAGATATTGGCCGTAATCACTTTTTCGATACTTTTGTATCGACTTTGCCAGTTCTTGTTCA